>NZ_JBHWJK010000004.1:0-393200 GCF_042731455.1 Streptomyces sp. NPDC059852 | reverse complement strand
TTTTTTTTTAACCCACCCCCCCCCGGCGGGCCCACTCAGCGCGGCCCCCCGGGGGGGGGGGGGGCCCCCCGCCCCGGGGGGGGGGGGGGGGCCCCCCCCCCCCCCCCCCCCGGCCCCCCTTCACCCGTGCTCAGACGCGGGCCCGGAAGCCCCAGGTGCCGTGCGCGACCCGGTGGACCGCGAAGCCCCGGTCCATCCGCAGGTACCGGGCCCCCTGCGGTGCCGTCACGTCGTCCGGGCCGGCCGCCGGGACGTGGACCTCGGCGACCGCGCCCACCGGTACCTCCACCTCCATCCGGAAACCGGTCGCCGTCCGCTTCCACGAGACGCCCGCGGTGCCCCGGACGGTGCGGATCGACGTGCGGGCCCACTCGAGGCCCGTCCGGGCGTCCGGCCGTACGGAGAAGGTGGCGTACCCGGCGTCGCCCGGCCGCAGACCGGCCACGTTCTCGTACAGCCACTGCGCCACGGTGCCCTGGAAGTAGTGGTCGCGGGAGCGGGAGTCCCGCGGCCACATCTCCCACATGGTGTCCGCGCCGTTCTCCTGCCAGTACCCCCAGCCGGGGTAGGTGCGCTGGGTGGCCACCGCGTGGGCGACGTCCGGCCGCCCGCCGTCGCACAGCACCCGCAGCAGCACACTGGTGCCGAGCGCGCCCGTGTCGAGGTGGTTGCCGCGCGCCTCGATGTCCCGCACCAGGCTGGCGAACACCGAGGAGCGGGCGTCCTTGGGTACCAGGCCGAAGGCGAGGGGGATCGCGTTCGAGGTCTGCCGGTAACCGGGGTCCTTGGCCGTGCGGTAGTGGCCCTCCGGGCCCAGGAACTCCGCGTTCAGGGCGTCCTTCAGCCGCCCGGCCGCGTCCCGGTAGCGCGTGGCCACCGCGTCGTCGTGCAGCACGTCGGCCATCTCGGCGGTGACCACCAGCGCCCGGTGCAGATACGCCGTCGCGGTGAGCCGGGTGTCCTCCGGCGGGTTGCCGCCGTACCCCGGGGCCAGGTAGTCACCCAGCGCGGTCACGGCGAGGCCGTCGCGGAGCCTGGCCAGTTCCCAGTCCAGGTAGCGGGTCAGCGCCGACCAGTGCTCGCGCGCGATGCGCTCGTCGCCGTACACCCGGTACAGCTCGCGGACGACGAAGGGGTACACCGTCGTCCACTCGGGGGACGGGCCGAGGTCCCCGTACCCCCAGCCGCCGCTCGGCACGATCACCGGGAGCTGCCCGGCGGAGGTCTGGCTGTCGGCGAGGTCGCCGAGCCACTTCGCGAGCATGCGGTGCATCGCGAAGGCGTACGTCATCACCGGGGTGCCGAGCTGGGCGTCGCCGGTCCAGCCGTTCTTCTCGTACACGGGGGTGTCGGTCGGGATGCCGTGCATGTTGTTGAGGATCGTCCGGCGCATGGCCCCGTCGAGCCACTCGTAGAACGGCTCCGAGCACGCGAAGGAGCTGACCTCCTCCAACGGGGTGTGCACGAGCCGTCCCAGGATCTGGTCGGTGCGGAGCGCGCCCGGCAGCCCGCCGATCTGGACGTACCGGAAGCCCTTGTACGAGAACGAGGGTTCCCAGGTCTCCTCGTCCCGGCCTGCGCAGACGTATTCGTCGCGCTGGAAGCGCCCGGGGACCAGGGGGTTCTCGGCGAAGACGGTGCCGTCGTCCTTCAGTTTCTCGCCGTAGGTGAGGGTGACGCGGGTGCCGGCCGGGAGGTTCCGCACGGTGATCCGCGCCCAGCCGGCCATGGTGCGGCCCATGTCCACGACGTGGTCGCCGGAGGCGTGCCGGGTGATCCGCTCCGGCCGGAACGACTCGACGATCTCGATGCCGTCGTGGGGCTGAGCCTTCAGCCGCCCCTTCGGCGCGTCCCGGACCTCGGCGGCACGCCAGGCGGAGTCGTCGAAGCCGGGACGCGTCCAGCCGCCGGGCGCACGGCGTGCGTCGTACGTCTCCCCCGCGTACAGGGAGTTGGAGAGGGTGGGCCCCTCCGTGATGCGCCATCGCTCGTCGGTGACGACGGTCGTGGTGGACCCGTCGGGGTGGTCGATCTCCAGGCGGGCGATGAGGCGGGGCTCGGAGTGCCAGGGCGCCCGGTTCCAGTTCCACGCGTTCGGGGTGGTCATGCCGTAGAACCCGCGGCCCAGGGTCACGCCGATGGCGTTGGTGCCCCGGCGGACGAGGTCGGTGACGTCGTGGACGGCGTACAGCACCGTCTCGTCGTAGTCGGTGAAACCGGGGTCGAGCACCTGGCGTCCGACGCGCCGCCCGTTGATCTCGGCCTCGTGGTACGCGAGACCGCTGATCCGCAGACGGGCCCGGAGCACGGGGCGGCGCACCTGGAACTCCCTGCGCAGCAGGGGCGCGGGCAGTTCGGGTGTGGTGACGGCGACGTCGTCGCCCCAGGGGCCCTGGCCGTAGGGGGCGAGCACCACGGCGGCCGGCCAGCCGGAGTCGTCGAACCCGGGGCTCTGCCAGTCCTCCTGCTCGCTCTCGGCGGCGCGCCAGCCGGCGCCGGTGCGCAGTTCGTGCGTCTGCCCCGACGCCGTCCCGACGATGAGCCGGACGACGAGTCCGGCCGGATTGACGGACGGTCCCGGACGGTTGGTGGCCTCGACGGCGAGCACCAGGTCCCGGCCCGCGCGGACCGCCTCCACGGCCTCTTCGGTGACGTCGGCGGTGCGGCCGGCCCGCCAGCCGTCCTGCTGCTCGGGGGCGTGGAGCACGCGGCGGCCGTCGAGGTGGAGGGTGAAGTCGTCGTCGGCGGTCGCCACGACGACGGCGCTCACCACGTCGGTTCCGTCGGGCAGCGGGAGGCGTCCCCGGAACCGGCGCGGGCCGACGGGGGCGTTCTGGGTGGTGGCGCCGGTGGCCCAGATCCACGAGGCGCCGGTGAGGTCGGGCGGGCGGGGTGTGGCCTCACCGATCCAGTGGGCGCCCCACTCCTCGGGTGACATCGTTGTCTCGAACCAGCGCGGGGCGCTCCAGCCGGACGCCCTGCCCTCTCCGTCCCAGATCCTGACCCGCCACTCGTAGCGGGTGCGGGGCGCGAGGGCAGGGCCGCCGTAGGGCACGCCCACACTGTTCGCGGAGGTCACCTTGCCCGAGTCCCAGACGAGCGAGCGCCTCCAGTCCTTGCCGCCGGTCCGCACCTGGACGCGGTAGGCGCTCTGGCGTGCGCCGTGCCCCGGCGACTCCGCCTCCCAGGCGAGCATCGGGCGCGCCATGTCGGTCCCGAGGAGGTTCTCCTTGTGCTCCACGGTGGTGCGGACGACGCGCAGGCCGGTGCCGCCGCCCTGACCGGCCGGCGCTGCGGACGCGGACGCCGTGCCCGCGACGGACAGGAGGGGCACGCCCGCCCCTACCGTGCCCGCGGTGGCGCGGAGAAAGGTTCTGCGGTCCCAGCTTCCCGGCATGCTCGCTCCTTTGGTCGCATCGACAACTCCCCCCACTTGAGGTGGAGTTGACTGCCCGGCATTTCACTGAAACGATTCAATCCATTGCCTACGGATCCTATGGGCGGGCTGTGCGCCGCGACAAGGGGTGTGCACGGGGCGGGCGGGGGCGCAGGGGCCGGAGATCAGCCGAGACCGCGATGGGCGGCCCACAACTCCCCCGCGCGGCTGCCCGCTTCGGAGATCAGGGCCGCCAACTCCGGCCTGTCGGGCACCGGGAAGGAGACGTAGGCGCCGCGACCACCCGCGACCGGTCTGCCGTAGGCCTTCACGGCGAGGTGCCCGTCGGGGAGGAGCCTCACGTTGAGCGTGGTCAGCATGAACGTCTCCCCGCGCCGGGTGTCCGTCCAGCGGAGCTCCTCGGGGATCACGACGTTGATCGCCAGAGCGCTTACTCCCAGATCGCTGCTCATGGGCGGATGATGTCACGCGGCGGGGTCACGACTCGCTTCGCCGCAAGGAACCGGACACGGCTCAGCGTCGCCTGCGCCACGCCCCCACCAGCACCGCCGCCGCGAGCAGCGCGCCCGGGACGGCGAGCGTCCGCCACGCCGATGTCGAGGGGACACGACCTAGGGCGTCCCGGGCTCGGTCGTAGACGCTCAGGGGTACGCCCGCGATCGCGTTGCCGGGTGGGCGACGCGGGACGACGGGGTGGGGATGGGTCGGCGCCGTCTTGCGGACGGCCTCCCAGGCGGTGCCGAGCCGGCGCTGCCGCGGGGTGTCGACCGCCTCCTGGAGGCGGGGCAGCAGAAGGTCCTCCTCGTCCCTGATGTCCTGCTCGATGAGCGCGAACGCCCGCGCGATCCCGTCCTCGCGCTCGGGGCTGCCGGGGGCCAGGCGCTCGATGTCGGTGAACAGGTCGTTGATCTGCTGGTGCTCCTCCTCCACCCGGGAGGTCAGCTCCTCCCCGTCCGGGACCGAGCGCCGTACGGCCGGCCAGAGCACGGACTCCTCGGCGAACGCGTGACTGAAGACGAGCTGGACGACGTCCTTGAGCGCGCGCTCCCCGTCGTCGCCCGGCCCGGCCTCCCGGTAGCGGTCCATCAGCCGGGTCATCTCCCGGTGGTCCCGGCGCTGCCGCGCCAGAATGCCGTCCGGGCCGCCGAGTTGCTCCTCCGTCTGCTCCGCGATGGTCCTGGTCATCACCACTCCCCTGCGTACCGGCGACGCCCCCGCCGGCTCGGTTCTACCGGCCCTCGGAGTCGTCGCCGTGCTGTGCCGGGTCCTCGTCCCGCTTCCTGTCCTCGTCCTCCTCCGGGGGGACGTCACGCTCGCCGGTGACCTCCTCGAGCGGGTGGGTCTTGTCCTGGTCCTCGGTGCCGGGCATCGCGGCCTCCTCGTGAGTCGGGTCGGGTGCGGACGCGCCGCGAGTACCCGCCGCTTCCGCGCCCCACACGGGGAAGGGGCAGCCGGGCGCTCATGTCTTGCGAGCACTGCTCCCCCGCACTTCGAGGTGGTGCGGCACGACGACGTCCAGCGGGGGCACGCCGTTGTCGGGGCTGTAGATGCGGTCGGCGAGGCACTGCAGGGCGCGTTCGGCGAGCTGCCGCTTGTCGGGGGCGACGGTGGTGAGGGGCGGCTGGGCGTAGCGCCCGTCCTCGATGTCGTCGAAGCCGACGACGGCCAGGTCCTCGGGCACGCGCAGTCCGCGTTCGTGGGCCACGTGGAGTGCGCCGAGCGCGAGTTCGTCGGTGAACGCGAAGACGGCGTCGGGTGCCGCCGAGGGGTCGTCGAGGAGGGCGGCCATGGCCTGCGCGCCGTCCTCGCGGTGGAGCTCGCGGACGGGGCGTTCCAGCGCGTCGTCGACGACCGCGCCCGCGCGGCGCAGGGCGTCGCGGTAGCCGGCCAGGCGCTGGTCGGCGGTGCCGTTGCGCAGGTGGGGCTGGAGGCCGATGGCGGCGATACGGCGGCGGCCGGCTTCGAGGAGGTGGGTGGTGGCCTCGTCGGCGGCGGCGACGTTGTCGACGGCGACCCGGTCGGCGAGTCCGCGGGGCGGGCGCTCGCCGAGGAGGACCACGGGCGCGTTGCGCGCGTGGGTGGTGACCTCCTCGGGGCCGAGGGCCCAGGGGCTGATGATCAGGCCGTCCACCAGCCGCCCCTGGGTGCCGTCGAGGAGGCGCCGTTCGGCCTCGGCGTCGCCGAAGGTCTGGTCGATGATCACGGTCCAGGAGCGCTGCTGCGCGGCCTCCACGATGAGGCTGGCCAGTTCGCCGAAGTAGGGCGAGTACAGCTCGGGGACGACGAGGCCTATGAGTCCGGTGCGGCCCGCCCGGAGGTTGCGTGCGGCGAGGTTGGGCCGGTAACCGAGTTCGTCGAGGGCTTGCTGGACACGCTGCCGCGTGGCCTCGGCGACGTTGCCCGATCCGCTGACGACGTTCGACACGGTCCGGACCGAGACGCCCGCGAGGGCGGCGACATCTTTCAGGCGACTACTCACGGTGGCCATCCTCCCACGCGTCCGGGGCGATCCGACAAGGTTCCCCGCAGGGTATTGCAACGTTGCATGCAACGCTGCACGATGAGGGGGATCCATCGCAGTGCAAGGAGGCACCGAATGACCGCGCACCTGTACCCCGGCGTCGACCCGGCCGCTCTCGACGTCGACGTCCGTCCCGACGTCGAGGCGCTCTACGGCGACGGGATCACCGCCCGCAAGGGCGCCTTCTCCGTCGCGTGGGCGGACCGGCTGCGCGAGGACGTCGACGCGGCCTTCCAGGAGGCGCTGTCCCGCCCGGGCGGTGCCGTGGGGCGCGGCCCCCACCGCTACTACGTCGAGATCCACCCCGAGCAGATCCGGGGCTTCGTCGAGCTGGTCGACCACCCGTGGGTCCGCTCGGTGTGCGCCGCGGTGCTCGGCCCCGACTACCGCATCGTGGAGCTCGGCTTCGACGTCCCGCTGGAGGGCGCCGTGAACCAGCCCTGGCACCGGGACTTCCCCATGCCGGAGGAGACGCGGCGCGAGCGCCGGCTGACCTCGCTGGCCTTCAACGTCACCACCGTGGACACCGCCGAGGACATGGGGCCCTTCGAGATAGCCCCGGGCACCCAGTGGGACGACAGCCCGGAGTTCGGGCACGGCATGTTCCCGCCCCGCTCGCACTACCCGCGGTACGCCGGGCGCGCCGTGCGCAAGTACCCTCAGCGCGGTGACATCTCCGCCCGCAGCGCCCTGACCATCCACCGCGGCACGGCCAACCAGTCGAGCAAGTCGCGTCCGGTCCTGGTCCTCGGCGTCGACGGACCGGAGGCCACCAACGGCGAGCGGCACGACGCCGCCGTCACGCGCGGCTACTGGGAGGCGCTGCCCGAGCGGGTGCGCCGGCACCTGGACGTCGCCGTCGTGGACGAGCTGACGCCCGTCACGCAGAAGCACACCATCGAGGGTCTGGTCATGGGCGATGCCTGAGGCGGCCACCGCCACGCTCACCGAGCCGGCGGCGCCGGCCCGTCCGCCGCGTCAGGTGTACGCGGTGGCGGCCGTCGCCGCGCTCGGCGGCCTGCTGTTCGGCTACGACACCGGCATCATCTCCGGCGCGCTGCTGCATCTGCGGGAGGACCTCGGTCTGTCCTCCCGGGGGCAGGAGATCGTCGTCAGCGTCATCCTGGTCGGCGCCATGGTCGGTGCCCTGTGCTCGGGGCGGCTCGCCGCCCGGCACGGCCGGCGCCGGGTCGTGCTGTGGGTGGCGGTCGTGTTCGCGGCCGGGGCCGCGGCGGCCGCCGTCGCCCCGGGCACCGGCACGCTGATCGCGGCACGGTTCGTCCTCGGTCTCGCCGTCGGCGGGGCGTCGAACATGGTGCCGGTCTACATCGCGGAGGTCGCCCCGCCCGCCATCCGCGGCCGGCTGATGGTGCTGTTCCAGCTCATGGTGGCGATCGGGCAGCTGGTCTCCTTCTTCTGCGGCTGGCTGCTGGCCGACACCGGAGGCTGGCGGCTGATGTTCGGGCTGGCGACCGTGCCCGCGGCCGTCCTGGCGTTCGGCATCGTGCGGCTGCCCGAGGGCCCTCGCTGGCTCGTGGAGCAGGGGCGCCGTGAGGAGGCGCGCCGGGTGCTGCGCGGTCTGCGGTCCCCCGGCACGGACGTCGACGCGGAGATCACCGCGATCGGCGAGGTGTCGTCGGCGCCGACGCGGGACGGCTGGCGGGCCGTGCGCCGGCCCTGGGTGCGCCCCGCGCTGCTGATCGCCGTGGGCGTCGCCGCCTTCTCCCAGCTCACCGGCATCAACGCGGTCGTCTACTACGCCCCGGCGATCCTCTCCGACGCGGGCTTCGGCACCTCGGTCGCGCTGCTCACCGGCATCGGCATCGGCGCCATGCTGGTGGTGGCCGGCATCGTCGGCGCGGTAGCGCTGGACGCGGTGGGCCGGCGGCGCACCATGCTGTGGTTCCTGCCGCTGTCGGGGCTGTCCATGGCCGTGCTGGGGCTGGCGTTCCTCGCGGGCGACTCGCCCGTGCAGCGGTGGGTGGTCATCCTCTCGCTGTTCGCCTACATCCTGTTCAACGGCATCGGCATGCAGTCGGTGGTGTGGGTGATCGCCCCGGAGATCCTGCCGCTGGGCGTGCGGGGCCCGGCGACCAGCCTGGCCACGGTGTCCGTGTGGGGCTTCGACCTCCTGATCGCCGTCACCGCGCTCACCGCGATCAACACGATCGGCCGCTCGGGCACGTTCTTCGTGTACGCCGCCATGAACGTGCTCTGCGTGATCTTCGTGGCCCTCAAGGTCCCCGAGACCCGCAACCGGTCGCTGGAGGAGATCGAACGGGCCCTGCGCACCCCGGGCTCCTTCCGGCGCAACCTGGGCGCCCGCAACTGAATCAGGAGACACGACGGCCCCGGACGCGGTGATCGCGTCCGGGGCCGTCGTGTGTCAGGCCTGCTCGGCGCCCACCCGCGCCGGCTCCAGCCGGACGACGATCGACTTGAAGGTCGGTTGGTTGCTGTGGTCGGCCACGCTGTCCAGCGGCACCAGCAGATTCGTCTCCGGGTAGTACGCGGCGGCGCAGCCCCGGGCCGTCGGGTACGGCACGACGCGGAAGTCCTCGGCGCGCCGCTCGACGTCGTCGGACCAGACGCTCACCAGGTCGACGCGCTCGCCGTCGCCGAGTCCCAGCGCGCGCACGTCGTCCGGGTTGACGAGGACGACACGGCGGCTGCCGTGGATGCCCCGGTACCGGTCGTTGGACGTGTACGGCACGGTGTTCCACTGGTCGTGCGAGCGCAGGGTCTGCAGCAGCAGGTGTCCCTCGGGCACGCGGGGCGCCTCGGCGCTGTTGGAGGTGAACAGGGCCCGGCCGGTGCCGGTGGAGTAGACGCCCTCGTTGACCGGGTTCATCAGCTGGATGCCGCCGGGGCGGGACACCCGCCGGTTGTAGTCCTCGAAGCCGGGGACGATCCGGGCGATGTGGTCGCGGATCACGCCGTAGTCGGCCTCGAACCGCTCCCAGGCGATGTCGGGCTTGTCGCCGAGGGTGCGGCGGGCCAGCCGGCACAGGATGGCGATGTCGCTGAGCAGCAGGGAGGACGCGGGCCGCAGCCGTCCCCGTGAGGTGTGCACCTCGCTCATCGAGTTCTCCACGGTCACGAACTGCTCGCCGGTCGCCTGCACGTCCCGTTCGGTGCGGCCGAGGGCGGGCAGGATGAGCGCGGTGTCGCCGCACACCGTGTGGGAGCGGTTGAGCTTGGTGGAGATGTGCGCCGTCAGCCGGCAGCGGCGTACGGCCTCCTCGGTGACCGTGCTGTCGGGGGTGGCGCGCACGAAGTTGCCGGCCAGCCCGAGGAAGAACTTCACCTTGCCCTCGCGCATCGCCCGGATCGCGTTGACCGAGTCGTAGCCGTGGGCGCGCGGCGGGTCGAAGCCGAACTCCTCCTTGAGCGCGTCGAGGAACGAGTCCGGCATCTGCTCCCAGATGCCCATGGTGCGGTCGCCCTGCACATTGCTGTGCCCGCGCACCGGGCAGGCGCCGGTGCCGGCCCGGCCGACGTTGCCGCGCAGCAGCAGGAAATTCACGATCTCGCGGATCGTGGGTACGGCGTGCTTGTGCTGGGTGAGGCCCATCGCCCAGCAGACGACGACGCGCTCGCTGCGCAGCACCTCGTCGCGGACCTGCTCGATCTCGTCGCGGGTCAGGCCGGTGGCGGCGAGGACGTCGTCCCACTCGACGCCGCGGACGTGCCGGGCGAACTCCTCGAAGCCGGTGGTGTCGGCGTCGATGAAGTCGTGGTCGAGCACCTCGCCGGGCCGGGCGTCCTCGGCCTCCAGGAGCAGCCGGTTGACGGCCTGGAAGAGGGCGAGGTCACCGCCGTTGCGGATGCGCAGGAAGCGGTCGGCGATCTGCGTGCCCGGGCCGATGACGCCGCGGGGCTTCTGCGGGTTCTTGAACCGCAGCAGCCCGGCCTCGGGGAGCGGGTTGACGGCGATGATGCGGGCGCCGTTGCGCTTGGCCTGTTCGAGGGCGGACAGCTGGCGCGGATGGTTGGAGCCGGGGTTCTGGCCCACCAGGAAGATCAGGTCGGCGTGGTGCAGGTCGTGGAGGCTGACCGTGCCCTTGCCGGTGCCCAGCGTCTCGTGCAGGGCGTATCCGCTGGACTCGTGGCAGAGGTTGCTGCAGTCGGGCAGGTTGTTGGTGCCGAGCGCGCGGGCGAACAGCTGCAGGACGAACGCCGCCTCGTTGCTCGCCCGCCCCGAGGTGTAGAACACGGCCTCGTCGGGGGTGTCGAGCGAGGTCAGCTCCTCGGCCATCAGCCCGACGGCGTCGTTCCAGCTGATCGGCTCGTAGTGGTCCGAGCCCGGCCGCTTGACCATCGGCTCGGTCAGCCGGCCCTGCTGGTTCAGCCAGGCGTCGGAGCGGCCGGCGAGGTCCGGCACGGAGTGCTCGCGGAAGAAGTCCGCGCCGATGCGCCGGGTGGTCGCCTCGTCGTTGATGTGCTTGGCGCCGTTCTCGCAGTACTCGTTGCGATGCCGGTGGCCCGGGGCCGGATCCGCCCAGGCGCAGCCGGGGCAGTCGATGCCGTCGACCTGGTTCATGGTCAGCAGGGTCGTGCCGGTGCGCCGGGCCGACGTCTCCTCCAGGGAGTACTCCAGGGCGTGGGCCACCGCGGGGACGCCCGCGGCCCACTTCTTGGGCGGAGTGACGGTCAGGTCCTCGTCCGGCTCGTCGCCGGGCGCCTTCTTCATCGCGAGTCGCCTCTCAGTCGTACGGTTCTCGGGGGCTCAGCCGTGGGGCCAGCAGGGCACTCCGCTGACGTTCCGCTCGGCCTCGGCGCGCCGCAGGCGGCCGTCGCGGATGGTGCCCCGCCAGGCCCCGCTCTCCTGCCCCAGCCCCTCGATGTACTCCTTGAAGTGCCGCAGCTCGGCGGCCACGACCCGGCCGGCGAGCGGGGAGACGCCGGGGACCAGCCCGGCGGGGCCGTTCAGGCCGATCTCCATCCGCACGGTGAGGGCCGTACCGCCGTCCGGGGTGGGCGCGAACGAGACGCGCCCCCGGTGCCCGGGCCGTTCGTCGAGGCTGCGCCAGACGAGGTGCGAGTCGGGTTCCTGCTCCACGATCTCGGCCTGGAAGGTCCCGCGCAGCGGACCGGCGGCGAGCGTCCACGAGGTCAGGGACGGCTTGATCTGGTCCACCTCGCGCACCGTGGTCATGAAGCGCGGGAAGTGCTGGAACTGGGTCCACTGGTTGTACGCGGTGCGCACGGGCACCGCGATCTCGATCGTCTGCTCGATACTGTGCATGGCCCACCCATCGTCAGGCGCCTCGCCGTGTCCTGCCACACGAGGACGGCCCACCGGCGGAGGGGGCGCCGGATGAGCCGTTCCCGTACGGGCCACCCGACTACCCCTCGGACGCGGGGTCTAACTAGAAGGCGTAGCGCACCCGCAGCCACGGGGCGTGCCGGCCGATCAGGGCACGCAGCGCCGCCACGGAATCCCCCTTGATCCCGTTGCGGTAGCGGACGTTGCGGGCGCCGTTCTGCGACCGCTTGGCCTGCTGGATGTCCGGCCGCCACAGGACGTCCTCGGCACGAGGGTGCCAGCCGAGGTTGACCTCGTGCAGCTCCTCGTTGTGGGTCAGCATGATCACCTCGGCGGCGGCCTGCTCCTTGACCCGCGCGGGCAGCACGTCGTCCAGATGGCGCAGCAGGTCGGCCCAGGCGTCCTCCCAGCCGGGCCGTACGACGACGGGTGAGAGGTTGAAGTGCACCTCGTACCCGGCGTCGAGGAAGTCCGCCGCGGCGGCGATCCGGTCGGCGACGGGCGAGGTGCGCACGTCGAGGAGCCGGGAGTCGTCCGGCGGCATCACCGAGAAGCGGACGCGGGTACGGCCGCGGGGGTCGAGGGCCAGCAGGTCGGGGTTGACGAACTTGGTGGCGAAGGACGCCTTGGCGGTGGGCCACTGCCGGAAGGCGTGCACCAGGTCGGCGGTGTTGTCGCAGATCAGGGCGTCCACGGAGCAGTCGCCGTTCTCGCCGATGTCGTACACCCAGGCCTCGGCGTCGCACTGGTTCGGCTCGGGCTTGGGTCCCTGCCTGGTGACGTGCCGGGCCAGGTGGGCGATGATCCGGTCGATGTTGGTGAAGACGGTGATGGGATTGGCGTAGCCCTTGCGGCGGGGCACGTAGCAGTAGGCGCAGGCCATCGCGCAGCCGTTGGAGGGGCCGGGGGCGATCCAGTCCGCCGACCGGCCGTTGGGCCGGGTGGTGAGGGTCTTCTTCTCGCCGAGCACGAGCGTCTCGCCCTTGACCCGCACCCAGCGGTCGATGTTGCCCTCGTTGCCGTGCAGGCCCGGGATGCGCCAGTGCGAGTCGACCGGGATCACCTCGGCGTCGGGGTACCGGGCGATGATCTGCCGTCCGCGCGGGGAGGCCGCGGCGGCCGGCTCGGCGTAGATCTCCCGGACGGGCAGCAGGCGGCGGGCGCCGGCGGAGGTCCGGAACGCGGAGTGCCGCTCGGCCGGGGCGGGGGCCGGTCCGAGCGCGTCCAGCCCGAACAGGGTGCCGGAGTCGTCGTCCGGGAGGCCGGAGGCGTGGTGCATGGGTGCTTCCGTTCGCTCGCCGTGGGGGTCGGCCGCTGAGGATGCCGGGCTCGGCCCCGCCGAGGCCGCCGATTCAACTGTACGGGCCATCTACCGGCCACGCGGGGTGGCGCACGGTCGCCGTGCGTGAGGACGCCGGGCCGGGGCATACGCGGGGAGCCACCCCCACCGGCGAATCCCTACTTTCGAGGAGGCACCACGTGCTGGGCATCATCGCGGCGGTTCTGTTCTTCATCTCCTTCCTGATCAACGCGGCGGACATCGCCACCAACGACGTCTTCACGTCGGTCAACTTCATGCTGATCGGTCTCATGCTGCTCGCCCTGCACGTCGCGGGGATAGGCAGCGGCTGGGCGGCGCGCGGCCGCCGGCGCTGACCCCCGACGGGGGCGCCGTCACAGGGTCTGCTCGGCCCAGATCGTCTTGCCGGGTGCGGCAGGCCGGGTCCCCCACGCCTGCGCCAGCTGGGCGACGATGAACAGGCCGCGCCCGCCCTCGTCGACGGTGCCCGCGTGGCGCAGGTGCGGGGCGGCCGTGTCGGCGTCCCGCACCTCGCAGGTGAGGGTGCGGCCACGGATCAGGCGCAGCTCGATGGGCGGACGTCCGTACCGCAGGGCGTTGGTGACGAGTTCGCTGGCGATGAGCTGCGTGTTGTAGGCGGTCTCCTCGTCCACGCCCCACGTGGTGAGCTGCTCGCGTGTGCGGCGCCGGACCACGGAGACGGCCGTCGGGTCGGGTTCGAGCGGCCAGATCGCGCACTGGTCGGCCGGGAAGGCCCGGGTCCGCGCGACGATCACGGCGGCGTCCCGGACACCCATCCCGGCCGGGAGTGCGTAGACGAGGTCGTCGCACAGGTCCTGCAGCGGGCGGTCGCCGTAGCGGGACACCGAGGCCAGCGGGCCGGGGCGCTCGGCGAGGTACGCGGTGAGCAGCGGGTCGCTGGTGAACACCAGGACGCTGCCGGCCGGTACGCCGACGTCGACGGCCGCGAACGGGGCACCCTCCGCGCTCCCGAGGCGTGGCCCGGCCGGGGTGTCGAGCAGCGAGACCGTGCCGTCCGGCCGGACGACCAGCGGGGCCAGGTGGCCGGCGGCGGCCGCCGTGCAGCTTCCGGTCAGCGGGTCGTGGACCGCGTACACGCAGTCGGCGGTCAGCTCCTCCTGGCGCAGGGGGTCGCCGAGGGGCAGCCGCGCCCGTTCGGCGGCGAGCCGGGACGCGGTGTCGTGGAGCCGGGCGAGCAGTTCGTCCGGGGTCAGGTCGAACGCCGACAGGGAGCGGATGGCCGTGCGCAGCTGGCCCATGGTGGCGGCCGCCTCCAGGCCGCGCCCGGACACCTTGCCCACGACGATGGCGGTGCGGGCGCTGGACAGGGCCGTCGTGTCGTACCAGGCGCCCGGATCGGCTCCGGTGAGGGAGAGGTAGGCGGTCTCCAGCCATGCCTGGGCCTCGGGGCGGCGGGGCAGCAGTTGCCGTTGGACCGTGGCGGCGATCGTGTGCTCGCGCGTGTAGCGCCGCGCGTTGTCGAGGCACAGCGCGGTGTGGGTGCCCACCTCCATGGCGAGGGCCCGGTCCTCCTCGTCGAAGACGGGTGAGCGGTCGGCGCGGTAGAGGCTGACGAGGCCGAGGGCCGCGTCCCGCAGCGCCAGCGGGACGACGAGGAGCGAGTGGCCCCGCGCGGCGTCCACAGCCAGCGCGAGGGCGGGGTCGGCGGCGAGCCAGGGGGTGTCCGGGCCGAGCCGGACCATCCGGGGGCTCAGGTCGGCCAGGGCCTGGGTGAACGGCGTCGGGTCCGTGAGGCGGCGGACGTCGCCCACCGCGTGGATCTGCGGCACCGCGCCCGCGACCGCGCTGCGGAAGGCGGTGCGCATCACCAGGGTGCCGATGGGGGCGGTGGCCAGGGGCGGGTCGTCGCCGCGGATGACGGCGTCCTCCACCTCGACGGTCACCAGGTCCGCGAAGTCGGGCACCAGGATCGCGGCGAGCTCCTCGCCGATGACGACCGGGTCCAGGGTCCGGCCGACGCGTTCCCGTACCCGGTCGAGCATGCGGGTCCTGGCGTGGGCCCGCTCCCGCTCGGTGACGTCGACGGCGATGACGCCGACCCCGAGCACCTTCCCCTCGGCTCCCTGCAGTCGCAGCGCGTTGACCTCGAACGTGCGCTCCACGGGTGCCTCGTCGACCAGGGCCCGTACGACATGGCTGAGCAGGGGCGTGCCGGTGTCGAGGACGTCCTTCAGAAGCGCCTCGACGTCGGCGTCGACGAGGTGGTAGACGTCCCTGGCCCGCTGCCCCCGGATCTCGTCGAGGCTGACGCCGCGCATCCAGGGCGCCGCGGTGTTGACGCGGACCACGCGCAGGTCGGGGTCGACGAGGTGCAGCCCGATCGGGGACTGGGTGAACAGTGCCTCCAGCATCGAGGCCGCCGCCTGGTCGACATGGCCGAGGGGATCGTTGCCCAAGGGTTGCATCCACCTCCGAGGTCCAGTCGCCTCGCGCGCTCGGGGGTACGCCCGTACAACAGCGTGCGCCCTGGGCGGCCACGCCGCACCCGCAGGGGCCGTGCGCCCGGCCTCTCCCCGTGTACGAACATGACGGGTCGTCCAGCCGGCCGGACTTTGAACTCACTGATGACAAAGTATGGACGTGCGCGGAGAAAGTCCCCTACGGTAACGGCGCAACCGCAACGAGTACCGCCTCTGCGCGTCTCCCGCGCAGAGGGTCACTCGACCGGAGAGCGATCCGGCGGCCTCCGGTCCGTTCTGGAGGACCGATGCATCCACGGTTGTTCCGCCGTGCCCGAAGAAGACTCACTCCCCTTCTCCTCGGCGCCCTGCTGGTCGGAGGCGTCGTGGCGGCGCCCCCGTCCGCCGCCGTCCCCGCCGACATCCCGCCACAGGAACCGGGCGTGACCCTGCGGGTGTTCGACACCCAGGTCCCGCTCAGCAAGCTGTGCACCCTCAAGCCCGGCCAGACACCGAACCACGACAAGCTGATGCCGACCGTGGACTGGTCCACGACCGGCGACTTCGGCGGCTTCGCCGACAACTTCTCGGCAGTGGTGTCCGGTTACCTCGTGATCCCGGACGACGGCTCCTACGCCTTCCGGCTCACCAGCGACGACGGCTCACGGCTGACCATCGACGACCGGACCGTCGTCGACCACGACGGTCTGCACGGAGCCGAGCCGAAGGACGGATCGGTCCAGCTCACCGCCGGTTCGCACCCGTTCCGCATCGACTACTTCGAGCGGGGCGGCGACCAGCGCCTCGCACTGGCCTGGAAACCACCCTCCGCGAGCGACTTCACCATCGTGCCGACGGAGGCGCTGAGCACGGACGCCGGCGTGGTCCGGGTGACCGCCCCCGGCCGCAAGGAGTGCGAGTCCGGCGCGGACAGCCCCGGCGACGGGCTGCCCCTGACGGACGTACGGCCCGACCTCACCCTCACCGACCTGCGCCCCGACGGCTTCGAACCGCAGGTCACCGGCATGGACTGGCTGCCCGACGGACGCCTGGCCATCAGCACCTGGGGCGGCTCGGAGACCACGACCGGCGAGGTGTACCTGCTGGGCAACGTCACCGGGGAGACCAGCCGCGACAAGGTGACCGTCAAGAAGGTGGCGAGCGGTCTGCGCGAGCCCATGGGCATCAAGTACGTCGACGGCTCCCTGTACGTGTCGCAGAAACACGAGCTGACCCGGCTCGTCGACAAGAACCGTGACTCGGTGACGGACGAGTACCGCACGGTGGCGACCTGGCCGTACGGCGGGAACTTCCACGAGTTCGCGTTCGGCCTGCTGTACCGCGACGGCTACTTCTACGTGAACCTGTCCGTCGCCATCGACTACGGCGGCGCGACGACCACCCCGCAGCCGGCGCCCGGCCGGGGCACCACGTACCGGATCAACCGTAAGACCGGGAAGATCCAGCCGATCGCGGGCGGTCTGCGCACCCCCAACGGCATCGGCTGGGGGCCCGGCGGCGACATCTTCACCACCGACAACCAGGGCGGCTGGCTGCCCGCCTCCAAGCTGGTCCACATCAAGCAGGACCGCTTCTTCAACCACTACACCGAGCCGTCCGGCCCCTTCGACGACCGGCCCGTCACCGAACCCGTGCTGTGGCTGCCGCAGAACGAGATCGCCAACTCCCCCAGTACGCCGCTGTATCTCACCAAGGGCCGGTTCGCCGGGCAGATGCTCATCGGCGACGTCACCTACGGCGGACTCCAGCGCGCCTACCTGGAGAAGGTGAAGGGCCAGTACCAGGGCGCCGTCTTCCGCTACACACAGGGACTCGAAGCCGGCGTCAACCGGATCACGCTGGGCCCCGACGGCGCCGTCTACGCGGGCGGGCTCGGCGCCGACGGCAACTGGGGACAGGAGGGCAAGCTGAAGTTCGGGCTGCAGAAGCTCACCCCCAACGGCGGCAACACCTTCGACATCAAGGAGATGCGGGCCGTCCCCGGCGGCTTCGACCTGGAGTACACCCAGCCCCTGTCGCAGGAGACCGTGGACAAGCTCGCCTCCCGCTACCAGGCCGAACAGTGGCGGTACACCCCGACATCCGACTACGGCGGCCCGAAGATCGCGGAGGAGCGGCTCACGGTCGGCTCGGCGACCCTCGCCAAGAACGGACGGACCGTCCGGCTACGCCTCGACGGACTGAAACCCGGCCGTGTCGTACACGTGCGCTCCCCGCGGCCGTTCGCCTCCGCGTCCGGCGAGAAGCTGTGGAGCACCGAGGCCTGGTACACGCTCAACGCCCTGCCGGGCGAACAGCCGCCGCCCGCCACGCTGTACGAGGCGGAGGAGGCACGCCTGACCGGGACGGCCGGGGTGAACCGGGACCACGGCGGCTACTCGGGCAGCGGCTTCGTCGACCGGTACGGCACCGAGGGCAAGGCGGCGACCACGTTCGACGTGACGGTGCCCAGGGCCGGCGACTACGACGTCAACCTGCGCTACTCCAACGGCCCCAACCCCTTCCAGGGCACCAAGGCCCTCTCCCTGTACGCCAACGGCAAGAAGCTGCGCCAGACGAGGCTTCCCTCGACCGGCGACTGGGAGACCTGGTCCACCCGGACGGAACGGGTCACCCTGAAGAAGGGGCACAACACCGTCGCGTACCGCTTCGACGCCGGTGACGACGGGCACGTCAACCTGGACCTGATCACGGTCCGCCCGCACGGCGCGCGCGTCACCCTCTTCGACGGCACCGCCGCGTCGCAGAGCCAGTGGCAGCACACCGACGGACGCGTCACCGAATGGCCCCTCACCGAGGGGAAGTCGATGGAGGTGTGCTGCGGCGACCTGCGCAGCAAGGAGGCGTACCAGGACTTCGCACTGCATGTGGAGTTCCGGGTGCCGCACCTGCCCGACGACGTCACGGGCCAGGACCGGGGCAACAGCGGCGTCTACCTCCAGGACCGCTACGAGGTCCAGATCCTCGACTCGTACGGTGACACGACGCTCGACACGAACGAGGCCGGCGCGATCTACGAGAAGAAGGCGCCGGACGTCAACGCGGCAACCGCGCCGGAGACCTGGCAGTCGTACGACATCACCTTCCGCGCGGCCCGTTACGACACCGACGGCACCAAGACGGCCGACGCGCGCGTCACCGTCGTCTGGAACGGCAGGAAGGTCCATGACGACGTCGCGATCGACGGCCCGACCGGAGGCGGCCGGCCGGAGGCCGCGTCGGCGGGCGCCATCCGCCTCCAGGACCACGGCAACAAGGTGCGGTACCGCAACATCTGGGTCCAACCGCTGTAGTGAACGGGGCGCGCCCAGGATCTGCCGGGCGCGCCCTTCCCTCTACGTCCCCGGGACGACGTCCTTGACGTACACCAGACCGTCGAGGGCGGCCAGGTGCGCCGGGTCCACCGGCGCGTAGCCGAACCAGGAGGACACGCGGGGCGACGGATCACCGAGGGTGGCGGTCAGCCCGTCGACGTCGACGAGGCAGGGCTCCTCGGTGAGCCCGTACAACAACCCCTCGACGGTCTCGGGCGGCGGGGCCTCCACGCCCCGGTGCCGCAGGGTCCCGACCGCCGTGGCCACGACGGCGTACCCGGAGCCGAGCCGGGCCTCCACGAGCGCGCCTGCGCTCCACCACTCGACGCGGCCCTGCCACATCGTCATGCTGCTCCTGGGGCGCTGGAGATGGGAGTTGTGGGCGGCGACGAGCACCGGCCCCCGTTCCGCGAGGGCCAGGAGGTTCTGCGCCATCATCAGGTCCCGCAGCGCGCACAGCCGGGTCATCCGGGCGGGTGAGTCGTCCGCCATGGCGTGGTGGTAGCGCAGCAGGCCCGTCGCGGTCCGCGCGTACAGGCGGGCGCGGTCCCAGGCGTCGGGCGTCAGGGCGGCGGCCAGGTGCGGTGCCTGCGTGTCGAACAGGGCCACCAGTTCGTCGGTGAGCAGGCGGAGTTGGCGGGCCTCGGCGGACCGGCCCGTGCAACGGCCGGGGTCCGTCATGGCGTCGGGGTCGGTCCAGCCCCCGTCGTCGCCGAGCAGCCGGTCCAGGGTCTCGGCGGTGCACGGCAGCAGGCCCGGGTCCACATGAGCGGAGAGCAGGGCGTGCAGTTCCAGGAGGGCCCGGCGCGGGGAGGAGGCGGCGGTGATCTCCAGTGGGCCGTCGAACCCGGCGAAGCGGACGTGCTCGCCGGAGGGCCGGTGCTCGTTGTGGGCCCGCATCCACCCCACGAGGTCGCGGTTGCCGGCGTAGGCGCCCCAGCCGTGGCTGAGCCCCTGCTCCATGGCCTGGTCGAGCGTGCCCTCCCCCGTGGTGACGTACGCGTCCACGGCAAGGGCCCGCAGGCAGTCGCTCTCGAGCGTGATCGTGCGGAAGCCCTCCTGTTCGACGAGCTGCCGGAAGAGGCGGTTGCGGACGGCGAGCAGGGCCTCCTCACCGTGCGTGGGCTCGCCCAGGGCGAGGATCCGGGGCCGGACGGGAAGCTGCTCCAGGAGGGCCGAGGCGTCGAGGGGGTGGGTGAGGTCCTTGAGGTCGGAAGCCATGCCTTCAACGCTATCGTTGAAGATCCGGTGGAGACTTGGGCCACTGGGAGCCCCGATATCGTTGCCGTCATGGGTCTCAACCTTCAAACGGGTGGGCGTCTGCGGCCGATCGACCTGGCGCGCGGGGCCGGTCTGTCCACGCAGGCGGTCCGGAACTACGAGGAGGCCGGCATCCTGCCGCCCGCGGCCCGCACCCCGTCCGGCTACCGGGTCTACACCGAGACGCACGCGGCGGCCCTGCGCGCCTTCCTCGCCCTGCTCCCCGGCCACGGGCACGCCACGGCGACGGCGATCATGCGGGCCGTCGGGCAGGACGCGCCGGAGGAGGCGTTCCGGCTCATCGCCGGAACCCACGCCCAACTCCTCGAGGACCGGGCGACGCTGTCGGCCGTGGAGCGGGCGCTGGGTGACCTGGAGCCCGCGCCTCCGGCCGGTCCGGGAGAGGGTGGGCTCTTCGTAGGCCCGCTCGCGCGGCAGCTCGGGGTGCGGCCCGCGACGCTGCGCGCGTGGGAGCGCGCCGGGCTGGTGCGCCCGCGCCGCGACCCGCTGACCGGGTACCGGGTGTACGACGGGGCGGACGTACGCGACGCCCGGCTGATCAGCCAACTACGGCGCGGGGGCTACCTGCTGGAGCAGATCGCGCCGCTGATCACCCAGGTGCGGGCGGCGGGCGGGCTGGAGCCGCTGGAGGGCACCCTGCGCGACTGGCACGGCCGGCTCTCGGCGCGCGGGCGGGCCCTGCTGAGCGGGGCCGCCGCGCTGGAGGCGTACCTGCGGACCCGGGAAGAATGCTCCGTCGGCGTGGACGCGGACATCCGGGCGGCGGGTCCGTCGTTGCACCCGGCATGAGGATCATCGCCTGTGCCGCGCTCGCCGGCGCCGCTCTGCTCGCCGCCGCCCTCCCCGCCTCGGCGGACGACGGGCCCGTCGACTTCGGTCTCTTCCAGGGGGTCAACGACACCAAGGGCTCCACGACCACCGACGCGGGGCCGGCCTGGCCGCCGTCGTCGGGCGGGACCGGCGACGGCGTGCCGAGGTCGGCGCTGGGGATGCTCGTGGAGGGACTCGTCCAGGGCTGACGTCGCCTGAACGGGTGACCGCCGCTCGGGGCCGGGCGCGACGCCGAGGGACGGGGCAGCCTGGGAGGTCGACGTCGTTCGAGCGCCAGCCGCCGGCGGAGGCACGCACCATGCTCGACGCCATGAACCGACTTGAGGGAAACGTGGCCCTGGTGACGGGCGGCAGCCGGGGCATCGGTGCCGCCGTGGCGACACGCCTGGCCGAAGAAGGCGCCGATGTCGTGCTGACCTACGAGAGCGACGAGCGAGCGGCCACGGAGGTGGTGGAGCGGATCGAGGCGGCGGGGCGCCGGGCGCTGGCCGTACGGGCCGACAGCGCCCGCCCGGAGGAGGTCACCGCCGCCGTGGACGAGGCCGTGGAGATGTTCGGCGGACTCGACATCCTGGTCAACAACGCCGGCGTCTTCCTCGTCGGCCCGCTCGAGGAACTGGGACCGGACGAGGTCGAGCGCACCCTGGCGGTGAACGTCCGGGCGCCGTTCGCGGCAAGCCGGGCGGCCGCGCGCCACATGGGGGCGGGCGGGCGCATCATCAGCATCGGCAGCAATGTCGCCGAGCGCGCGGTCTTCCCCGGACTGGCGCTGTACGCGATGAGCAAGTCGGCTCTGGTGGGGATGACGAAGGGGCTGGCGCGGGAGCTCGGCCCGCGGGGGATCACCGTCAATCTGGTGATCCCCGGCCCCACCGACACCGCCGCCAACCCGGCCGACGGTCCGAACGCCGAGGCGATCGCCGGGTTCACCGCGGTGGGCCGCTATGCACGGGCGTCCGAGATCGCGGCCACCGTCGCCCATGTGGCCGGTGCGGACGGCGCCTACATCACCGGGGCGTCCCTGCCCGTCGACGGTGGTTTCACCGTCTGACCCGGCGACAGCGTGCTCACCGCTCCGCCAACGCCGGTGTCAGCCCCGCCCACGGGTTGGGCAGATCGCCCGTCACCGGGCCGCAGACGCCCGCGCCTCGTTCCGCCGCCGTGCGCAGGGCGAGGGGGACCAGGGGGTGCGGGACGCCGTAGACCAGGTGGCACAGACGGTCGGCGGGGACGCGTTCCGTCCAGGCGGGGCGGGTGAAGTCCGCGACGTACCGGGACCAGGGGCCCTCGAAGGTGACCGTGAGGTCGGCGAGGCGGGCGTAGCCGGGGGCCGGGTGGACGCCCGGGTTGAGCACGACCGTCGAGGCGCCGAGGCGGCGGACCGCGCGGACCAGGCGGCGGCACTCGGGCAGGGCCTCCGGGGCCGCCGGGGTCTGGTCGAGGAAGCAGCCGTCGACGCCGTACCACTCCTGGTGGCGGCGCAGGTCGGCGGTGATCTCGGCGGGTTCGCGGGCCCCGTAGTCCGTGTCCAGGTAGCCGAGGAGGCGGGCGCCCGCCGAGCGCAGCGCCTCGGCCGCCCTGGCGAACGCCGGGTCGGGGGTGGTGCCGGGGCCGTTCGCCGGGTTCAGTACGACCCCGTAGGTGCGGGACGCGCAGGTGATGAGCCGGTGCCAGGCGCCCGGGTCCTCGGCCGGGTGCACGTACAGCGGGATCAGCAGGTTCACCGTGCCCGTACCTCCTCGGGGCGGCGGCCGGCGGCCTCCCACAGCGCGGTCACGGACGCGGTGAGGGGGTGCTCCGGGGTCCAGCCGAGGGCGTCGCGGGCGGCGGTGATGTCCGAGCACTGCCAGGACACCTGCGCGGACCGGGTGGAGCCGCCCGACCCGGCCTCGGCGATCCGGCCCCGGAACCCGGCCGCGTCGGCGAGGGCGCGGACGAGGTCGCGGACGGGCCGGGCGTCGCCGCCGCCGATGTTCAGCACGGGCGGCAGCGGCCCCCCGGCGGTGGCGGCCAGCGCGGCCGCCCGGGCCACGTCGCGGACGTCCACGAAGTCGCGGTGGGCGGACAGGTCCCCGAGCCGCAGTGCCGCCTCCGGGTCGTCGCCCGCCTCCGCGAGGAGGGCCGCGACCCGGCCGGGCAGCCCGGTGGGCGGGGCTCCCGCGCCCACCGGGTTGCCCACCCGCAGAACCACCGCGTCCAGGCCGGACGCGGTCACCGCGACCGTGCCCGCCAGCTTGGTCGCGCCGTACGGGCCGGCGGGCCGGGTGGCCGCCGACTCCGTGACGCGCACGCCGGGTTCCGTGGGACCGTACTCGGCGGCCGAGCCCAGATGGACCAGGCGTGCCCCCGGTGCCGCCTCCCGCAGCGCCGCGCACAGCACGGCCGGGCCGCGGGCGTTCACCTCGGCCAGGGTGACGGCGTCGCCGCCGGTCGCGCCCGCGCAGTTGACGACGGCGTCGGGCGCGACCTCGGCCAGCGCCACCGCCAGGTCCCGTGGGCGGGCGGCGGCGAGGTCGACGGTGACGTCGGCGGCGAGGGAGCGTCCGGCGACGAGGACCCGGGCGCCGGGCAGCCCGCGCAGCTCCTCGGCGACATGGGTGCCGAGGTAGCCGGTGGCGCCGAGTACGAGGACGTGCATGGTGGTTCAGGCCCCCTTGAGCAGGAGCGACTTGCGGCTGGTGAACTCCGCGTTGGCGCGGTCGTAGTCGTCGGGGCGGCCGATGTCGAGCCAGTAGCCGTCGAACTCGTAGGCGTGCGGCGGGCGTCCGGCGGCGAGCAGGTCCGTGACGAGCTCGTCGAAGCCGAGGGGCAGTCCGGGGGTGTAGCCGTCGAGGGTGGCCCGGGAGACACCGTAGACGCCCATGGACACCCGGTAGTCGATGCTGGGCTTCTCGGTGAAGGCGACCACCCGGCTGGCGTCGGTCGTCAGGACCCCGAAGTCGATGTGCACCTTGCGCGCGTACGTGGCGATCGTCAGCGGGGTGCCGGACGCCTCGTGGGAGCGCAGGACGTCGGCGTAGTCGAGGTCGGTGAGGACGTCGCCGTTCATGACGAGGAAGTGCTCGGGGAGGCGGTCGCGCAGGGCGAGCAGCGGGCCCATGGTGCCGAGCGGGCTCTCCTCGGTGGCGTAGTCGACGTTCATGCCCCACTGGGAGCCGTCGCCGACATAGGCGCGGATGATCTCGCCGAGGTGGCCGATGGCGAGGGTGCAGCGGGTGAAGCCGGACGTGGACAGCTGGCGCAGCACGATCTCCAGGATGGCGTGCTGGTCGCCGATGGGGACGAGCGGCTTGGGCAGCGCCGTGGTGTACGGCCGCAACCGGACGCCCTTGCCACCGGCGAGGATCACTGCGTGCATGGCATACCTCCTGCGGTACGAGCCGGGCGGGTCAGATGTTGTAGATGCCGGTCTTGTAGCGGGCCAGGTTGGCGGGGTCGGTGAACCACCGCGCGGTGCGCGCCAGTCCCTCCTCGAGCGTGTTCTCCGGCGACCAGCCGGTGGCCGCGGCGAGCCGGCTCGCGTCGGCGACGAGCCGCATCACCTCGGAGTTGGCGGGCCGCAGCCGCGCCGGGTCCTCCTGGACGTCGAGGGGGGCGTCCAGGACCTTGCCGATCAGCGCGACCAGGTCGCCGACGGAGATCTCGCCGCCGGTCCCGGCGTTGAAGGTGCGGCCGACGACCTGCTCGGCCGGTGCGGTGCCGACGGCGAGGAAGGCCCGCGCGGTGTCCTCGACGAAGGTGAAGTCACGGGTGGGCCGCAGGTCGCCGAGGGTGATCGTGCGTTCCCCGGCGGCCACCTGCCCGATGACGGTGGGGATCACGGCGCGCATCGACTGGCGGGGGCCGAACGTGTTGAACGGGCGCAGCGTCACCACCGGGGTGCCGAAGCTGGCGTGGTAGCTGTCGGCGAGCCGGTCGCCGCCCGCCTTCGAAGCGGCGTACGGGGACTGCGTGTTGATGGGGTGGTCCTCGGTGATCGGCACGGTCTGCGCGGTGCCGTACGTCTCGCTGGTGGAGGTGTGCACCAGGCGCGGGGTGCCGAGGGCGCGGACGGCCTCCAGCACGTTGAGGGTGCCGGTGACGTTGGTGTCCACGTAGCTGTGCGGGGCCTGGTAGGAGTACGGGATCGCGATGAGCGCGGCGAGGTGGTAGGCGCAGTCGGCGCCGTCCAGCAGGCCGCGCACCGAGCCGGGGTCGCGTACGTCGCCGAGGACGATCTCGACCTGGTCCAGCACGTCGGCCGGCAGGGTCTCCAGCCAGCCGTAGGAGGAGAACGAGTTGTACTGGGCCATGGCGCGCACGCGGTGGCCGGAGGCGACGAGTGCCTCGGTGAGGTGCGATCCGATGAAGCCTTCGGCTCCGGTGACGGCGGCGAGCGGTGCGGAGGTCAACTGTCGGTCCCTTCGTAGTGGTGGTCGAACGCGGGCCCGGTGCGGTCGGGACGCGGGCTCGGGCGGTCCGATGGAGTGACGATGAGGGTCAGGCGTGCGGGGAGGGCCGGCCGAGCAGGCGCAGCGCGCAGACCGCGAGACAGAGCGCGGCCGCGGCACACACCGCGGGCAGGACGACGGGCGCGGGCGGCAGGTCCAGGGCGGTCACCGCGCCGGCTGCCGCGGCGGCGGTGAGGCAGATCAGGGCGGGCGGCCAGGCCGTGCCGAACGCCTGCAGCAGCAGCGCGGTCCACAGGGTGGCCGCGAGCAGCAGCGGGGTGGCCGGGTCCGTGCCGGTGAGCAGTGCGGCGGGCAGCAACAGCAGCAGGTAGGCGCCGATGCAGCCGGTGAGGACTCCGGCGGAGCGCAGCAGGAACCAGCCCGGGGTCGCGCTGGTGCGCAGCGCGGCCACGGACCAGCCGCGGTAGCGGTACAGCAGCCATTCGGCGGGCCCCATGCTGAGGGTCAACGCGATGACGGCGTACGGCTGCTGGCGGCCGGTGAGGACGACGAGCACGGCGGCGGCGAGCCCGAACAGGCCGTATGGCAGGGAGGCGTGTACGGGGATGCGCGGTGCGTGCGGGGCGGGTGGGCCGGTGCGGCCCCGCCACAGGACGTGCCCGGCGGCGGCCAGGGTGGCCAGCAGCGCGAGCAGGGGCAGCCCGGCCCGTACGAGGGTTCCCGGTTCCCACCACGGCAGGACGGCGGCCCCGCCGACGAGCGGGCTGAGCGCGGCGAGCAGCAGCCTCTCCCGGGCGAGCACGAGGAGGACGCCCGCGGCGGCCAGGTACAGCGACTGGCCGGCGGCGACCGCGAGGGCCAGGGCGTCGGGGCCGGGGACCAGCGCGAGGGCCGTCGCCGTGGCCGCGCCCAGCAGGGACCCGGTGAGCAGGGTGCCGGACGCCTCCCGGCGTCCCGTCACGAGCCGCAGATGGGCGCGGTGGCCGAGGGCCTGTCCCCACGCCCAGGAGGCGATGCCCGCGACGATCAGCACGGGCGCGTACCGGGTGAGCGGCCACAGCGGGGCGGTCAGCAGATGGGCGAGGGCGGGCAGCGCGAACAGGACGCCGCGCAGCAGGCAGCGCAGGGTGTCGGGCCGCCACGGGTCGGGGGCGGGGGGCGGTTCGGGGAACGTCCGGGGCACCCGTTCGTAGAGGGCGGTCGCCAGGGAGAACAGGTCGGGGTGTCCGTACCGCTCCTTGATGACGGACGCGGACAGGCCCTCGGCCTCCAGCAGGGCGGCGACCTCGTAGGGGTGGACGGCGGGCCCTATGGCGTCGGCGAGTTCGGCGGCCAGGGTGCTGACCGCCTCCTCGTCGGGGCCCGCTCCGGGCAGCAGGATGGCGAGGGTCGCGTCGTCGAGGGCCCAGCGCGGGCGGCGGCGCGGCGGGCGGGGCGTGGCGAGCCGCAGGGCGAGCGTGTCGTGCCCGTCGCCGGGTTCGAGGGACAGGGGGCCGCTCATCCGGTGAGGCTCCCGGTGCCGGTGACCGCCGGGGCGGGCAGGACGACGCGGGCCGGCGTGGGTGGCGTCCCGGTGGCCAGTTCGTGGTAGATGCCGCGGAAGGTGTCGATGGTCTGCCGCAGGGTGAACTGCTCGATGACCCGCAGCCGTGCCGCCTCCCCCATGGCCCGGCGGCGTCCGGGGGCGCCGAGGAGTTCGAGCGCGGCGGCGGCCATGGCGGCCGGGTCGCGCGGCGGTACGACGAGTCCGGTGTCGCCGACGGCCTCGCGGACGCCGCCGACGTCGGTGGAGACGGTGGCCCGGCCGCACGACATGGCCTCGATCAGGGTGAAGGGGAAGCCTTCGCTGATGCTGGACAGCATGACGACCGTGCCGGCGGCGTAGGCGTCCTTGATGTCGTCGACGCGGCCTTCGAAGGTGACCGCGTCGGCGTGCCCGAGTTCGGCGGCGAGGGCTTCGCAGCGTTCGCGGTACGCCTCGCCGCCGCGCGGGGTGCCGCCGAACAACCGCAGCCGTACGTCGGGGCGTTGGTCCCGGACGAGGGCGAAGGCGCGGATCAGGGTCTCCAGGTCCTTGATCGGGTCGACGCGTCCGGCCCAGCTGAGGGTGGGGGTCTCGGGTTCGGGGCCGGCCGGCGGGAAGGCGGCCGGGTCGACGCCGTTGTAGACGGTGCGGATCGCGGTGGGGTCGGCGCCGCCCTGTTCCTCCCAGAGCCGGTTGTAGCGGTTGCCCGGGGTGATCAGGGCCGCCTGCCGGTAGCTCTCCTGCGCGAGCAGCCGGAAGAAGCCGAGGACGACCGCCTTGACGGGCCAGCGGTAGGCCGCGGTGCGGTAGCCCAGGTACCGCTCGCGCAGGTAGACGCCGTGCTCGGTGAGCAGCAGCGGGACGCCGTACCGTTCGCGTGCGGCGAGGCCGGGCAGGACGGCGACCCCCCCGCTGACGGCGTGTGCGACGCCGTCCCGCGGGGGCGGCGCGGCGAGCGGGCGCAGCGCGTGTTCCAGCAGGGCGGTGGCGGTGAGCGCGTCGTGCAGGGTCGGCCGTGCCTCGCGGACGGCCAGGCCGGGGCGGGTCCATACGGCGGTGAGGATGCGCAGGGCGGTGTCGCCCCGCAGGAACGGGCTGAGTTCGGCGGCGGCGGCCGCGTGGGCCAGGGCGTGCAGGGCGGGTGCGAAGCCGTCCTCGGCGCCGGGGTCGACGAGCGCGGTCAGGAACCGTTCGTAGGCGGTGGCGAGTCGGCGGCGGGACCGGCCGCGCGGGGGCCGGCCGTCGGGGGTGGCGCCCCACATGGGCACGGACAGGACCTCGCGGACATGGCCGGGCAGGTCCCAGACGAGGGGTTCCCGTCCGGTGCCGGTGACGGCGATGACGTCGAACTCGATGTCGGGCATGCCGGTGACGAGCTGGTCGCACCAGACGCTGACGCCGCCATGGCTGTGCGGATAGGTGCCTTCGGTGAGCAGGGTGACGCGCGCGGCGGCGGCCCGCCGCGCGGCGTGGTGAACGTGCATGGATGTGCTCCACGGCCGAGGTGTGGTGAGGGGTGCCGGCCCCGGCGCGTGCGGCCGGGACCTCGCTGCGGGTGGCGGTCAGCTCCCCGTGGGCGGGACGTGCTCCGCCACACCCGCGGGGACGGGGGCGTCCGGGGCCGGGGCGGTGGCGGGTGCGGAGCCGTCCGGGCCGCCGGGTGCGGCGGGTGCCGTGGAGGCGGGCAGGGTGAGGGTGAGCGGACCGGTGGCCGGGGCCGCCCAGCCGGAGCGGTGTCCGGCGTACGTCTGGCCGAAGGCGGTGCCGGAGCGGGTGGTGCCGTCGGGCATGGTGGCGGGGATGGCGACGCCGGCGGGGACGTCGACGGTGACCGTGTCGCCGATCCGGTAGGCGGTGACCTGTCCGCCGTCCAGGGCGGTCCGCCAGGCGGCGCGGCGACCCATTTCCTCGCCGATGGCCTTCATCCGCAGGTTGACCAGCGGGGTGTCGGCCGTGAACAGGTCCTCGTAGGCGTCGAGGACGCCGTCGAGGACCGGGTAGGCGATGCGTTCCTCGGCCAGGTTGGACTGGTGGATGAAGTGCGGCTTGGGGTCGTTGGCGAGGACGTGGCCGAGGGCGATCTGCCGTTCCAGCGGCACGATGTGCTCGGTGTAGCCGGTGTCCGGGTCGAGGGGTGCGGGCAGGCAGGTGGTGGTGGCGGGGTTGTCCTCGCAGATGCCGCTGCCGCCCTGGGCGCGGCTGGTGTAGATCCAGTTGTACTCGTCGACCTGTTCGGCGGCGCGGCCCGCGTTGTAGAAGACGTTCATCGGGTAGCGCGGGACCGTGGTGGCGGGGCCGACCTGGCGCCGGCCGGGTTCGCGGGAGTTGTCCGAGGCGAGCCAGGTGACGCCGGTGTCGGCGAGGGCGAGCGCCAGGTTGGGGTTGTCGGCGGGCTGCTGGGGCAGCACCTTGAGCCCGGAGTGCTCGCCGGTGACCAACTCGTCGTCGTCCAGCGGGAGTCCGGCGGACCGTCCCCAGGCGCGGTTGTGGGCGATCTCGTCGGCGATGTCGTTCCGGCCGACCCACTTGGTGCTGCCGGCGGCGTCGGTGGCGCAGCGCCAGGGCACCACCGAGGTGTCCTGCTCGCAGCCGAGGAAGGCGTGCGTGTAGGTGTGGTTGATCCAGCGGAAGGCGTCGCGCCGTTCCACGAGGCGGTCGGCGAGCGGGTCGGCGCCGGCGTGGTCCTCGCGGTGGTCGACGCTGCCGGCCGCGTTGTAGGCGAGGTCGAGCGTGAAGCCGTGTTCCTGCTGCCAGGTGACGGCGTGGTCGACGTCGGCGGCGGTCATCCGGATCGGGTCGGGTGTGGCGTCCGGGTCGGCGCAGTCGACGTCGCCGGGCGTGCAGTCGAGGGTGGAGTTCCAGCGGTCGTCGCCCGCGAGGACGTCGTCGACGTGGACGGCGAAGTAGTTGCGGGAGGCGCCGAGGTGCACGCCGCCGGTCATCCAGGCGACGATGCCGCGGGCCAGCAGCCGGAACTGCTGCTGGTGGCGGTTGTACACGAAGGTGACGACGAGTTCGCGCCGCCCGTCGTGCCGGTACTCCCCCACCAGGGAGCCCTGCCGGTCGGAGCCGGGGATGGGCGCCTGGACGTACGGCGTGAAGTCGGCGCCCTCGGCGGGGCCGGCCAGGAAGGCGTAGCTCTCGCCGACGTCGGGCGCGTTGTCCTCGAAGGGCACCGGTCCGTCGAGGTAGCCGAACGGCCCGGACCGCCCGGCGTCCGTCACCTCGGCCCGTACCCCGTCGACGCTGCCGGAGTAACCGCCGTTCACGGGGTACTGCAGTCCGTTCTCGGGCCGGGCGTAGGTGTAGGCGTCGACCTGCGGGACGGCGTACTCCTGCTCGTAGGCCGCGAGGGCGGCCATCTCCGCCGAGCCGGCCGGGAACGGGTTGTCGTTGGGCAGGACGACCGCCTGGAACTTGGCGCGCGGCCGGCCGTCCACGGTGTCCGCGAGATAGCCGGCGTCGATCACGGGGCGGTCGGACCGGTTCAGGTCGATCTCCGTGTACGGCGTTCCGGCGGTCCCCAGTTCGGCGGCGATGGCATCGGTGGCCGGGCCTCCGTCGCTGACGACGAGCACCCGCAGATCGATGCGGGGCTCCGGCTCCGCCGCGTGGGCGGCCGGTACGCCGAGGGCGGCTATCAGCGCGCCCGTCGTCAGCACGGTGGTGCTCAAGGTCCGCTTCATGCGGTGCTGTCCCCTCCCCGTGCAGGGGTGAGCACGGCTCCGCAGAGCGACGCACCCCCGCGCGTGACGCCGGCTTCCCCCTCAGAGACCGGTCGTCGACGCATCCGTCGCGTCAAATAGTGAGGTATCTGTGGAGCTTTCGTGCTCTTGCCGGGGAACCTGACGGAAAACCGCAGGTTCGCCGGTCACCGCCGACGGGGTCGGTCCGTGTGCCCGGGCGTTCGCGGCCGGCCTCCGCCGGGGTCGCCGTGATCTCTTCGCCGCAGGTCACGGAGGAGGAGACAGGCCCGTGGGACGGATGGGGTGACCCGGTGCGACTGCCACTGGTCTGAACCGGTCCGGCGCGGGGACACGCGCCGGTTTCTGGTCATCTTTGATGACCGGTCATATCGCCTCAGACCTCCGGAACGCGACGTTCCGGGATCAGGGGCGTGTCCACGACGTGTCAGGCGCTGGTGGCGACCTCGCTGTCGGGGTGGATGGTGAGGATCTGGTCCAGCCCGACGATACTCAGGATGCGCAGCGTATTGGCCGGTACTGCGGCCAGCACCAGCTGCCCTCCGGCGGACTGCGCGTGGTGGTGCGCGGCGATCAGGGCGGTGATGCCGCTGGAGTCGCAGAACTCCAGGGCGCCCAGGTCGACGACAAGGCGCTGACCGGGCCGGACGGTGATCGTCGGGAGCAGGTCGCGGAGCTCCCCGGCGTTGACGTAGTCCAGGTCTCCGGCGACCTCCAGGACCGGTCCGGTCGCGGCGTCTCGGGTGCTGATCTTCAGTGCGTTCATCGTGTGCTGCTCGTCAGGTTTCGCTGGTCGGGTCGTAGGAGGAGGGGACGCCGATCGCGAGAAGGGCGGTGTCGTCGTCGAGGCCGTCCCCGAACCCCGTCAGCAGGCCGCCGAGGGCCTCGATGACGGCGTGCGGGGCCCGGCCGGCCTGCGTCGCGGCGAAGGCCAGGAGGGCCTCGTCGCCGTAGAGGCTGGTGCGGTCCTTGCCGGTACGGGCCTCGGTCAGCCCGTCAGTGTAGAGCAGCAGGGTGTCGCCGGGGCCGAGGGTGGTACTGGCGGCGGTGAAGGCCGCGCTGGGCAGCACACCGACGAGCAGCCCGCCCGGCGTGGGCAGGTACGCGGCGGTGCCGTCGGCGCGCAGCACCACGGCGGGCGGGTGGCCGCCGGAGGCGAGGTGGACGGTGAGGCGTCCGGTGGCCGGGTCGGGGTCGATCGTGCCGAATATGGCGGTGCAGTAGCGCGGGTCGCCGCCCGCGGCGTACCGCTCGTGCAGCACATGGTTGAGCGTGGTGAGCGCCGCGACGGGGTCCGGGTCGTGCAGGGCGGCGGCGCGCAGGGTGTAGCGGGTGAGCGAGGTGAGGGCCGCCGCCTGGGAGCCCTTGCCGCACACGTCGCCGAGGAAGAAGCCGTAGCGCTTGCCGTCCAGGGGGAAGACGTCGTAGAAGTCGCCGCCGAGCCGGTCCGGGGAGGCGGTGTGGTAGTGCGCGGCCGTCTCCGCTCCGGGCAGTTCCGGCAAGGTGGTGGGGAGCAGCGACTGCTGGAGCACGGCGATGGTGTCCTGCAGTCTGGCCCGGTCGGCCTCCGCCTGCCGGCGGGCCTCGTCGGCGGCCCGCTGCCGGCGCAGCAGCTCCTCCTCGTAGGCGCGCCGGTCCCGGGCGTCGAAGACGGTCGTGCGGATCAGCAGCGGCTCACCGGTGGTGCCGTGCTTGACGACGGAGGACACCAGGACGGGCATCCGGCCCCCGCCGGCCTGCTTGATCTCCAGGGCGATGCCGTTGATCTGGCCCTGCATGCGCAGCAGCGGCGCGAAGTGCGTCTCGTGGTAGAGCTTGCCGCCGACGGTCAGCAGGTCGGTGAAGCGCAGACGGCCGACCACGTCCTGCCGGGCCAGGCCGAGCCAGTCCAGCAGCGTGCTGTTGATCTTGGCGATCGTCCCGTCCATCAGTGTGGACAGGTAGCCGCACGGTGCGCTCTCGTACAAGTCCTCGGCACTGTCCTCCAGCAGGGCGGCGAAGGCGGCCTGCGCCGTCTTGTCGTCGTCGGCGTCGTGGGGGTCGGAGTGCTGCCCGGCCCGCGCCATCATCCTAGTCCGGCCAGGAACGCGGCGATGGCCTCGTTGGTGGCCTCCGGCGCGGACAGGTGGGGGCAGTGCCCGGTGGCGTCGAGTGTCACCAGCGTGGAGCCGGAGATCTCCCGGTGCACGTACGCGCCGACCTCCCGCGGGGCGATCACGTCCTGGGTGCACTCCAGCACGAGGGTGGGCACCCGCACCCGCTTCAGATCGTCGCGCGAGTCGGACAGGAACGTGGTCCGGGCGAAGATCCGGGCCATGTCGGGGTCGGTGGCGCAGAAGCTGTTGCGCAGCTCCTCGCCGAGCTCGGGGCGGTCTGCGTTGCCCATGATCACCGGGGCCATGGCCGCCGACCAGCCGAGGTAGTTGGACTCCAGGGAGCCCAGCAGCTCGTCGATGTCGTCCTCGCTGAAGCCGCCGCGGTAGCCGTCGTCGTCGATGTAGCGCGGAGAGGGCGCGACCATCACCAGGGCGCCGATGCGCTCCGGGGCGCGGTCGGCGGCGAGGACGCCGACCATCGCGCTGACGGAGTGCCCGACGAAGACCGCGTCGCGCAGGTCGAGCGCCTCGCAGACCTCGACGACGTCCTGGGCGTAGCCGTCCAGGGACCCGTAGCGGTCCTCGGAGAACGCGGACGCGTCGGAGCGTCCCGCGCCGACGTAGTCGAAGAGCACCACGCGGTAGTCGTCCACGAGCGCGGGCACGGTCAGCCGCCACATGTTCTGGTCGCAGCCGAACCCATGCGCAAGCACCACCGTGCGCCCCTGCGGGTTGCCGGTGACGGTGACGTTGTTCCTGCGCACTACATCCATACCGGCCAGTGTCTCAGCCTGCCCCCCGGGCATATGACACGGGGCCGTCCCGGGGGCCGGCGCTCCCTTCCTCCACGCCTCACTTCTCGAAGCGGTACCCCATTCCGGGCTCCGTGATGAAGTGCTTCGGATGCGACGGGTCCGCCTCCAGCTTCCGGCGCAGCTGGGCCATGTAGACGCGGAGGTAGTTCGTCTCCTTTCCGTACGACGGCCCCCAGACCTCCTGGAGCAGCTGCTTCTGGCCGACCAGGCGACCGGTGTTGCGTACGAGCACTTCCAGCAGCTGCCACTCGGTGGGGGTGAGCCGGACGTCCGCACCGCCGCGGTGGACCTTCTTGGCGGCCAGGTCCACGGTGAACGCGGCGGTCTCCACGACGACGTCGCCCTCGCCTCCGCCGGTGGGTTCGGCGCGACGGACCGCTGCGCGCAGCCGGGCGAGCAGCTCGTCCATGCCGAAGGGCTTGGTGACGTAGTCGTCGGCGCCCGCGTCGAGCGCCTCGACCTTCTCGTCGGAGGTGTGCCGGGCGGACAGCACGATGATCGGCACCCGGGTCCAACCGCGCAGGCCCTTGATCACCTCGACCCCGTCCATGTCGGGCAGTCCCAGGTCGAGGAGCACCACGTCGGGGTGGCGGGCGGCGGCGAGCTGAAGGGCGGTGGCACCGTCGTGGGCCGCGTCGACGTCGTACTTGCGCGCCTTGAGATTGATCACGAGCGCGCGCACGATCTGTGGCTCGTCCTCGACTACGAGCACCCGGGTCATGGAGTCCGCCTCTCGGTGTGTACGGGGTGGTGCGCCTGTGCGGTCCCGGCCGGAACGGGCTGGGGACGCCCCCTGCCCGTCCCTCCGGCACGCAGGGTGAGGACCATCGTCAGGCCGCCGCCGGGGGTGTCCTCGGCGGTGAGGGTGCCGCCCATGGCCTCGGTGAAGCCGCGGGCGACCGCGAGGCCGAGGCCGACTCCGTTGCCGCGCGGGGCGTCGCCGTGGCGCTGGAAGGGCGCGAAGATGCGTTCCTTGGCCTCGTCGGGGACCCCGGGACCGCGGTCCACCACCCGGACCTCCACCCTCTCGCCCAGGGCGCTGGCCGAGACCAGGACGGGCTCGCCCGCCGGACTGTACTTGACGGCGTTCTCGACGACGTTGGCGACGACCCGCTCGAGCAGGCCCTTGTCGGTGGCGACCATGGGCAGACTCTCCGGCACGTCCAGGACGACGGCCGACCCGGCGTCCGGTATGCCGCCCATCGCCACGGGGACCACCTCGTCCAGGTCGATGTCACGGATCAGCGGGGTGACGGTGCCGGTCTGCAGGCGCGACATGTCGAGGAGGTTGCCGACCAGGTGGTCGAGCCGGTCGGCGCCCTCCTCGATGGCGGCCAGCAGCTCGGCCCGGTCCTCCTCGGACCACTCCACGTCGTCCGAGCGCAGGGACGACACCGACGCCTTGATCCCGGCGAGCGGGGTGCGCAGATCGTGGCTGACGGCTGCCAGCAGCGCGGTGCGGATCCGGTTGCCCTCGGCCAGGACCTTGGCCCGCTCCGCCTCCTGCTGCAGCCGCCGGCGGTCCAGGACCACGGCGGCCTGGGCCGCGAACGCGGCCAGCACCCGGCGGTCGGACGCCGGCAGCACCCGCCCGGACAGCGCGAGGGCCATGTGGTCGCCCACGGGCATGTCGACGTCCGCGTCCTCGGGGCTCCGGGCGGGACGCGGCCCCGCACTGCCCGCACAGGTCCAGGGGTCGATGTCGCTGCTCCTCTCCAGCAGGGCCGCCGACTCCATGCCGAAGGTCTCCCGGACGCGCTCCAGCAGCGCCTCCAGGCTGGTCTCGCCGCGCAGCACGCTGCCGGCCAGGTAGGACAGGATCTCCGACTCGGCACGCAGCCGGGCGGCCTGCTGGGTGCGCCGGGCCGCCAGGTCCACCACCGACGCCACCGACACCGCGACACCGACGAAGATCACTATGGCGACGATGTTCTTCGGGTCGGCGATCGTGAGCGTGTGGAAGGGCGGCGTGAAGAACCAGTTCAGCAGGGCGGAGCCCACCACCGCCGAGGCCAGTGCCGGGTACAGGCCGCCGAGCAGGGCCGCCGCCACGGTCAGCGTCAGGAACAGCAGCATGTCGTTGGCCAGGCCGGCGTCGGACACCGAGAGCAGCAGGGTGAGCAGTACGGGTCCCACGACTCCGGCGAGCCAGCCCCACAGGACCCGTGTCCTGCCCAGCCGCGCGCCCCGCGCCACGGGCAGCCCGCGCCCTTTGCCCGCCTCGTCGTGCGTGATCAGGTGCACGTCCAGGTCGGGACCCGACTCCCGGGCCACCGTCGCGCCCACGCCCGGTCCGAACACGTACTGCCAGCTCTTGCGGCGCGAGACACCCAGCATGATCTGGGTCGCGTTCACCCCCCGCGCGAAGTCCAGCAGGGCCGCCGGGACGTCCTCACCCACCACGTGGTGGAAGGTGCCGCCCAGGTCCTCCACCAGGGTGCGCTGGACGGCCAGCTCCTTGGGCGAGGCCGCGGTCAGCCCGTCACCGCCGGCGACGTAGACGGCCAGCACCTCGCCGCCCGCGCCCTTCTCCGCCAGGCGGACCGCCCGTCGGATGAGGGTGCGGCCCTCGGGCCCGCCGGTCAGACCGACCACGATGCGCTCGCGCGAGCCCCAGATCCTCGACACCCGGTGCTCGTTGCGGTACTGGGTCAGGTACTCGTCGACCCGGTCGGCCACCCACAGCAGGGCCAGCTCCCGCAGGGCGGTGAGGTTGCCGGGCCGGAAGTACTGGGAAAGTGCCGCGTCCACCTTGTCCGGCGTGTAGACGTTGCCGTGCGCCATCCGCCGCCGCAGCGCCTGCGGCGACATGTCGACCAGCTCGATCTCGTCCGCGCGCCGGACCACTTCGTCCGGGACGGTCTCGCGCTGCCGCACTCCCGTGATCGACTCCACGACGTCGCCGAGGGACTCCAGGTGCTGGATGTTCACCGTCGATATCACGTCGACACCGGCCGCCAGCAGTTCCTCCACGTCCTGCCAGCGCTTGGCGTTGCGCGCACCGGGCACGTTGGTGTGGGCGAGCTCGTCCACCAGCGCCACCCGCGGACGCCGCGCCAGGACCGCGTCGACGTCCATCTCGGTGAAGAGGGTGCCGCGGTACTCCAGCTCCCGGCGGGGGATCTCCTCCAGGCCGTGCAGCATGACCTCGGTGCGCGGCCGCCCGTGGTGCTGCACGAAGGCCACCACGCAGTCGGTGCCGCGTTCGGTCCGGCGGTGTGCCTCGGACAGCATGGCGTACGTCTTGCCGACGCCCGGTGCGGCACCGAGGTAGATCCTGAGCTTCCCGCGTGCCATGTTCTCGTCTCTGCTCTCGTCGGCTCTCGTGTGCGGTTCCGGCAGGGGTGGGGGACGGGCTCACGCCTCGGGCGGGGGCCCGTCCCCGGACGGTGAGGAGGTGGCGGAGGTGGTGACACCCTCCTCCAGTGTGCGGCGGAGCCGGGCCGGGCGGCCCCGTCAGCCCTTCGCCAGGAGTTCCCTGAGCGCGATGTTGAGTTGCAGGACGTTCACGCGCGGCTCGCCCATGAAGCCGAGCGTGCGGCCCTCGGTGTGCTCGTCGACGAGCTTGTGCACCTGCGCGCTGGACAGGCCGTTCTTCTCGGCGACCCGGTGGACCTGGATGTCCGCGTACTGCGGGGAGATGTCCGGGTCGAGTCCGGAGCCGGAGGAGGTGACCGCGTCCGCGGGCACCTGGGACGGCTTCACCTTGTAGGTGCGCGTGGAGTTGTCCTTGACGACGGCGGCCTTGGCGTCCTTCACCCACTGGATGAGCTCTTCGTTGTCGCCGGAGCGGTTGGTCGCGCCGGACAGGATGAGCTTGTACCGGGTGTTGACGCTGTTGGTGCCGAGGCCGTTCTGCGGGCGGCCCTGGAACCACTTCAGGTCGGGCTCCGGGGTTTCCTGGCCCTTCTTCAGCGGCAGGTTGTACGCCTGGCCGATGAGGGACGAGCCGACGACTCTGCCGTCCGCCTTCGCCTCGGAGCCGTTCGCCCGGTCGTGGAACAGCCCTTGCGCGATGCCGGTGACGACCAGCGGATAGAGGACACCGGTCACCAGGGTCAGCACGAGGAGGGCGCGCAGGCCCGCTCCGAGCAGCCGGGCGGTGTTCGATACGGAGTTGTTCATGGCCTTCAACCGATTCCGGGGATGAGGGAGACGAGCGCATCGATGATCTTGATGCCGATGAACGGAGCCACCAGGCCGCCGAGGCCGTAGATCGTCAGGTTGCGCCGCAGCAGCCTGTCGGCGCTGACCGGCCGGTACTGCACGCCCTTCAGGGACAGCGGCACCAGGGCGATGATGATCAGCGCGTTGAAGATCACCGCGGACAGGATCGCGGAGTCCGGTGAGGACAGGCCCATGATGTTGAGCTTGTCCAGGCCGGGGTAGACGGCCGCGAACAGCGCGGGGATGATCGCGAAGTACTTGGCCACGTCGTTGGCGATGGAGAACGTCGTCAACGCGCCCCGTGTGATCAGCAGCTGTTTGCCGATCTCGACGATCTCGATGAGCTTGGTGGGGTCGGAGTCGAGGTCGACCATGTTGCCGGCCTCCTTGGCGGCCGACGTGCCGGTGTTCATCGCCACGCCCACGTCCGCCTGCGCGAGTGCCGGGGCGTCGTTGGTGCCGTCACCGGTCATCGCGACGAGCTTGCCGCCCGCCTGCTCCCGCTTGATGAGGGCCATCTTGTCCTCGGGGGTGGCCTCCGCGAGGAAGTCGTCGACGCCCGCCTCCTCGGCGATGGCCTTGGCGGTGAGCGGGTTGTCGCCCGTGATCATGACGGTCTTGATGCCCATGCGACGCAGCTCCTCGAACCGCTCCCGCATGCCGTCCTTGACGACGTCCTTGAGGTGGACGACGCCCAGGACACGGGCCCCTCGCGCGTCCTCGACCGCGACGAGCAGGGGCGTACCGCCCGCCTCGGAGATGTGGTTGGCGATCTCGTCGGCGTCCTCGGCGACGGTGCCGCCCTGCTCCTGGACCCAGGAGACGACCGAACCGGCCGCGCCCTTGCGGATCTTGCGCCCGTCGACGTCCACCCCCGACATGCGGGTCTGGGCGGTGAAGGCGATCCACTCGGCACCCACCAGCTCGCCCTGGTGGCGCTCGCGCAACCCGTACTTCTCCTTGGCGAGGACCACGATGGAGCGTCCTTCGGGTGTCTCGTCGGCCAGCGACGACAGCTGCGCCGCGTCGGCGACCTGTGCCTCGGTCGTGCCGCGCACGGGCACGAACTCGGCGGCCTGCCGGTTGCCCAGCGTGATGGTGCCGGTCTTGTCCAGCAGCAGGGTGGAGACGTCGCCGGCGGCCTCGACCGCCCGGCCCGACATGGCCAGCACGTTGCGCTGGACCAGGCGGTCCATGCCCGCGATGCCGATCGCGGAGAGCAGGGCACCGATCGTGGTCGGGATCAGGCAGACCAGCAGGGCGACGAGCACGACCATCGTCAGGTGCGTGCCCGCGTAGTCCGCCAGGGGCGGCAACGTGGCACAGGCCAGCAGGAAGACGATGGTCAGCGAGGCCAGGAGGATGTTGAGGGCGATCTCGTTCGGCGTCTTCTGCCGGGCCGCGCCCTCGACCAGGTTGATCATCCGGTCGATGAAGGTCTCGCCGGGCTTCGTCGTGATCTTTACGACGATGCGGTCGGAGAGGACCTTGGTGCCACCGGTGACCGCCGAACGGTCGCCGCCGGACTCGCGGATGACCGGAGCCGACTCACCGGTGACCGCCGACTCGTCGACGGACGCGACGCCCTCGACGACGTCGCCGTCGCCGGGGATGACGTCGCCGGCCTCGCAGACCACGCGGTCGCCGATCCTCAGATCCGTGCCGGGGACCTGCTCCTGAGAGCCGTCCGGGAGGAGCCGCCGGGCCACCGTTCCGGTCTTGGCCTTGCGCAGGGTGTCGGCCTGCGCTTTGCCGCGGCCCTCGGCGACGGCCTCCGCCAGGTTGGCGAAGACGACCGTCAGCCACAGCCAGGCACTGATGGTCCAGCCGAACCAGTCACCGGGGTCCGTGAAGGAGAAGGCGGTGGTCAGGACGGAGCCGACCAGGACCACGAACATGACGGGCGACTTGATCATCACCCGCGGGTCGAGCTTGCGGAACGCGTCCGGCAGGGAGGTGACGAGCCGGCGGGGGTCGAAGAGGCCCGCGCCCACGCGGCCTCGGGGGATCGGGTGCTCCGGGGGCGCGTCGCTGTGCGGCGCCCGGGTCGGAGTGGTGGCTGTGGACATCGTGTCCTCTTGCTTCTGTGTACGCGTGGTCATGCCGCCAGCCCTTCGGCGAGCGGGCCCAGCGCGAGCGCCGGGAAATACGTCAGACCGGTGATGATCAGGATCGTGCCCACCAGCAGGCCCGTGAACAGGGGCTTCTCGGTGCGCAGGGTGCCCGGCGTCGCCGGGATCGGCCGCTGCCCGGCGAGCGAGCCCGCCAGCGCCAGGACGAACACCATCGGCAGGAACCGGCCGAGCAGCATCGCGAGGCCGATCGTGGTGTTGAACCACTGGGTGTCCGCGTTCAGGCCGGCGAAGGCCGAGCCGTTGTTGTTGGCGCCCGAGCTGTAGGCGTAGAGGATCTCGCTGAAACCGTGCGCGCCGGAGTTGGTCATCGAGTGGCCCGGCGTCGGGAGAGCCATCGCGGCTGCGGTGAGGACGAGCACCAGGGCCGGGGTGACCAGGATGTAGCAGGCGGCCAGCTTGATCTCGCGGGTGCCGATCTTCTTGCCCAGGTACTCCGGCGTACGGCCCACCATCAGACCCGCGACGAACACCGCGATGACGGCCATGATCAGCATGCCGTACAGGCCGGAGCCCACACCACCGGGTGCTATCTCACCGAGCTGCATGCCCAGCAGTTGGATGCCGCCGCCGAAGCCCGTGAAGGAGGACTGGGCGGAGTTGACCGCACCGGTCGAGGTGAGGGTCGTGGCGACAGCCCAGATCGACGAGGCACCGACGCCGAGCCGCACCTCCTTGCCCTCCATGGCGCCGCCCGCCAGGTCGAAGGCGGGTCCCGGGTGGGCGAACTCGGTCCACATCATCAGCGCGGTGAAGCCCAGCCAGATCGTGGCCATCGTGCCGAGGATCGCGTACCCCTGCCGCGGGGAACCGACCATCCGGCCGAAGGTCCGGGTCAGCGAGAACGGGATGACCAGGATCAGGAAGATCTCGAAGAGGTTGGAGAACGGGCTCGGGTTCTCGAAGGGGTGGGCGGAGTTCGCGTTGAAGTAGCCGCCGCCGTTCGTGCCGAGCTCCTTGATGGCCTCCTGGGAGGCGACCGCGCCGCCGTTCCACTGCTGCGCTCCGCCCATGAACTGGCCGACCTCGTGGATGCCGGAGAAGTTCTGGATCACGCCGCACGCGACCAGCACGATCGCGGCGACAGCCGCGATGGGCACCAGGATGCGGGTCACCCCGCGCACCATGTCGGCCCAGAAGTTGCCCAGCTCACCGCTGCGCGAGCGCGCGAAGCCCCGTACGAGCGCCACGGCGACGGCCATGCCGACGGCGGCGGAGACGAAGTTCTGCACCGCGAGTCCGGCGGTCTGCACGACGTGGCCCATGGCCTGCTCGCCGTAGTACGACTGCCAGTTGGTGTTCGACACGAAGGACGCCGCGGTGTTGAACGCCTGGTCCGGGTCGATGGCGGAGAAGCCGAGCGAGCCCGGCAGCACGCCCTGCAGCCGCTGCAGCAGATAGAGGAACAGGACGCCTGCGGCGGAGAAGGCGAGCACCCCGCGCAGGTAGGCGGGCCAGCGCATCTGCGCGCCGGGGTCGGCGCCGATGGCCTTGTAGATCCACTTCTCCACGCGCCAGTGCCGGTCGGAGGAGTAGACCCTGGCCATGTGGTCGCCGAGGGGACGGTGGGCGAGCGCCAGTGCCGCTGTGAGGGCGAGCAGTTGGAGCACGCCGGCGAGTACGGGACCCATGTCGGCTCTCAGAACCTCTCCGGGAAGATCAGGGCGAGGACGAGACAGCCCAGCAGGGCGACGGCCACGATCAGGCCGACGACGTTCTCGGCGGTCACAGCTTCGTCACCCCCTTGGCGATGAGAGCCACCAGCGCGAACACCGCGATCGTGGTGACGACGAAGGCCACATCGGCCATCGCGAACTCCTGGATGAGATTCGGCGGTACATCGGACGAGGAAAGGAAAACTCCGCGCCGGCCGGATTCGGCCACCGTTGACGGGTCCCTTACGGCGGCCGGGAGATCTTTGACGCGTCCCTTACGCCGCCTCACCTTGTTCGCCGTACCGGAGGTTTCTCGATGCCGCAGACCACCAGCCCGGACGACTCCCGACCGTGGCCCGTCGACGCGCCGCTCGGCGACCTGCGCGGGCTGCGGGTCCTCGACCTCGGCTGTGGAACGGCCCGGCACGCCGCCCACCTCGTGCGCGACCGGGGCGCGCGCGTGGACGCCGTGGACTCCTCGCCCTCAGGGATCGAACGCGCCCGGGCCCGCTACGGCGATCTGCCCGGGCTCACCCTGGTGTGCGCGGACGCCGTGGAGCACCTGCGGACGGCGGACCCGTACGACGTCGTCCACGCCGTTGACACCCTGCCCTCCATGGACCCGCACCGGCTGCTGCCCGAACTGGCCAGGTCTCTCAAGCCCGGCGGCCGGCTCTGCTTCACCGTCCCGCACACCGATGCGGCCGGGCACGACCCCGGTAGCGAGGCGGGGGTGCCGACCACCGACGTGTGGACGGAGCTGCTGCTGAGGTACGGGTTCGAGGTGGAGTCCGTCACCGAACTGGACACGCCGGAGGAGGCGGACCACGCCTCCTCCCTGCTGTTCCAGGCCCGCCGGCCGGCCCGCGTCACCTCCCGGCCCCGGACCACGCGCCCGCCCGTGCCGCACGCGGCCATCGGGGTCGGAGCCGTGGTGCTGGGTTCGCGAGGACTGCTCCTGGGCCGGCACCGGCGGGGCACCCTGGAGCTGCCCGGCGGCACCGTGGAGCCGGGCGAGTCGCTGCGGGAGACCGTGGTGCGGGAGCTCGCCGAGGAGACCGGGCTGGTCGCCGACCCGGCCGACGTACGGCTCCTCGGCACGCTGGTCGACCAGGTCGGCGGGGTCGTGCGGATGACCGTCGGCGCCGTCGTCACCGCGTGGCGGGGAACGCCGGCCGACCAGCCCGACGAGTCCGTCGGCGACTGGCGCTGGTGGCCCCTGGACGCGCTGCCGCCCGGCCTGTTCGAGTGCAGCGCCCAGATCCTCACCGCCTGGCGGCCCGACCTGCCCATCGATCACACGCCCGCCCACTTCACGCCGTTCGCGGACGCGCCCTGAGGGGTCCCGGTGTCAGGGGCGCGGTCCGCCCGTCAGAGCCGTGACCTGTGAGCGGATCACGTCCCACGCCGGGGCCGGGAGGTCGTCCAGGGCCGTGGCCCGCAGCTCGTCCAGGGTTTCCGCCGGGTCGTCCGACGCGGTGGCCTGCGCGTCGACCACCTCGTAGCCGTCACGGACGGCTACGCGCAGCGCGACGCGGCCGCCGTCCCCCTCGTGCGCGGCCGAGGCGACCACCAGCGGCGGCTCCCCGCCCGGCGCACCGTCCAGTTTCCGGAAGGTGCTGGCGAGCGGGGGGCGCCAGCTGAGGCTGAGCAGCAGCGGGCGCTTGGCCACCAGCTCGGACAGGTCCGTCTCGCGGACGCCGTCGGTCTCCAGCACCGTCGCCCGGGCGTCCAGGACGAGGGCCGCGGGGAGCAGACAGCGCAGGGTGCTGCCGACGACGTTGCCGCCGACGGTCGCGCTGCGGCGGACCGCTCCGGTGCCCACGCCGCCGGCGGCCAGCCGCAGGACGTCCGGGACGCGGTCGTCCATCCGCGCGAGGACCACGGCGGCGCCGACGGCGTCGCGCGTGAGGACGTTGGCCTCGGGGACCTCCCGCAGCGACATCGCGGTGCCGGGGAATCCGTCCCGTTGCCAGGTGGCCCACAGCAGCGTGGCCCCGCCGATCGGCACCGCCCCCTCCGCCAGACACTCCCGTGCTTCGGCCACAGACGTGGGCAGACGCAACAGCACCGACACCACCCTGCCTCTCTCGAGATCCGGATCGGGACCACGGACGGCTGGTTCCGGCCACCCGCCCCGCCGGTAAGACAATCTCCGGAAAGGGGGGCGCGTACAGGGCTCACACGCGCACGCGGTCCGCTCAGCTCCTCGCCGCGCCGGCCAGGAAGGCGCCGAGGCTGTCCAGGAGCATCGTGCTGCCCTGTTCGGACATGTCGCGCTCCTCGGCGGTGGGGCTGGTCTGGCGAACGACGATCTCGGTGCGGTCGCCGTCGCGGGCGGCGAGCTCGACCGTCATCACGGCCGGATCGGGCCGTCCGGGCACGTCCATGCCGACGACCAGCCGCCGGTCCGGGTCCACGTCGAGGTAGGAGCCGGTGAGGGGGAACCTGCTGCCGTCCGGCGTGACCATCGTGGCCTTCCACGCCCCGCCCGGGCGGACGTCCATCGCGACCGAGCCGGGCTCGGCGCCCGCCCACCGGCCGTACTGGTCGGCGATCGTCCACGCCTGCCACACGGCCTTCACGGGCGCGTCCAGGGTGCGGGTGAGGGTGTAGGAGAAGCCGTCGGCCGGGGTGTTCCGCTGGGTGCTCATGTCCGTCTCCTCGGTACGTCGTGACGAGTGTCGCCCTGATGGACGTCCGGGGGCCGGAGAACTCATCGGTGCCGCGGGGCGGCGCGTCCCCGCCTCACCGTTCGTCGTGCACGTCCCCCCGCGCGGTGACGACGACGGCCTCGCGCGGCGGGAAGGCGCCGGGCGGCATGCCGGGGATGGGGCCCGTCGGGGCCGTGTGCTCGTCGGGGGCGGGCACGCCCAGGGTGAGCCGGGTGACGATGCGGTAGCGGTCGCCCCGGTAGAGGGAGTGGACGTACTCGACGGCCCGGCCGTCCGTGTCGTAGGTGAGGCGCTCGAAGAGGAGCGCGGGCGACAGATGCGGGACGCCGAGGATCCTCGCCTCCGCCTGGCTGACCACGGTCGGCTCCATGGTCTGCGCCGCCTCGCTCACGCGAACCCCGTGCCGGTCGTGCAGATGCTCGTACAGGTCGCCGGCCTCCAGTTCGCGTTCGGTGAGCGCGGGCACCAGTCCGGCCGGGATGTGCAGGTGCTCGATGGCCATGGGGGCGCCGTCGACCAGGCGCAGCCGGGCCACGTAGACGACCTCGGCGGCGGGTGACAGGCGCAGCTTGCGGCCGACGCGGGCACCGGCGGCGATGGTGGTGAACTCCAGCAGGCGGCTGGTCCAGACGCCGGACGCGCGGGGGACGGCCATGGTGCGGTGGTCGGGCACCAGTTCCTGGGTGATCTTCTCCGGCGCCACGAACATGCCGCGCCCGTGCTCACGCACCAGCAGCCCGGCGGCGACGAGTTCGTCCACGGCGGTACGCAGGGTGGGCCGGGACACCTGGAGCGCCGCGCACAGCGTCCGCTCCGACGGGATGGCGTCGCCGGGGCGCAGCGACTCCATGAGCCCGAGGATGTGGTCGCGGACGCGCTCCCGTTTGAGCACCGCCCCCGGATCGCCCGCCTTCATGCCGCCGCCCCCAGCCCGCACTCGCTCAGCACACCTGACCAGTTCACCCACTGGTCAGACGCAGTGTAGCCGTCAAGTCACCCCCGAGTGGGAGCAGTACGGGATTCCTGCGGTCAACAACGCCTTCTGCGGGGAGGGTTGACGCCTCAATTGGTCTATGCCACCTTCATCGACCAGTGAGAGGTCACCTCACCAGTGGCCCACTGGTCAAGTCGCTCGGCACAGGTCCACCGAGACGGGAGACATCCGTGCCCGCACCCATGCCCCCGGCGCTGCCGCTGCTCCCCCGCCCCACCCGCGCCCACGCCCGGGGCGGCCGTTTCACCCTGGACGCCGGCACCGGCGTACGCGTCGGCGACGGCGCCGAGCCCGCGGCCCGCCTGCTGCGCGAGCTGCTGGGCCCCGCCACCGGACTCCCGCTGCACCACGCCGAGGACGGGGCGGTCGTCCTGACGCTCGACCCCGCGCTCACCGGGCTCGGCGACGAGGGGTACGGGCTGACGGTGGGACCCCGCTCGGTGCTGCTGCGCGCGGCGCGGCCCACCGGGCTGCTGCGCGGCGTGCAGACGATCCGTCAGCTCCTGCCGGTCGAGGCCCTGTCGGCGTCCTCGCGGGCCGGGGTGCGCTGGTCGCTGCCGTGCGCCGAGATCACCGATGTCCCGCGCCACCGGTGGCGCGGCGCGATGCTCGACGTGGCCCGGCACTTCCAGCCGGTGGAGTACCTCCGCCGCTACGTCGACCTGCTCGCCCTGCACAAGATCAACGTCTTCCATCTGCATCTCACCGACGACCAGGGCTGGCGGATGCCGGTGCCGGCGTACCCCAAGCTCACCGAGATCGGCGGCCACCGGTCCCGCTCCCCCGTCGGCGTCGACGGGGACACCTACGACGGGGTGCCGCACGGCGGCGCCTACACCCGGGCCGAGCTCACGGGCCTCGTGGCGTACGCGGCGGCCCGCGGCGTCACCGTGGTACCCGAGATCGAGATGCCGGGGCACGTCCGGGCCGCCCTGGCCGCCTACCCGCATCTGGGCAACCGGCCCGGCCGGACCCTGGACGTGTGGACCAGGTGGGGGGTCTGCGACACCGTCCTCGGCGTGCACGACGAGGTGTTCGACTTCTGCCACACCGTGCTGGACGAGGTGATGGATGTCTTCCCCTCCCCCTACGTCCACATCGGCGGCGACGAGGTGCCCGTCACCGAGTGGGCGGCGAGCGCCGAGGCCGCGGCCCGCGTGCGCGAGGAGGGCCTGGAAGGACCCGGCGCGCTGCACGGCTGGTTCCTCGCCCGCGTCGGCGCGTTCCTGGTCCGCAACGGACGCCGCCCGGTCGCCTGGGCCGAGACCGGCGGCGAACTCCCGGACACGTTCACGGTGATGGCCTGGCGCGACCCGGCGCACGCCCTCGCCGCCGCGCGACGCGGTCTCGACGTCATCAACGCCGACCACCGCCGCACCTATCTCGACCACCCCCAGCGCGCCGGGGCGCAGGAGCTGCCGGCCCAGCCCGGAGCCGTCGTCACGCTCCGGGACGTCCACGCCCACGACCCGGTCCCCGAGGCGGCCACCCCTCAGGCCGCCGCCCATGTCCTCGGCGCGCAGGCCCAGGTGTGGACGGAGTACGCGACGACCCCCGCGCGCCTGGAATACCTCACCTACCCCCGGTTGTGCGCCCTGGCGGACCGCGCCTGGAGCGGACCCACGCCCTGGACCGAGTTCCGCTCACGTCTCGACCGGCACCTCGCGCGCCTCGACGCGCTCGGTGTGCCCCGCCACCCCTGAGACCGCACCCCCACAGCACGGCCCTGATTTCCGAGCACGACGAACCCCACATCCCGTCCGGAAGGAATCGGCATGACGTCCCGAACCACACCGAGCAGACTGCGGGTCGCCCTGGCGGCAGCCGTGGCCGCCGCCCTCGGCACCGCCGGTCTCACCGCCCTGCCCGGCTCCGCGAGCGCCGCCGCCGCGGGCGTGAGCGTGCAGTACCGGACCAGCGCCACGGGCGCCACCGCGGACCAGGCGGAACCCTGGCTGAAGGTCAGGAACACCGGCAGCTCGGGCCTGCCGCTGAGCTCCGTCAAGCTGCGCTACTACTTCAAGGCCGACGCGGCCGGGACCGCCTACCGCTTCGCCTGTTCCTGGGCGGTGAAGGGCTGCGCCAACATCACCGGGACGTTCGGGACACCGGCCCACCCGACGGCCACCGCCGACCGTTACCTGGAGATCGGCTTCACGGCGGGGGCCGGCACGCTCGCCCCGGGCGCCGACACCGGGGACATGCAACTGCGCTTCCACCGGGCGGACTGGCAGACGCTGCGGCAGAGCGACGACTACTCCTTCGGCGCCTCCCAGACCTCGTACGCGGACTGGACGAAGGTCACCGCCTCGGTCTCGGGCAGCACCGTCTGGGGCACCTCTCCCGTCGGCGACGACCCCACCGATCCCCCGACCGACCCGCCCACCGACCCCCCGGCGGGCGGACAGAGCCTGTTCGACGACTTCAGCTACAGCTCGTCCAGCGACCCGAGGATCTCGGCGAACGGCTGGAACGTGCGCTCCAACGCGGGCGGCCCCGGCGTGCCCGGCGCGACCTGGGCCCCGGAGAACGTCACCTTCGCCGCCTCCGGCGGCAACTCCGTGATGAACCTGCGGACCTCGACCGCGGGCACACCCGAGAGCACCAAGCAGACCGAAGTCCTCACCAAGGCCATGAAGTTCCGCAACGGCACCTACGCGGCGCGGGTCCGGTTCTCCGACGCGCCGGTGTCCGGGCCGGACGGGGACCGCCTGGTGCAGACGTTCTTCACCATCAACGACCTCAAGGCCCCGATGGCCGACGACTACGCGGAGTACGACTTCGAGTACCTGCCCAACGGCGGCTGGGGCGAGCCCGCCAACATCCTGTACACGACGTCCTGGGAGACGTACAACCCCGACCCCTGGCAGGCCGTCAACCAGCACAGCGAGTCCCGGCAGAGTTACGCCGGCTGGCACGACCTGGTGCTGACCATCGACGACAGCTCCATCAAGTACTACGTCGACGGGCAGCTGTTCGGCACCCACGACGCCGCCTATCTGCCCGAGCGGCCCATGTCGATCAACTTCAACCAGTGGCTGATCGACCTCGCCGGCCAGACCAGCACCACGCCCCGCTCCTACGACGAACAGGTCGACTACGTCCTGCACGTCAAGGACCAGGTCCTCACCCCGGCGCAGGTCACGGCCAAGGTCGGCGCCTACCGGGCGGCGGGCACGACGTTCGAGGACAAGGTGCCCGGCTAGCGAGGTGGGCCACGCGGCACGTGCCTCTGGGTGGAACGCCTGCGTCAGGCGGCGAAGCCGATGTTGGTCACGTACTCGTACTGGCCCCATTCGGAACCGAGGTCCACGGTCGCGTCGTTGACCCACGCCTCGTCCAGGGCGGCGGAGTCGTCCCGCGCCCACGCCTCGACGATCCGGTCCCAGTGGCGGACGTTCAGCGTCCGGTACTCCACCACCCGCTGCCTGGGGCGGTCCACCTGGGACTGGTTCACCGGGTGGAACTCGACGCGGGTGCCGCGGCCCGCACGGTTCAGGCGGGCCAGCAGGTAGCGGGCGACGTTGTGGCGGCGTACGGACCGGTACGCCGCCTCGATGTTCTCCAGGTTCCTGCGCGACGGGCTGCGCCGGCCCGCCAGCCACGCCTTCAGCGTCCGGTCGGTGACGGTCAGTCCGGCCGCGCGGGCCGCCAGACGGGCGTGCTCGGTGCGGGTGAGGTAGTGCAGGCGGGCGAGCAGACCACGGCGCTGGGTGATCGGCGTGGCGACGAATCCGGCGAGCGTGTCGAGCCGGCGGGCGACCGCCTCGTGCCCCTTGAGGCCCTGCGCCCCGTACTTGCCGAACTCGAGGTTGCGCTCCGGCATCCGACCACTCTCACTCGCGCACCGACACGGATCTGCTGTCGGCCGTGAGCTTACCCACCGCGGCGGTGCGGTCCGCCGGGGCCACCCGGGTCACTCGCGCGCGGGATGCCACCCGTCGGGGCCGTCGCCCCGCCACTCGATCAGCGCCGACCGCCGCACCCAGTCGTCGTCCACGTCGTCCAGGCCCGCGAGGCGCAGGAACTCGACGATGTCCAGCAGGCCGTAGGCCATCCCCACGAACTGCTCGTTCACACGGACGCGCCGGCCGCCGTCCTCGGCGGCCGGGTAGATGACGATGGGCTGTGCGCTGACCATGGGACCAGGGTGGGGCCTGTGCCGGGTCCGCGCATGCGGGCCGCCTCGTGTGCCGTCCGGGGCGCGGCCGCCGTCAGGAGGCGGAGGCGCGGGGTGAACGCACACCGGCGGGCGCACCGCCCCGCGCGCTCCGATCGCGCTCCTGCCGTGCCCCAGGTGAGGATGGCGGGAGCAGGAAACCGGCGCGTTCGGGAGGTGGCCACGCTGGGCACGGTGCTCCCTGTCGTCTTCGCGGTCTGTGCCGCCCTGAGCAACGCCGTGGCGACGGTGCTCCAGCGCAAGGCGGCGCTCACCGTGCCCAGCTCGCAGGGGCTGCGGGCCGGGCTGATCCTCGATCTGCTGCGCCGGCCGATCTGGCTGTTCGGCATCCTCGCGGTCATCGGGGCCGCCGTCTGCCAGGCGGTCGCGCTGGCGACCGGGCCGCTGACGATCGTGCAGCCGCTGTTCGTGCTGGAGCTTCCGCTGACGCTGATCGTGGCGGCCCTGCTGATGCGGCGGCGGCTGCCGGGGGCGGGCTGGGTGGCGGTGACCGTGGTGGTCGTGGGGCTGGGGGTCGCCCTCGCCGCCGCCGCGCCCTCCGGCGATCGCACCCGGGTGTCCCTGGAACGGTGGATCCCCGCGCTCGCCGTCTGCGCGGGCCTGGTCGCCGCCCTCACCGTGATGGCGCTCAGACGCCCACGCGGGCCCGCCCGGGCAGCCTGCCTGGGGGCCGCCACCGCGATCAGCTACGCGATGACGGCGGCCCTGCTCAAGGCGTCCACGCATCTTCTCGACGAGGACGGGATCGTCGCCTTCCTCACCGCCTGGCAGACGTACGCCTTCGCCGTGACCGGGGTGTGCGCGCTGTTCCTGCTGGAGAACGCGATGCAGGCCGGGCCCCTGGTCGCCTCCCAGCCCGCGCTCACCCTGGGCGACGCGGCGGTGAGCCTCGCGCTCGGCATCACCCTGTACGAGGAGACCGTCCGCTCCGGCTGGTGGCTCGTTCCGCAGGTGCTCGGGGTCTCGCTGATCGCGGTGGGGATCGTCGCCCTGTCCCGGACGGCGCTCAACCAGTCTCTGGTGGCGACGGACGAAGACGAACAGGAACCGGTCACGTAGAGATGCCCCCTGCTGACCCCGTCCGCTCAGGCGGAGCGCGCCTGCCACAGGTCGCGGAGGAGGGCTATCTCCGCCATGTGGTGGATGAACTCCAGGTTGGCGCCCCAGAGCACGGCCGCGTACGGCTCGTCCGGGTCGGAGCCGTACGGGTACTGGGAGAAGCCGATCGTGTCGAGCTGCTCCTGGGTCACCGAGCCGACGGCGCGGCGCCAGCGGTCGACCGACTCCCAGAAGCGCTCGAGCGCGATCGCGGCGGACGGGCTGAAGTCGACCATCCGCTTCGGGTCCTGACGCCGTTCGCCGAAGGCCCACTCCCAGTGCCCGGCGAAGCCGTAGTGCAGATGGCCCAGCCGCCAGGCGATGGTGGTGACCGGCGTCCGGTCGGGCTCGACGGGGCCGGTGTGGGCGAGGACCTCCTCGACCCGCTCGACGGAGACGCTCCAGTCCTCGGCGACCTTCTCGACGCTCATGCCGTCGGCGACCTGCCGGGCGACCTCGGCGTACTCGCTCGCCGGGATGTCCGCGGCGCCCAGGTCGAGCACCCACTCCCCCGGCCCGAACGCCCTGGGGGTCGTCGCCTCGCCGCGCGGACGGATCGACCAGCAGCCGGGCGCCGGCTCCCACAGGTACTCCTCGTCGGTGAGCCCGGTCAGCCGGACCTCCGCCATCTCCCGGGCGCGGTCGAACTGGTCGAGCAGCAGTCCGAGCCGGTCCGTCCTCATGCCGCCGATCTCCATGCCTGGCCCCTTCGCCGGTGCGCCGCCGCGCGGTCATGTCCCCCTGTGGGCACGCCGCTTCACGGACAGGCGGAGGGTAGTGGCCCGCCCGGCGGGAACGCGAACGATTTCCGCGTCAGGGCACGTCCACCTCGGCGAGCAGCGGGTGGTGGTCGGAGTACACGGTGGGCCGCACCCCGTGCTCGACCGGGTCGACGCCGCGCAGGAAGACGTAGTCGAACTTGCTCTGCCAGTCCGTGGTCGGCTCGCACGGGCCCGTGGGTGTGGGGCGGCACTCGGGGTCGACGTCGGTGGCCACCTTCCACATCGGCCCGAGTTCGGGCGCCTCCGGCACGGCGTTGAAGTCGCCCAGCACGACGGCGCGGTCGAAGCGGGCGACCTCGCGGGCGAGCACGGGGACCTGTTCCGCCCGGACGGACTCCTGACGCCGTTGCGCGAGATGGGTGTTGAAGACGCGGATCGGCCGGCCGTCCACGAGGGTGGTGACCGCCAGATAGCCGCGGTCCTCCGAACCGCCGTCGGGGTACTCCCGTCGCACCACGTCCGTCATCGGCGCGGCGGAGAGGATCGCCTGCCCGAAGCCGCCCGGGTTCCACGGCGGTCCGCCGCAGCGGCTCAGGCTGTCGAGCACCGTCCCGTACGCCACGTGGTACTCCAGGCCGTAGTAGGCCTCAAGGAAGTCCCGTATCCGGGCGACGTCCCGGTCGCACGCCTCCTGCACCCCGACGACCTGCGGCGCGTAGGTGGCGATCTCCGCCGCCCGGTCGACGTCGCTGACCCCGCAGGGGTTGCAGAGGTTCCACGTCATCACCCGGTTCGGCACGACGGCCTCGGCCGCGTCCACGGGCAGCGCCCTGGCGAAGACGGCCCCGCTGGGCGCGCTGGGGCCCACGAGCACCACGCAGGCCACGATCATGGCGGCCACGAACAACCGCGTGCCCCGTCCCCGCACCCTCGCCTCCTCGCAGCGTACGGACGCCACTTCGGCGTCCTCAGGCACGAGGGTAGGCGACGGACCTGTCGGCGCCGTGTGAGAGCAGGGGTGCCGGAGGCGGCGAAAAGCACTGGCGTGGCACGGGGTACCGGCGCAGACTCCTGCCATGGGTGACATGGGGGCGTTCCAGGAGGCCGTGACCGCGTGGGCGGCCGGCGGGGACGGCGGGCGGGCGCGGGAGCTGGCCGCGCGCCTGCCCGTGCGGGTGGCGGTGCTGCTGGAGGGGCCCAGTGACGCGGCCGCGGTCGACGCGCTGGCCGAGCGCCGCGGACGGGATCTGGCGGCGGAGGGCGTCTGCGTCCTGCCGATGGGCGGTGCCATGAGCGTCGGCCGCTTCGCCGAACTGCTCGGGCCGTCCGGTCTGGGGCTCCGCCTGGCCGGGCTGTGCGACGAGCGCGAAAGCCCGTTCTACGCCCGCGGTTGGCAGCGCGCGGGGGTCGCGCGGCCCGAATTCTTCGTCTGCGCGGCGGACCTGGAGGACGAGCTGATCCGCGCTCTGGGGATCGGGCGCGTGGAGGAACTCGTGCGTGCGGAAGGGGACCTGCGCCCCCTGACGACGTTCCTGCGGCAGCCGGCGCAGCGGGACCGCACCGCGCAGCAGCGTCTGCGGCGCTTCTTCGGGACGACGAGCGGACGCAAGATCCACTACGGCCGGGTGCTCGTGGAGGCCCTCGACACCGACCGTGTCCCGGCCCCGCTGGAGAAGCTGCTGGCCGCCGTCTGAGCCGCGCGGCGGGGGCAGTTCGGTGCGCGCGGGCTGCTGATGCGCGGTCGCCCGGTCGGGCGCAGACTGGACGCGTGAGTGGCTCGTACACGGGGCGTGGCGCGTCCACGGCCTCCTCCCAGACGGCACCACGACAGACCGTGGCGCTCGCGGCCATGATGTTCGCGGTCGCGATGACGTTCATCGACCAGACCATCGTGTCGATCGCGGCCCCCGACATCGTCCGGGAACTGGGTCTGTCCTCCTCCGGTATGCAGTGGGTCGTCAACGCCTACCTGCTGGCCCTGGCGGCGTTCTTCGCGCTGGGCGGCCGTCTCGCGGACCTGTACGGCCCGCGCCGGGTGGTCGTCGTCGGCACGCTGGTCTTCGTCGTCTCGTCGGTCCTGTGCGGCTGCGTCCCGAAGGGGGACGCGGCCCAGGGCTGGCTGATCGCGTTCCGGGCCACCCAGGGGTTCGGCGCGGCGCTGCTGTTCCCGGCCGCGCTGGCGGTGGTGGTGGCGGTGTTCCCGCGTGAGCGGCGGGGCCGGGCCCTGGCCCTGTTCTTCGGGATCTCCGGCGCGCTGACCGCCATCGGGCCGCTCCTGGGCGGCTGGCTCACGAGCTGGACCTGGCGGGCGGTGTTCTGGGTCAACGTCCCGGTCGCCGTCGTGGCCCTGGCGCTCGTCGCCGCCGCCCGGATCGCGGACCGCCGGCGGGAGGGCACCCTGGACGTGCCCGGCGCCGTGCTGATCGCGGCCGGCATGGGGCTGTGCGTGCTGGGCTTCCAGCAGGCGTGGTCCTGGGGCTGGGACAGCGCGGCCACCTGGATCTGCATCGTGGGCGGCCTGGTGCTCCTCGGTGTGTTCGTCCGCTATGAACTCGGGGTGCGGAATCCCCTGATCGACCTGCGGGTGTTCCGGGACAAGGCGTTCGGTGTCGACGCCGCGGTGCTGTTCTTCGCGATGCTGGCGTTCGTGCCGCTGTTCTTCTTCGCGTCGGTGTACGCGCAGGTGTCCCTGAGCGCCTCGCCGAACCAGGCGGCGTTGTTCCTGCTGTACTTCTTCGCCGGTTTCGCGATCGCCTCGCAGTGGGGCGGCCGCATCCTCGACAAGCAGGGCGCACGCCCGGCGCTGAAGCTGGGGTGTGTGCTGGGCGCCGTCGGGTTCGCCCTGTGGGCGGGCGAGTTGACCGACCTGTCGATCCACGACCAGTGGCCGTACGCGGCGCTCGCGGGCGCCGGGATCGGCTTCATCCTCGCCCCCGCGTCCACGGACGCCGTGAACCGGGCCATCGGTCCGTCGTACGGCGAGGTCACGGGCATCACGCAGACCATCCGCAACTTCGCGGCCAGCGTGGGCCTGGCGGTGTTCGGAACGATCCTGACCCACGTCACCAACGCGAACGTCCGAAACACCCTGGAGGGACGCGGCTTCTCGCCGAGCGTGTCGGAGGACGTCGCCCGCGGGGTCACCGAGTCCGTCACGGGCAACGGCGACGACGCCGGGCCCACCGGCACGGGACCGGCGGCGGACGCGATCCGGGACGCGATGGGCGCGATCCGCATGGACTTCGCCGAGGCCAACCAGTGGGTCTTCTACGGCATGGCGATCGCCCTCGGTGTCGCCTTCCTGTGCGCCCTGCGTCATCCGGGCGGCCGGGCCGTGACACCCGAGGAGCAGGCGGAGTCGGCGCCCGCGTCGCCGGGTGCGAAGCAGCCGGACCAGTGGGCGGGTTCGTGAACGGGCGCGGCTGACGGGTGCGGGCGTCAGCCGGCGTCCGACAGCTCCTCCACCCGCCGGGCCGCCTTCTGCGCCGCGCGGTCGGCGTCGCGGACGCGGCGCTCGGCCGCCCGCGTCTCCTCGCGGGCCGTACGGTCGTCGGAGCGGGCCTGGGCGAGTTCCGCCTCGGCGTCCTTCAGCTCGTTCGACAGGGTCTCCACCCGGTCCCTCAGCTCGGCGATCCTCTCCTTGACCTCCTCCGCCCGCCGGGCCGCCTCCTCGGCCTCAGCGGCGCGCGCCGCCCGTTCCCGGTCGGCCTCCTCGGCCGCCTCGCGGGCCTCGGCGAGCCGACGGCGGCGCCGCCGGTCCTCGGCGGACTTCTCCGCCTCGGCCGGCGCGGACCGCTGCGCCCGGTCCGGCCCGGCCGCACGGCGGGGCGGGGCCTCGCCGCTGGTGGCGGGGAACGCGGCCGTGGGCGTGAGGGGCCTGGTGAGGCGGCCCGAGGCCCACTGCCGTGCGGCCTCCGGGTCGGCCAGCACCGCCTGGAGGGTGTCCTGGACCTCACGCTGGGCGTCCTGGCCGAGCGGGTGTCCGGCGTCGGCGGCGAGCTGGGCGGCCTGCCGTGTCAGCGCGCCGATCAGCAGGCGCTGCTGGTGCACGAGGTCGCGCAACTGCGCGGGGTCCAGGTCGCGGTGGGCCTGCCGCAGGGCCTCGCCGAGCTCGATGAGGGGTTCGACCTGGTCGTGCCGGGCGCGCACCAGGGCGTTGCCGGCCCAGGCGGACAGGCTGGGGCGGCGCAGCCGGCCGATCTCGTCGGCGAGCGCCCGGTTCCCGGCCGAGCGCGCGGCCGCGGCTCGTTCGTTGCGGGCGGCGGTGAACTGCTCGGGCCGCAGTCCGTACAGCTCGTCGGCCACGGTGTCCAGGTCCACGGGCTCCCTCTCGGCGAACCGGTGCTCACGCGGAGATCTTCCCACGTCACCCGTGGTGCGACAGCTGGGAAAGAGCGCCGCACACCCTCGGCGGGGAGTTTGCCGGACCGGCAAACGCGCTGGCCGCGCCGCCGTCGCGCTCCGCAGGATCGGCGTGACCGCAGGGGCGGATCCGGCGGCCCGCGCGGGGGCCGTTCGGGCGAGGCAGCGACGTCCGCAGGAGGACACATGGCACGGCAGGACGGCTCGGAACGGTTCACCCGTCGCACGATCCCCGGCCCGGCCGGCGCGATCCATCTGGTGGAGCAGGGCACCGGCCCGCTCGTGCTGCTCGTGCACGGCTTCCCGGAGTCCTGGTACTCCTGGCGCCACCAGCTGCCCGCCCTCGCGGCGGCGGGTTACCGGGCGGTCGCGCTCGACGTCCGCGGGTACGGCCGGTCGGCCGGGCCGGCGGCCGTGGAGGCGTACCGGATGCGCGACCTGGTCGAGGACAACGTCGCGGTGGTGCACGCGCTCGGCGAGGAGTCGGCCGTCGTCGTCGGCCACGACTGGGGCGCGGCCGTCGCCGCGAACTCCGGGCTGCTGCGGCCGGACGTCTTCCGGGCGGTGGGACTGCTCTCCGTGCCGTACACGCCGCGCGGGGGACCACGCCCCAGCGACGTCTTCTCCCGCATCGGCGGGGACGAGGAGTTCTACGTCTCGTACTTCCAGGAGCCCGGCCGTGCCGAGGCCGAGATCGAACCCGACGTACGGGGGTGGCTGGCCGGCTTCTACGCGGCGCTGTCCGCCGACACCATGGCCGGGCCCGGCGCCCCCGATCCGCACTTCGTCGGCGCGGGCGGCATGCTGAGGGACCGGTTCCCGCAGGGCCGGCTGCCGGGCTGGCTCGGCGAGGCGGACCTCGACGTGTACGCCGGGGAGTTCGAGCGGACGGGTTTCACCGGCGCGCTCAACCGGTACCGGAACATGGATCGCGACTGGGAGGATCTGGCCGGGTACGACGGGGCGCCGCTGACCCAGCCGTCGCTGTTCGTGGGCGGGTCCCTGGACGCCTCGACGACCTGGCTGGGGGACGCCATCGAGGCGTTCCCGGTCACGTTGCCGGGGCTCGTCTCCTCCCATCTGCTCGACGGCTGCGGTCACTGGGTGCAGCAGGAGCGGCCCGAGGAGACGAACCGCCTCCTCGTGGACTGGCTCGAACTGATCACTCGGGCTGGGTCGCGATCTGGATGAGGTTGCCGCAGGTGTCGTCGAGGACGGCGGTGGTGACGGGGCCCATCTCCGTGGGCTCCTGGGTGAAGCGGACGCCGAGGGCGCGCAGCCGCTCGTACTCGGCCCGGACGTCGTCCACGGCGAACTGGGCGAGCGGGATGCCGTCCTGCACGAGGGCGTCGCGGTAGGTGCGGGCGGCCGGGTGGCCGAGGGGCTCCAGCAGGAGTTCGGTGCCGTCGGGCTCCTCGGGCGAGACGACGGTCAGCCAGCGGTCCTTCTCGCCGATCGGGACGTCGTGCTTCGTCCGGAAGCCGAGGATCTCGGTGTAGAAGTGCTGGGCCGCCGCCTGGTCGTCGACGAAGACGCTGGTCAGACGGATCTTCATGGGGTGTTCTCCTCGGGTGCGGAGGTGTCGGGCAGGGGCCAGCGCTCGGTGATCCGCCGCAGCGGGGCCGTGTCGAGGTCGTGGAACTTGTAGCGGCCCTCCCGCCGGGTCGTGACGAGACCGGCGGCCTCCAGCACGGCGAGGTGCTGGGAGACGCCTTGGCGGGAGATGCCGAGTCCGTGCTTCATGGCGAGGCGACCGCAGATCTCGAACAGTGTCTGTCCGGACCGCTCCGTCAGCTCGTCGAGGATGATCCGGCGGGTCGGGTCGGCCAGGGCTTTGAAGAGGTCGTCGGCCACCCCGCCACCATAGGCAAGCATCCACTTGCCTATCAAGCCGGAGCGCCGCGTTTCCTGTGGCCCGTGCGTCCGGGTCAGTCCTCGGCCGGGTGGACGCCGGTGACCTTGCCGTGGGGGTCGGCCACGAGGTAGCCGGTGCCGTAGTCGTCCGTGAGGTACACGGCCATGCCGGCCGGGGTATCGAAGGTGGTGCTGGGCGACTTGAGGATCACGTACCGCAGAGTCGGCTTGTCGACGTTCAGCTTCTTCTCCGCCTGCTCGAACAGGCCGGGGACCTTCGTCCAGTCGAAGCCGTCGAGGCGGACGGGCCGGTCGCCGCCGATGATCGTGCCGCTGATGATGCCCTTCTCGACGCCGCGCCCCGGCCAGTAGGTGTACGAGTCGTACTTCTTGTCGCTGCCCTCGACCATGAGCTCGGCGGAGGCGTGGTCGGGATAGACGGTGAAGTCGGCGTACCGGTCCCGGCCCGTCGCCTCCTCGAACGCCTTGATGGCCGTACGGATGCCGTCCGGGGTGAGCAGGCCACCCGCGGGGACGGTGTCCGCCGCCTTCGACCGGTCGGCGGCCGGGGTGCGCGCGCCGGACGGGGACGAGGTGTCCGGACCGGGGGCGGACGTGCTGGGCCGGCCGTCGGCGTCGGCCTTGTGGGCGTCGGTGCCGAGGGGCAGCAGCCACCACAGCAGCGCCAGCGCGCCGGTGAGCGAGGCGCCCGTGACGCCGTACAGGACGGCCCGGCCGCGCGTGCTCGCGGTGGCCGGACGCTGGGGCACGGTCATCGCCTGCCCCGGGGGCGGCAGGACGGGCGGCGGCCCGAAGGTGCCGTGGGAGACGGGGGCGGCCGGCGGACCGCTGGGCGGTGCCAGGGGGTAGGACGTGGTGGGCGCGGGACCGGTGCGGCCCGACTCGACGGCGGCCAGCGCCCCGTCCAGCGCGTCGGCGGTGGGCCGTGCGGACGGGTCCCTCACGAGCACGCCCATCAGCACGTCGCCGAGAGCACCCGCCCGGGCCGGCGGCGGCACGTCCTCGTGGAGGACGGCGGCGAGGGTGGCCAGGGTGGTGCCCCGGCGCAGCGGGTGGCGGCCCTCGACGGCGGTGTACAGCATCATCGCCAGCGACCAGAGGTCGGAGGCGGCTCCGCCCTCGTGGCCCGAGACGCGCTCGGGTGCCATGAAGTCGGCCGTGCCGATGAGGGAGCCGGTGACGGTGAGCGTGGTCGTGCCGCGGATCGCGGCGATGCCGAAGTCGGTGAGGACGGGGCGTCCGTCGGGCCGTATCAGGACGTTGGCGGGCTTGACGTCCCGGTGCTCGATGCCGGCGTCGTGCGCGGCGCGCAGCGCGGCCAGCACCCCCCGGCCGACCCGTGCGGCCTCGGGCGGCGTCATCGGGCCGCGTTCCAGCCGGTCGGCGAGTGAGCCGCCGGTGACCAGTTCCATGACGAGCCACGGGTAGGTGCCCTGGCCGCCGTCGACGACGTGGTGGATGGTGACGACGTTCGGGTGGTCGAGCCGGGCCAGGGCCCTGGCCTCGCGCAGCACGCGCTCGCGGAGCATCCGTGCGCCCTCGGGGTCGTACTCGGCGAGGTCCCGGTCGGGCGGGCGCACCTCCTTGACGGCCACCAGCCGGTGCAGCACCAGGTCCCTGGCGCGCCACACCGTGCCCATTCCGCCCCCGCCGAGGCGGGCCTCCAACTCGAAGCGCCCGTCGACCACGTGTCTCGCGGGGCCTCTGCCGTCCTCACTCATGGGCGGGAGCTTAATTGCCCGGCGGGGCGGAACTGTCAGGCGCCGGTGCGGGCTTCGAGGGCGTGCAGGACGGCCACCATGTCCTCGGTGCCGTGCCCTTGGGCGACGGTCTCGCCGAACAGGGCGTGGCAGACGTCGAGAAGCGGTGTGGCCACCTCGGTCCTGCGGGCGGCTTCGGCGATGAGACGGTTGTTCTTCAGGACGTCGGTGGCGGCCGCCTGGACGTCGAAGTCACGGGCGAGCAGCTTGGCGCCCTTGCCGCGTGAGACGGCGCTGGCCATGGGGCCCGCGTCCAGGACGGCGCGCAGCAGGCCCTGGTCGAGTCCATGGCGGCCGGCGAAGTGGAACGCCTCGGTCAGACCGGTGACCAGGGTGATCAGGAACAGGTTGACGGAGAACTTCATCAGCAGGGCGCCGGGGACGTCGCCGCAGTCGAAGGTCTCGTCGCACATCGGTGCCAGCACGGGCCGTACGGCCGCCACGGCGTCGCGCTCCCCGGCCAGCATCGCCACCAGCCGTCCCTGCTCCGCGGGGACCCGGGAGCCGGAGACCGGGGCCTCGACATAGTGTCCGCCCGCGGCCAGGACGGCGTCCCGCAGCCCGGCCGAGTACTCGGCGGAGGTCGTGCCCATGTGGACGACGGTGTGTCCTGCCACGCGGGCCGCGAAGTCGGGGGTGCCGCGCCCGAGGACGGCGTCCACGGCGGCCTCGTCCGCCAGCATGAGGATCACCGTGCCGGCCCGTGCGAAGACGTCGGCGGGGTTCTCGGCGACGTGCGCGCCCGCTTCCCGCAGGGGGTCGCAGCGGCCGGGGGTGCGGTTCCAGACGACGAGGGGCGTCCCGCCGCGGGCCAGGTTGAGCGCCATGGGCCGTCCCATGACCCCGAGGCCGATGAATCCGACGTCCTTACCGGTGAGTTCGAGGTCCTTGCCCGTGTTTCCGACGTTCATGCCGCACCGCCGTTCCGCCGCGTACGGGACCAGCCCGCGCCCGCCTCTATGACAGTCGTCATAGTACGGGATCGTATGACACCGGTCATAGGATGGACCCGGTGAACCGGACCGGGACGGACGGAGGTCGGCGATGACGGTGCCGCCCGAGCGAGGGCCGCGCGAGCGGATGGTGTTCAGCGCCGCCCAGCTCCTGCGGCGCGGCGGGGTGGCCGCCGCCGGCATGCGGGAGGTCGCCGCCCACGCCGAGGCGCCGCGCGGCTCGCTCCAGCACTACTTCCCGGGCGGCAAGGAGCAGTTGGTCAACGAGGCGGTGGGCTGGGCCGGGCGCTACGCCGCACGCCGGGTCGACCGCTTCCTGGCCGCGCTCCCCGAGCCGACGCCCAGCGGGCTGTTCGCGGCGATGGTGCGGCAGTGGACGGAGGAGTACGAGGCCGCCGGCTTCGCGGGCGGCTGCCCGGTCGCCGCCGCCACCGTGGACTGCGCCCAGCACACCGAGTCCACACGGGAGGCGGCCACCGCCGCGTTCGAGGCGTGGACGGGAGCGGTCGCGGACGCGCTGACGCGCATGGGGGTGCCGCGCGGGCGCGCCGGATCGCTCGCCACGCTCATGATCAGCTCACTGGAGGGGGCCATCCTCATGGCCCGGGCCCGGCACGACGTCGGGCCGCTCGCCACGGTGAGCGCGGAACTCGGGCCGCTGCTCGACGCGGCGGTCGACGGGGACGCCTGACACGGGCCGCGGCCTCAGGCCCCGGGTCCTGGGGCCTTCGGCGCGTGGGCGGCCTTTCAGGCCCCGGGTCCGGGGGTCTCCGCCGCGTGGGCGGCCTTGCGGATCTCCTCCTCGACGCTGCTGCGTGACGCTCCCTGGCTCCTGGCGTAGTCGGCCACCGCCGTCTGCAGATCCCTGGCGAGGTCCCGCCAGGCCCGCAGGGCGGTGTTGTACGTCTCGGTCTGGCGTGCGCTCCACCCGCCCACCTGCGTCGGTGGACCGTACTTGCCGCGCAGGTCCTCCACGCGGCTGTGGGCCTGCTCTGCCGCGCGCTGCTTCGCCACGAGCTCTTCGAAGATGGTCGTCACACAAATGGAGCATAGGCGGGTGAATGCCATGATGCGCGGCGAGCCCGCGCGCCGGCTCACACCTGGGGTGTTCCGAGTGCGGCCCACTCCGCGTCCGGGAGCGCCAGCAGCTCCTCGGTCCGCCCCGGGTCCGGCAGGGGACCGTGGTCGCCTGTCACCCGCAGCGCGGACCCGGCGGTCAGGTGCCCCAGCCGCAGGGCGGCTGTCGTCGTCCGCCCTCGCAGGAGCCCCGCCAGGAAGCCGGCCGCGAAGGCGTCCCCGGCGCCGACCGCCTCGACGACCCCGACCCGCGGCGCGGGCACCGTGACGGTGCCGTCGGCCGTGAAGGCGGTCGCGGCGCGCGGGCCGTCCTTGACGACGAGGACGTGCGGGCGCGGGAGCAGGTCCCGCACGTCCCGCGCCGTGAGATCCGCGCCCCACAGCGCCTGGGCCTCGTCCAGGCCGACGAGGACAAGGTCGGCGCGGTCGGCCAGGTCGCGCAGCACGGCCGGGGCGGTGCCGTCCGGCCACAGGGCGGCGCGGTGGTTGACGTCGAAGCTCACGGCGTGCGGGCGCCCGGGCTCCAGCGCCCGCTCCACCAGCCGGCGGCAGGAGGGCGACAGGGCGGGGGTGATCCCGGTCAGGTGCAGCAGCCCGGCCGTGCGGACAGGTGCGCTGTCGAGCACGTCCGGGCCGAGCGCGGACGCCGCCGAGCCGCGCCGGTAGTAGTGCACACGGGTCCCGCCGGGAGCCGGGTCCTTCACCAGCAGGCCGGTGGGGCGGGCCGGGTCGGTGCGCACGTGCGACACGTCGACGCCGGGGGCGGCGACGGCGGCGCGGACACGGCGGCCCAGCGGATCGTCGCCGAGCGCCGACAGCCAGGTGACCGGGACGCCGTGGTCGGCGAGGTACATGGCGACGTTCGACTCGGCTCCCGCCACCGACAGCCGCAGCCGTCCGGCGTCCGCCAGCGGGCCCGCCGGATCGGGGGCGAGGGCCGCCATCGTCTCGCCGACACAGACGACCGGTCCGGGGCCGGGGCGCCACGGGGCGCGCGGGCCCGTCATGCCCGGCCCTCCACGACCGCCGCGTCGAGCCGGCAGGCCGGCGTCGGGGTGCCCGGCACGTCCACGCGGACGGTGAACAGCGCCCCGTCGTCGGGGCCGGGCGCGGACAGGCCGACGCGGGCCGTCGCGATGTGCAGGACATCCCCCGCGAGGCAGACGCCGGCAGGCTGACGCGCGGGCAGCCGCAGCGTCCGGTCGAGCGTGCCGTCGGGCAGGTGGCGGCGCACCGTGCCGGTGCCCCAGACCGCGATCCACACGGCTCCCTCGGCGTCGACGGCCATCCCGTCGGGGCTGCCGTCCTCGACGGTGACGAAGGGGCGCGGGGCGCCGAGGACGCCGGTCGCCGGGTCGACCGGATAGCGGCGGACCACGCCGCGGGCACTGTCCGCGAGGTACATGAGGCTGCCGTCGGGCGTGAACGCGGGCCCGTTGGGCACGGTGATTCCGTCCAGGACCCGGACGACCGTGCCGTCCCGGTCGAGCCGGTACAGCGAGCCGGCGCCGTCGTCGGCGCCGTACGCCATGCTTCCGGCCCAGAACCGGCCGAACGGGTCGGCGACGGCGTCGTTCATGCGCATGGGGACGGCGGCGCCGTCCTCGGGGCGGGCCAGCCAGTGGAGGGAGCCGCCAGGCCGGAGCAGGCAGATCCCGGTGCCGGCGGCCGCGACCCAGGTGCCCTGGTGCCCGGCGAGGGGGGCGACGGCACCCAGGGGGACGGGGAGTTCGGCGAGGGTGCGCAGAGCGGCCGTCTCGTCCTGCGGCGCGGACAGCAGCCGCCCGGCGAGGATGTCGACGAGGACGACCTCCGTACCGGTCCACCGGACACCCTCGCCGAGCTCGAGCCGATCGGGGCGAGCGGCACGCGGTGCTGTCGTGGTCATCGGCCGACCCCCTCGACGGCGGCGCGGAAACGGCGGGCGCGGTCCTTCAAGGCGCTCAAACGCCCGCCCTCGGCGGCGTCGCCGACCAGCGGGGAGCCGACGCCGACCGCGAGCGCGCCGGCCGCCAGGCAGGCCCGCGCGGCGTCCTCGTCGATGCCGCCGACGGGCACCAACGGGGCGTCGGGGAACGGACCCCGCAGGGCCTTGAGGTACTCCACTCCCCCGGCCTGGGCGAGCGGGAACAGCTTCAGCGCGGCCACGCCGAGGGCGCGGGCGGCGATGACCTCGGTCGGGGTCAGCACCCCGGCGAGGACGGGCAGGCCCAGGTCCTGTGCGGCGGTGACGCCCTCGCCCAGTCCGGGGGTGACGGCGAAGTCGGCGCCGGCTGCGTGCGCGGCCCGGGCGTCCTCGGCGGTGAGGACGGTTCCGGCGCCGAGGGGACGGCCGGGGCCGAGGGCGGAGCGGGCGCGTTCGATGACGGTGGGCGCGTCCTTGCCGGACAGCGACACCTCGATCAGCTCGACGCCCTCCTCGGCGAGGGTCAGGACGGTGCGCAGCGCGGCGTCGGGGTCGTCGCCCCGCACGATCGCGACCAGGCGGTGGGTGGCCAGCGCGGCGGTCAGGTCCACGGACGGTGCTCCTTACGGTGCGGGGGTGTCGGGGCAGCGGCAGGCCCCGGTGAGGGTGAGCCGCCAGCGGACCTCTCCGGAGGCCGGGACGCGCGCGGCGTCGCCGGGTCCGGCGTCGGCGAGGTCGAAGACGCGGCCGAGCATGGGTTCGACGCCGGTGCTGCGGTAGGGGCCGGTGCCGGGGAAGCCGCCGAGGTTGCGCCACAGGGCGATCGACACAGGTTGTCCCTCCGCCTCCAAGGCGAAGTGGAGCCGGTCGGCGCCGTCGTGCACACAGCACGAGGCGGTGGCGACGACGGCGCCGACCGCGGTCCCGTCCTCGGGTCCGAGCCGGTCCAGGGGCACCCCGTGCGGGGCGGGCCACGGCCCGGCGATCCAGGGCGCGCCGGCCGGCCAGGCGCCGTCCACGAGTGGGGCGGCCTCCGGGAAGAGGCGCGTGTCCGCGTCGCCGCGCATCCGCAGTGCGGCGTGCTCGGAGAGGTCCAGCAGGGCGTGCGCCGCCCACACGAACCGGAAGCCGGCGGGCGCGGTGAGCCGGTAGTCGACGTGGAGGCGGTCGCCGTCGGTCCGGGCGGTGCGGGCGAGCGCGAAGGACGTGGCCCGGACGTGCTCGGTGCCGTCGTCGTCGCGGGTCCAGGGCCGGGCCCAGACGTCCCCGTGGTCGGGCAGGCCCCGGACCGTGGGGACGCACTCCTCCAGGCCGCCCGCGTCGACGAACGCGTCCCCGGGGGCGGCCGTGTCCCGTCCGGGTGCCGGGCGGTGCCAGAGCCATTCGCGGGTGGGTGAGCGCAGGGACGTCCAACGGCCGCCGTGGGCGGGGTCGGTGGTGAGGGTCAGCACGCGCTCACCACTCGGCGAAGGAGTCGTCCGCGTGCCGCCACACGGGGTTGCGCCAGGCGTGTCCGGACCGGTCGGCCGCCCGTACGGCCGCCTCGTCGAGGGTGATGCCGAGACCGGGGGCGTCGTTGCGGGGCGCGTGCCCGTCGACGAAGCGGAACGGCGTGGGGTCGGCGAGGTAGGACAGCAGGTCGGCGTCCTTGTTGTAGTGGATGCCCCGGCTCTGCTCCTGGATCAGGAAGTTGGGCGTGGCGAAGGCGACTTGGAGGCTGGCGGCGAGGGCGATCGGGCCGAGCGGGCAGTGCGGGGCGAGCTGGGCGCCGTAGGTGTCGGCGAGGGAGGCGATGCGGTGCACCTCGGTGATGCCGCCCGCGTGGGACAGGTCGGGCTGCGCGACGGCGACACCGGCGGTGAGGGCGGGCAGGAACTCGGCGCGGGAGTAGAGCCGTTCGCCGGTCGCGAGGGGTACGGGGCTCGCCTCGACCAGGCCGGGCAGCAGACGGCCGTGCTCGGGGAGGACGGGTTCCTCCACGAACAGCGGGTGCAGCGGGGCGAGTTCGGCGAGGACGCGGCGGGCGCTGGCGGCGGTGAAGCGGCCGTGGAAGTCGACGGCGACGTCCCGGCCGGGGCCGAGGACCTCGCGGGCGGCGGCGACCCGGCCGACGACGGCGGCGGTCTCGGCGGCGGTGGCGATCGGCGAGGTGACGCCGGCGCCGTTCATCTTCACGGCGGTGAAGCCGGCCTCGACCTGGGCGGCTATCTGCTCGCGGAGTTCGGCGGGTTCGTCGCCGCCGACCCAGGCGTACACCCGGACCCGTTCGCGTACGGGCCCGCCGAGCAGAGCGTGCACGGGCGCGCCGTAGGTCTTGCCCGCGATGTCCCACAGGGCCTGGTCGAGTCCGGCGACGGCGCTGGAGAGGACGGGGCCGCCCCGGTAGAAGCCGCCCTTGGTGAGCACCTGCCAGTGGTCCTGGATGCGCAGTGGGTCCTGGCCGACGAGGTATTCGGCGAGCACGTCCACGGCGGCGCGGACGACCTCGGCGCGTCCCTCGACGACGGGTTCGCCCCAGCCGACCACTCCGTCGTCGGTCTCCACCCGGCAGAACAGCCAGCGCGGCGGGACCTGGAAGGTTTCTATCCGCGTGATCTTCACTTGCCCCCGGTGCCTTTCGTGTCGTCGTCGCCCGCGGCCTCGCCGGGCCCGTCGAGCCGGTCCAGGTCGCGGCCGGCCTGGACGAGCAGGGCGCGCATCGCGGTCTCGGCGGCCGCCGGGTCCCGTTCGCGCACGGCGTCGAGGACGGCGCGGTGGGCGGGGACGGGGTCCTCGCTGTGCGGGTGGCTGTGCACGATGCGGTCCCGGTGGGCGAGGCCCGGCTCGATGACCATCTCCATGCGTTCGAGCAGTTCGTTGTGGGTGGCCGCGAGCAGCGCCCGGTGGAAGGCGAGGTCGGCCTCGACGGCGTGGCCGGGTCCGGCGCCGTCCTCGCCCATGGCGTCGAGGGCCGCCTCCAGGGCGTGCAGGTCGGCGTCGGTGCGGCGCTCGGCGGCGAGGCGCACGGCGGCCGGTTCGACGATGACGCGGACCTCGGCGAGGTCGCGCAGCAGGGTCCGGTCGGCGTCGGTGGCCTCGCCGGCGCCCTCGAACTGCCAGCGCAGCACGTCGGCGTCGAGGAGGTTCCAGTCGGAGCGGGCCCGCACGAAGGTGCCGCGTTTCTGCCGGGCGTCGACCATGCCCTTGGCGGCGAGCACCTTCAGGGACTCGCGCAGGGCGGTGAGACTGACGTCCAACTCGCTCTGCAGCGCCACCAGGTCGAGCGTGGCACCCTCGGGGATCCGGCCGCCGAGGATACGGCGGGCGAGGGCCTCCACGGTCTGGCCGTGCACGCCGCGGCGGGCGTAGGGCGTCATGTGGTCCAGCCTTTCTGCAGGGGGCGGGGGGTGCGGGTCATGCGGAGGACTTCACGACGCTCCAGCCGCCGTCCACGACGAGACTGGTGCCGGTGACGAAGGAGGCGTCGTCGGAGCCGAGGAAGGCGATGGCGGCGGCGACCTCGCCCGGGGTGCCGAAGCGGCGGGCGGCGGTCTCGGCGACGCTGCGCTCACGGTCCTCGGGGGGCACCCGGTCCCAGGCGGCGGTGAGGACGGGACCGGGGACGACGGCGTTGACGCGGACCTCGGGCCCGTACTCGACGGCGAGCTGCCCGCACAGGGAGAGCAGGGCGCCCTTGGACGCGGCGTAGGCGGGGTGTCCGGGGAGGCCGACCCGGGCGTGCACGGACGAGGTGAGCACGGCCGCTCCGCGCCGGGCGCGCAGGTCGGGCAGGACCGCCCGGAAGCCGAGGAAGCTCGCGGTGAGGTTGACGTCGAGCTGCCGCTGCCAGGAGGCGAGGGTCATGGCGTCGGCCGGGGCGACCTCGACGGTGTAGGCGTTGCTGACGAGGAGGTCGACGGGCCCGAAGGTGTGCGCGGCGGCGACGACACGGCGCCAGTCGCCGTCCTCGGCCACGTCGGCGCGGACGAACAGGGCCCGGCCGCCGTCCTTCGTGATCCGTTCGGCGACGGCCGTGCCGGCGTCCTCGGCGACGTCGGCGAGGACGACGGCGGCTCCCTCCTCGGCGAGGCGTTCGGCGGTGGCGGCGCCGATGCCGGAGGCGGCGCCGGTGACCACGGCGGTGCGGCCGGTGAAGCGGTCCATCGTGGGGTCGTCTCCTTCGGGGGTGGCGGTCGTGGGCCGTGGGCGGGCGGGCCGTCCGGGCAACATATGCGGCTCACTCACGTGTCAGTACCACCAGATCGGCGTCGTGACCGGCGCTCCAGGCGAACGGCAGCCCGTAGTGCAGCAGATGCGCTCCGCCGTACGTCGTGCCGGTGGCCGTGTCGCGGTAGCGGGCCGCCGGGTCCAGGCCCCGCAGCCGCAGCCGGGCGGGCCGGCCGGGCACGAGCGGGGCGCCGTCGAGGCGTCCGGTGCTCAGCGCGGCGACGACCGTGCGCTCCCCGGCGTCGTACTGGACGCCGCAGGTCGGCTCGTCGGGGCTGCCGAGCAGGCGGGCCTCGCCGTGGTGGACGACGTCCCGGACCTCCTTGTAGCGGGCGATCCAGCGGGCGGCCTCCGCGCGCTCCTCGGGGGTCCAGGCGCGCAGGTCGGCGCCGATGCCGAGCACGCCGCACATGGCGTTGACGAACCGGAAGGCGAGGCTGCGCGGGCGGGGGTCGAAGACGCCGGGCGCGTCGGTGACCCAGGAGCTCATGACGTGCGGGGCGTGGGCGTGCAGGAAGCCGTACTGGATGGAGAGCCGGTCCAGGGGGGCGGTGTTGTCGCTGGGCCAGACGACGTCGGTGCGGGCCAGCGTGAGGTGGTCGACCCGTCCGCCGCCGCCCGCGCAGCCCTCGACGGTGACGTGGGGGTGGGCGGTGCGCAGGTGGTCCAGGACGCGCAGGTATCCGGCGACGTGCTCGGCGTCCAGGTCGACGGCTCCGGCGCCGGGCCGGCCGCGTTCGGTGGGCGGCCGGTTCATGTCCCACTTGAGGTAGTCGACGGCGTAGGTGCCGAGGAGGCGGTCCAGGGTGCCCATCACGAAGTCCTGGACGTCGGTGCGGCCGAGGTCGAGCAGCAGCTGGTTGCGGACGAGGCGGGCGGGCCGGCCCTCCACGCGGTACACCCAGTCGGGGTGTTCGGTGTGCAGACGGCTGCCGGGGCTGACGGCCTCGGGTTCGACCCAGAGGCCGAAGTCCAGGCCGAGGCCGCGCACGTCCTCGACGAACCGGTCGAAGCCGTGCGGGAACGCCTCCGGGTCCGGGTGCCAGTCGCCGAGGCCGCCTGTGTCGTCGGCGCGCCCGGTGAACCAGCCGTCGTCGACGACGAACAGCTCGGCGCCGATGTCGGCGGCCACCTTGGCGAGTTCGAGCTGTCCGGCGGCGTCGACGTCGAAGCCGGTGGCCTCCCAGGAGTTGTAGAGGACCTTGCGGGGGCGGTGCAGGCGGTCGCCGGCGAGGCGGCGCTCGTAGCGGTGCCAGACCCGGGACAGCCCGTCGAGTCCGTCGGCGCTGAAGGCGCAGGCGAGGCGGGGGGTGATCAGGGTGGTGCCGGGCGCGAGGACGGTGGCGCCCTCGTGCGGGACGCGTCCGGCGCGGACCCGGATCGCGCCGCCGGGTTCGGCCTCGGCGGTGATGTGCCAGTTGCCGGCCCACTCCAGGGCGACTCCGTAGGCGGGGCCGTCGCCGGGGGTGCCGTCCTGCACGGCGAGCCAGGGCGCGTAGGCGTGGCCGGGGACGCCCTGGGTGCTGCCCATGGTGAACGTGCCCCGGGTGAGGTGCAGTTGGGTGCGCTGGAACTCCTGGGACCACTGGCCGGTGAGATAGGTGAGCCGGGCGCCGGCGGTCACCGGCACGTTCACGGCGGCCGAGTCGAGGCGTTCCAGGCGCAGTTCGCGGGCCGCGGTGTGCTCGGTCCAGCGCAGGATCACGTCGGTGCCGGGCACCGTCTCGTAGCACAGGACCGTGCGCAGACCGAGGACGTCGTCGGTGAACGACAGCCGCAGCGCGTCCTCGCTCTCCTCTGCACCGGTGAACTCCCACCAGGCGCCGCGCTCCCCGACGGGGGACGCCGCCACCAGCTCGGCCCCGGTGAAGGGCCGCTGGCCGTACGGCAGATACTCGGCGGGGGCCGCGTCGGCCGGGGTGACGAAGTGGGTGCGGTGGGACCAGTCGAGCGCGGACGGGCCGTCCTCCACACCGGCCGGGCCCCAGGAGTCCAGCTCGGCCCAGGGGCCGTCCTGGGACAGGCGGACGGTGTAGGTGGTGTGCTCGGTGCGCAGGGTCCAGCGGGGGTGCGTCACTTGACCGCCCCCAGGTTGAGGCCGGCCACGAAGTGCCGCTGGAAGCGCAGGAAGACGGCGACGGTGGGCGCGGCGGCGATGACGGATCCGGCGGCGATGACGTTCCACATGGACACGTACTGGCCCTGGAGTCCGATGAGGGCGGCGGTGATGGGCATCTTGGTGTCGCTGCGCAGCACGGTGATGGCCCACAGCAGGTCGTTGAAGATCCAGGTGAAGGACAGGGCGCTGAGCGCGGCGAGCGCGGGCCGGGTCAGCGGGAGGATGATCCGCCAGAACACCTGCCAAGGGCCTGCGCCGTCGACGACGGCCGCCTGCTGGATCTCGGCGGGGATGGCCCGCATGAACCCGTGCAGCACGAAGACGTAGAAGCCGACGCCGAAGCCGATCTGCACGCCGACGAGGGCGGGCAGGGTGTCGAACACGCCGATCATCTCGCTCAGCTTGGAGACGGGGATGAGCAGGATCTGCGGCGGGAGCAGGTTGCCGCCGAGCATGAGGAGCAGCAGGGAGCGGCGCAGCGGCAGGTCGTAGCGGCTGAGGGCGAACGCGGCCATGGCGGCGAGCGCGAGCGTGGCGAGGACGCACGGGACGGTGACGAGCAGGCTGTTGATCAGGGCACGCTGCTGGCCGCCGTCGACCCAGGCCTGGCGGAAGTTGTCCAGGGTGAAGGAGTGCGGCAGGCTGCCGAGCCCGTGGGCGGCGATGTCGTCGAAGGAGCGCAGGCTGGTGACCAGGACCAGGGCGATGGGCAGCAGCCACAGCAGGGCCAGCGCGCCGGCGCTCAGATGGAATCCGGCGGTCGCGGCCCGCCTGCGGCGTACGGCCGTGGTGGTGGCGGACATCAGTCGGCCTCCCGGAAGGCGCGGACGAGGTAGGAGGCGATGACGCCGAACGCCAGCAGGAAGATGACGACGGCGAGCGCGGAGCCGTAGCCGAGCCGCAGGGACTGGAAGGCGGTCGAGTACATGTAGGTGCTCAGCAGTTCGGACGAGTGGTAGGGGCCGCCGCGGGTCAGCGACCACACGACGTCGAAGGAGCGCAGCGAGTCGATGATGATGACGGACACGACGACCGCGTTGACGCTGCGCAGCTGGGGCAGGGTGACGTGGCGGAAGCGCTGCCAGGTGCTCGCGCCGTCGACCTTGGCGGCCTCGTACAGGGCGGGGTCGATGCCCTTGAGGCCGGCGAGGTAGAGGACCATCACGTAGCCGATCTGCCGCCACAGCGCGGGCACGATGACCGCGTACAGGGCGGTGTCCTGGTCGGCGAGCCAGGCGTGCCGCAGACTGCCGAGGCCGACCGATTCCAGCAGTTGGTTGAGGACGCCGTCGGGCTGGTAGACGGCCTGCCAGACCAGGGCGGTGGCGACGAGCGAGAACACGACGGGCAGGAAGAGGGCGGCGCGGTAGAAGCCGACGCCGCGCCGCTCCTGCTGGAGCAGCAGGGCGGCGGCGAGCCCGAGGAGGGCGGAGAGGCCGCCGAACAGCAGCAGCCAGAGCACGGTGTGGCCGAGGGCGCCGCGGAACACGTCGTCGGACGCCATCTCGCGGAAGTTGCCGAGGCCGACGAACCGCGGCGCGGACACGCCGTCCCAGCTGGTGAGGGCGAGGTAGAAGCCCTGGAGCGCGGGCCAGAACACCCAGACGGCCTCGGCGAGCAGCGGGACGAGGACGAAGGCGAGCACCAGCGGCGGGGTGCGCCGGCCCCGGGCCCGGCCGCCACGGGACGGCGCCGGGACCGGGGGCTTGCGGTGGGGGGCGGTGAGGACGGCCATGTCAGGCCTTCCAGATCTTCTCGGCCTCACGCTGCCAGTCGGTGAGGATGGAGTCGATCTCCTTGGGCTTGGCGAGGAACTTCGTCAGCGCGGTGTCGGCGGTGGGCTGGAGGGCGTCGCTGGAGTCGCGGTTGAAGAACTGGGTGATCTCGACGGCCTCCTCGATGTGCTTGCGGCCCTTCGTCACCAGAGGGGTGCCGGCGTCCTTGGCGTCGGGGTGGCAGGGCAGGACGGTGCCGGAGGAGCCCTTGATGTAGATCTCCTGCGCCTCGGCGGTGGCGAGGTAGCCGAGCAGGTCGAGCACGCCCTCGCGGCGGCCGGTGCGGGCGCTGGCGAAGTAGCCGTCGGTGGGGGCCTCTTCGGCGAGCGGCACCTTGGGGTCGATGACGGGGAAGCGGAAGAAGTCGATGTCGTCGAGGGCGTCCTTGGGGGCCGCGTCGGCGAAGAAGGTGCCGATGAGCATCATGCCGCTGCGGCCGTTGAGCAGGGCGGTGGTGGCGTCCTGGAAGGCGCCCGCGGTGCCGTTCGGGTCGAAGTACGGCAGCACCTCGCGCCAGCGGTCGAAGACACGGCGGACCTGCGGGTCGTCGAACCGGTGCTTGCCCGCTAGGAGTTCGCGGTGGTACGCGGCGCCGTTGATACGGATGTCGAGGTAGTCGAACCAGGCGGAGGCCACCCAGGCGGTGTTCCCGCCGGCGCCGAGGCCGATGGGGGCGACGCCCTTGCTCTTGAGCTTGTCGCACAGGTCGAGGAACTCGTCCCAGGTCTTCGGCTCGCTCACGCCCCACTTGGCGAAGTTGGACTTCCGGTAGAACATGCCCCACCAGTAGTAGGTGGTGGGGACGAAGACCTTCGTGCCGGAGCTCGCGGTGCACAGGGAGTGCAGGGCCTTGGAGTAGCCCTTGAGTTGGGGTCCGTCCCAGAGCTCGCCGAGGTCGAGCAGGAGGTCCTTCCTGGCGTAGGCGTCGGCGACGGAGCCGGGGTACCAGGTGTAGACGTCCGGCGGGTTGGCGGAGGTGAGGTAGGTCGGCAGCTGGGTGCGGAAGGTCTCCGCGGCCACCGTGTTGAGGCTGACGTCCCCGGTCTTCTTCTTGCCGTAGGCCGCGACGATGTCCTGCATCGCGGCCTTGGCCTGGGGGGCGGACAGGTTGGACTGGAGGGTGACCGCGCCCGAGGAGGAGGACTTCGAGGACGAGGTGGCGGTGACGCAGCCGCTGAGCAGCGCGGCCGTCCCGGCGGCGCCGAGTCCGGCGAGGAGTTGCCGTCGGCTGGGCTGGGGGTGGGTCATGGAGGGCTCCCTGTGGATCCGCGCGGGCGGGGCCGGCCCTCCTGTCGGCCGGGGGCCCGCTCGCGGCGGATCCAGGTTCGCGTGGCGCTTCCACCACGTCAAGATTAATTACTAATTTATTTGGGTCCGAGTCCGGTGGTTGCTCGAACTGAGTCGGGTGGTTGCTCGAACCGTGTCCGGCGGCTACTTGAACCGGGTCCGGTGGACGGTCCCGTCCACCCCTCGGTACGCGACGTCGACGGCACCGTCCGGCCCCGCGACCGCGCCGAGCGCGCCCTCGAAGGCGGCGCTCGGGAACTCCTGCCGCTTGGCCCAGCCCTGCCAGGCGCCGTTCTCGTACCGCTGCTGCCAGAGCGTGTAGTCGCCGGCCCGCGCGTACAGCACCACGGCGTCCCCGGCGGCGGCCAGCGTCGGGCTGCCGCTCACCGTGCCGCCGAGCGACGACCACGCCGACCACCCGCCCGACGCGTCGCGCGTGCGCGTCCAGATGTCGTCCGACGGGGTGCGCACGGCGATGTGCACGCGGCCCTGCGCGTCCACGGCGGCGGCCGGCCTGCCGTACGTCTGCCGGTCCCCGGGAGCGCCGAGCGACGACCAGTCCGAGGCGGGGCCACGTTGCGCGATCCGCCCGTCCGAACCGCGCGCGACGAGCGTCCAGTGCGTGGGGTCGGTGAAGGCCACGGACGGCGCGTCGGTGACCCGGCCGCCGAGGCTCTGCCAGCCGCCCCAGCGCCCGCCCTCGAACACCCGCCGGTACACCCGGGAGTCGGCGCCGCGCACGAACAGGTCGATCCGGCCGCCGGCCGAGGCGTACGCGGCGGGCTGGCCCAGGACACGGCCGCCCGCGGGCCCGCCGAGGTCCTTCGTACGGCCGCGGCCGTCGCCGGTCGCCGTGTGCTGCACGAGGCTGCCGCGCGGTCCCCGGAAGAACGTGGTGAGCGTGTCGCCGACGCGGACGACCGCCGGGCTCGCCGTCGCCCGCTCGCCGAGGCCCGTGCCGGGCAGCGCCTCCTCACCGGTCAGCTTCAGGAACGCGGTGCCGTGCGCCGGGACCTCCACGGTGTACGACCCGGTGTGCGTGCCGCGGTCGGCGCGGGCCCGCAGATCGCGGACCTCGACCGCGCCGCCGAGCGCGACGTCGGCGAAGTCCACCGTGCGCCGGGCCGGCTGGTCGGAGCGGTTGAGCAGGACCACGGCCCGCTGCCCGTTCCCGGCGAGGTCCTTGCTGTAGACGTCCCCGGTGGAGTCGGTGGCCACCCGGACGCCCTGGACGGCCAGCGGGTCCTGGTCCACTGCGATGATCTCGGGGTTGCGCAGCGTCCGGATCATCGACGCGGACAGCGTGCGCGGGTCGGAGCCGAGCACCAGCGGCGAGCCCATCTCGGCCCACATCACGAACTGGGTGGTCGACTCCTCCTCGGACAGCTCCAGGGAGCCGTCGGCCATGCGGCGCGTCGGGATGAGGTAGTCGGGGTCGTTGTAGTGTCCGGGACCCTGCGCCTCGGGGTGCCAGGCGTTGGCGTCCATGTTGCGCAGGACGTTGGGCCACTGGCCGGGGCTGGGGGTGCCCCAGGCGATGTCGGTGCCGGTGCGCCAGGAGTCGGCGATCAGCGGGGCGTAGGCGTAGGTGTTGTGCGCGTCCTGCTCCGGCGTGTGCGGCAGGCCCCAGTCGTCGGTGAGCGGGTTGCACAGGTTGAGCAGCATCCGGCGGCCCGACTTGGCGACGGCGTCGCTGAACTCCTTGAAGGCGGGCCCCGGATCGAGCTGGGCGCCGATGCCGCACAGGAAGTCGACCTTGATGGCGTCGATCTTCCAGTCGGCGAACAGCCGCGCGTCCTCGGTGTAGTGGCCGCGGCTGCCGAGCCCGCAGGTTTTGCCGCCGTCGTAGGCACCGGCGTCGGTGTAGATGCCGGCCTTCAGACCGCGCTGGTGCAGATAGGAGACGAGGGCCGGGATGCCGGAGGGGAAGCGGTCGGGGTGGGCCGTCAACCGCCCCTGCGCGTCACGGGGGTTGTCGGCCTGCCAGCCTCCGTCCAGCCACACGATGTCGTAGCCGCTGTCCCGCAGACCGCTGGCGACCAGCTGGTCGGCGACCGCCCGGACCTCCTTCTCGGTGGGCGCGCCGAGCCCGTAGTAGGTGTTCCAGCCCATGTAGGGCGTCGACGCGAGACCACTGTCGTAGTAGCTGGGGGCGCCTTGGTCGACGGTGGTGTCCCGCGCGGCGTCCGCGGTGGCGGGCGGTGCCGCGGACGCGGTCAGGACGACGGCGATCGCGGTCGTCAGGGCGAATGAAGTCACGTGCCTCTCCGGAGGGTTGGGAAGCAGGAGGGGTGTGACGCGGGCCGCTTCGGGTGCCGGGGCCGTCGGCGTCACGGCGAAGACTGTGGCGTGCGGCCGGAACCCTGTCAATATTAATTACTAATTTACAGAAACACGTATCGCCCGCGTCCGGAGTATTGACGGGCCGGGACGGGCGGTGCAGGGTTTGGCAACGTTGTCAGACCCGCTGGGGCGATCAACGGCGCTTCGCCGCGCCCGCGTTGCCCCCGCTCGCTCCCTCCCCGGACTTCCCTGATCGGAGCCGTGTCCCATGCCGGATCAGCCTTCCGTGCCGTCCCGCCGTACCGTCCTCACCGCCGGATCGACGCTCCTCGCGGGCTTCGGGGCCGGCCTGGGCTTCCCGGGCGGCGCCGCCGCGGCGGGAACCGGCCACGCCCGCCCCGACTCCACCCACGGTGAACTCGCCACGTACCGGCCGGTGAAGGTCTCCTCCACCGACTACGCGCCCACCCCGGCCGAGTTCGCCGTGGACGGCCTGGACACGGTCGGAGTGCGCGGCAGTGGCTGGCGGGCCGCGGCCGGCGATCCGCAGTGGATCAGCGTCGACCTGCAGGCGCTGTGCGAGGTGGAGTCGCTGCGGCTCGTCTTCGAGGCGACCGCGGACGACCCGCCGTACGTCGACGCGCCGAACGGCAATCCCCGCGACAACACCACAGGGCAGGAGATCCTCTCCAGCTGCGCGGTCGACTTCGTCGTCGAGACGTCCCGCGACGAGAAGGCGTGGACGGCGGTGTACCGCACGGACTCCGGCCGGGGCGGGGTCGTCGTGATCGAACTGCCGAAGCCGGTCACCGCACGCTGGGTGCGCCTGACCGTGCGCAAGCGCTCGAACACCAACCCGCTGGGCCTGAACGGCTTCCAGGTGTACGGCACCTGCCCTGACCGTCGCCCGGCCGTCACCGGCTGGACCGACTGGGGCGTGCACCACCGCACTCCCCCGGCGCTCGAGGTGGCCGCCGACGGCACCGTGCCGCTGGAGTCCGGCTGGGACCTGACGATGGACGACCGGGCCGGCGCCGAGGGCGCCGAGCTGTCCCGGCCGGAGTTCGACACCAGCCGCTGGCTGCCCGCCACCGTGCCGGGCACGGTGCTGACCTCGCTGGTCGACCAGGGGCATCTGCCCGACCCGGTGGCCGGGTTCGCCAATCTGCATGTCCCGGAGGCCCTGTCCCGGCACTCCTGGTGGTACAGACGTGAGTTCCGGCTGCCGAAGGGCCTGGACACCGGTACCGGCCGTCATGTCTGGCTGGAGTTTGACGGGGTGAACCACAAGGCGGAGGTCTGGCTCAACGGCGACCGGGTGGGCGAGGTCGTCTTCCCCTTCGCGCGCGCCGCGTTCGACGTCACCCGGCTCCTGGCCGAGCACGGCGAGCAGGCCCTCGCCGTGAAGATCACGCCGATGCCGTACCCGGGCAGCCCCGGCGACAAGGGTCCGGCCGGGCTGGCGTTCGTGGACGCCGGCGCCACCATGATGAACCGCAACTCGCCGACGTATCTGGCCGCTTCGGGCTGGGACTGGATGCCGGCGGTGCGCGACCGGGCGACCGGTCTGTGGAACCATGTGCGGCTGCGCTCGACCGGCGCGGCGGTGCTCGGCGACGTCCGCGTGGACACCCGGCTGCCTGAACTGCCCGACACCGGCACGGCCGAGCTGACGCTGGTCGTCCCGGTCCGCAACGCGGACTCGGCCGCCCGCAGCGTCACCGTACGGGCCGCCTTCGAGGGCGTGCGTGTGACCCGGACGGTCACCGTGCCGGCGGGTGAGACGGTCGACGTCGTCTTCAGCCCCACCGACCACGCGCGACTGCGGTTGCGGAACCCGAAGTTGTGGTGGCCCAACGGCTACGGTGAGCCCGCCCTGCACGAGCTGACGCTCACCGCGACGGTCGAAGGGCGCGAGAGCGACCGGCGCACGACCCGCTTCGGCATACGCCAGTTCGGCTACGAGTACGACGTCCCGCTCACCTTCCAGTCGGGCAGCGACGCCTACGCCCAGACCGTGGACCTCCCCCGGCAGAAGGCCCGCCATGTACGGATCCGGTGCCGGACCCGGGCCACCCAGTGGGGCTCGTCCATCTGGAGCCTGTCGGTGATCGACAGCGCCGCCCCGGGCACCGACCTGGCCCTGCACCGGGACGCCACCGCCTCGACCGTGGACGAGGACGCGCACAAGCCGGGCAACGTCACGGACGGCGACCCGAGGACGCGCTGGTCGTCGGCGTTCGAGGACGACCAGTGGATCGCGGTCGACCTGGGCGCCGAGTCGTCCTTCGACCGGGTCGTCGTCACCTGGGAGCAGGCGTACGCGAAGACGTACGACGTGCAGGTCTCCGACGACGGCGACACCTGGCGCGACGCCGCCTCCGTCGACAACACCGCGACGCCGCTGCCGTTCCGCGCCTCGGGCTCGGCCGCGCTGCAGAGCGTGGAGTTCGAGCCGCGCACCGCGCGTCACGTCCGGGTGCTGTGCCACAGCCGCGCCACCAGCTGGGGCGCGTCGATGTGGAGCCTGTCGGTGATCGACAGCGCCTCCCCCGGCACCGACCTGGCCCTGCGCAAGGACGCCACCGCCTCCTCGGAGGAGGGCGGGGGCAGCCGGGCCGCCAACGCCGTGGACGGCGATCCGAACACCCGCTGGTCGTCGGCGTACGAGGACGAGCAGTCGATCCAGGTCGACCTGGGCGCGTCCGTGCGGTTCGACCGGGTGGTCATCCTGTGGGAGCAGGCGTACGCGAAGACGTACACGGTCCAGGTCTCCGACGACGGCGAGCACTGGACGGACGTGAAGTCCGTCGACAACTCCACCGTGCCCCTGAAGATCAGCGTCAACGGTGTCCGGGTGTTCTGCCGGGGCGGCAACTGGGGCTGGGACGAGCTGCTGCGCCGGATGCCCGCCGAGCGGATCGACGCGGCCGTGCGCATGCACCGCGACATGAACTTCACGATGATCCGCAACTGGCTGGGGTCGAGCAACCGCGAGGAGTTCTATGCCAGTTGCGACGAGCACGGCCTGCTGGTCTGGAACGACTTCCCCAACGCGTGGGCCATGGACCCGCCGGACCACGAGGCGTTCCTGAGCCTCGCCCAGGACACCGTGCGCCGCTACCGCTCGCACCCGAGCATCGTCGTGTGGTGCGGCGCCAACGAGGGCAATCCGCCCGGCCCGCTCGACGACGGGATGCGGGCGGCGGTCCGCGCGGAGGCGCCCGAGCTGCTGTACCAGAACAACTCGGCGGCCGGGATCGTCACCGGTGGCGGCCCCTACGGCTGGGTGGAGCCCGAGCGCTACTTCTCCGCGAGCACCTACGGCAGCGGGAACTTCGGCTTCCACACGGAGATCGGCATGCCGGTGGTGCCGACGGCGGAGACGATGCGCCGGCTCGTGGGCGACGAACCCGAGTGGCCCGTCAAGGGCGCCTGGTATTACCACGACTGGAGCACCCGGGGGAACCAGGCGCCGCAGAACTACCGGGCGGCGATCGAGTCCCGGCTCGGCGAGGCGAAGGACCTCGACGACTTCTGCCGCAAGGCGCAGTTCGTCAACTACGAGAACTTCCGAGCCATGTTCGAGGCGTGGAACGCCCGCCTGTGGGACGACGCGAGCGCCCTGCTGCTGTGGATGTCGCATCCGGCCTGGTACAGCACGGTGTGGCAGACGTACGACTACGACTTCGACGTCAACGGCGCCTACTACGGCGTCCGCAAGGCGAGCGAGGCCGTGCACGTGCAGGCCGACCCGGTGAGCGGGCAGGTGCTCGCGGTCAACCACACGCCGCGCCGGATCGCGGGCGCCACGGTCGTCGTCTCCCGTCACGACCTCTCGGGCCGCCGGCTCGGCCCCGAGCGGCGCGCGAAGGTCGACGTCGGCCCCTCCTCGACGGCGTCGGCCCTCACCACGGACTCGACGGACGACCTGCCCGACCTGTATCTGCTGCGGCTGCGGCTCGTGGACGCCCGCGGCGACCTGCTGGCCGAGAACACGTACTGGCGCTACCGCGAGCCCGCCCACCTGCGCGCCCTGAACGAGGTGGCCAGGACCCGGGTGTCCATCGAGGTCACCGGCACGGACCGCACGGGCGGGCGGCACGGGCTGACGGCCCGGCTGCGCAACCGGGGTACGACCGTGGCGGCCATGGTGCGGGTGTCCCTGCTGGACGGGAAGGGGGACCGGGTGCTTCCCACGCTGTACGGCGACAACTACCTGTGGCTGCTGCCCGGCGAGTCCCGGACGGTCACGCTCGACTGGCCGGCGTCCGCCCTGCGCTCCGGCCGGCCGGTGGTCCGGGTCGAGGGGTACAACGTCCCGGCGGCGACCGCGAGCAGACGATGAGCGCGGACGGCGGACGGCATTCAGAAACGGTGTCGCTGAATGCGATGAAAAGGATGCGTTGGACGCGAGAATCGGGCAGGAGCACAGTGAACAGGTCCCTCACCAGGACCGGACGACCCCGACTGCACCTTGCGGAGACCACTCGATGAACCACGTCGCCGACCCCGAGCGCTACGACGGCACCATGCGGTACCGGCGCACCGGGCGCTCAGGACTCGACCTGCCCGTGCTGTCACTGGGCTACTGGCACAACTTCGGTGACGACAAGCCGTTCGAGACGCAGCGCGAGATCGCGCTGCGCGCCTTCGACCTGGGCATCACCCATCACGACCTGGCGAACAACTACGGCCCGCCCTACGGCTCCGCCGAGATCAACTTCGGCCGGCTGATGAAGCAGGACCTGGCGCCGTACCGGGACGAGCTGGTGATCTCCACCAAGGCCGGCTGGGACATGTGGCCCGGCCCCTACGGCCAGGGCGGCGGCTCCCGGAAGTACGTGCTGGCCTCGCTCGACCAGTCGCTGAAGCGGATGGGACTCGACTACGTCGACATCTTCTACTCCCACCGGCTCGACCCCGGCACCCCGCTGGAGGAGACGATGGGGGCGCTCGACACCGCCGTCCGCCAGGGCAAGGCCCTGTACGTCGGCATCTCCTCCTACGACGCCGAGCGCTCCCGGCAGGCCGCCGCCATCCTGCGGGACCTGGGCACGCCGCTGCTCATCCACCAGCCGTCGTACAACATGCTCAACCGCTGGATCGAGAACGAGGGGCTGCTGGACGCCGCCGAGCAGGAGGGCTTCGGCGTCATCGGCTTCACGGCGCTGGCGCAGGGGCTGCTGACGGGCCGGTATCTGGAGGGCGTGCCCGCCGGGTCGCGGGCCACGCAGGGCAAGTCGTTCGACCAGGGCTGGCTGTCGGAGGAGATGCGGGGCCGGCTGCGCGCACTGAACGACATCGCGGCCCGGCGCGGGCAGAGCCTCGCCCAGATGGCGCTCGCCTGGGCGCTGCGGGACCCGAGGGTGACCTCGCTGGTGATCGGCGCCTCGCGCACCGAGCAGCTGGAGCAGAACGTGGCCGCGCTGGAGAACCTCGACTTCACGGACGAGGAGCTGGCCGAGATCGACAAGTACGCCACCGACGGCGGCGTCGACCTGTGGCGGGAGGCCAGGACCGGCCAGATGGGCTGACGCACACGCCGTACGGCACCGCGCGCGCTCGGGGAACTCCGGGTGCGCGCGGTGCCGTTCGTGCGCCTGCAGCACCTTCCGCGCATGGTATGGACCTGACAGGCTGCCCTGGCTATGCTCGGCCCAACCCGATGAGAGCGCTCTCAGCTTGCGGTTGTTCCACCCCCACCTTGCTGGAACGACGAAGGGCAACTCCCTTGAGACGCAGCAGACTCACCTACGCCTGTCTCTCCGCGCTCCTGGTGCTCGGCGGCTGGACCGCGGCCGGCACCGGGCAGGCCACCGCGGACGACTCCCCCACCACGGCGGACCGCGCACCCGCCTCCGCCTCCGACGGACTGCTCCGGGCCATGCAGCGCGACCTCGGCCTGTCGAAGGAGCGGGCGGAGGCGCGGCTCGCCGCCGAGCGCACGGCGACGGCCGTCGCGCCGAAGGCACGCAAGGCGGCCGGATCCGCCTACGGCGGCTCATGGTTCGACGCACGCGGCGAACGGCTCACCGTCGGCCTCACCGCGGACGCCTCCCCCGCGACCGTGCGCCGTGTGAAGGCGACCGGCGCCGCCGTCCGCACCGTCGAGCACACCGCACGGGAACTCGACAACGCCAAGGCCCGCATCGACCGCCTCGACGCCCCGTCCGGGGTGAGCAGCTGGCACGTCGACCCGGCGGCCGGCACCGTGGTCGTGAACGTGGTCCGGGGCGAGCGTGCTGACAACGATGTCCGGCGCTTCGTGTCCCGCGCCCGGGCGGCCGGTCCCGTCACCGTCCGCACGGTCGCGTCCGCGCCCTCCACCTTCGCGGCGGGCACCGTCGGCGGCGACCCGTACTACACGGGCAACGTCCGCTGCTCCATAGGCTTCTCGGTGCACGGCGGCTTCGTCACCGCGGGGCACTGCGGCCAGCCGGGCGCCGGCGTCCGAGGCTGGGACGGCAGTTACATCGGCACCTTCCAGGGCTCGTCGTTCCCGGACAACGACTATGCCTGGGTCAGCGTCGGCAGCGGCTGGTGGACCGTGCCGGTCGTGCTCGGCTGGGGCACCGTGTCGGACCAGCTGGTGCGGGGATCGGGCGAGGCACCCGTCGGCGCCTCCGTCTGCCGCTCCGGCTCCACGACGCACTGGCACTGCGGCAGGGTGCTGGCCAAGAACGAGACGGTCAACTACAGCCAGGGCGCCGTGCACCAGATGACCAAGACCAGCGTCTGCGCCGAGCCGGGCGACTCCGGCGGCTCCTTCATCAGCGGCGACCAGGCCCAGGGCGTCACCTCGGGCGGCTGGGGCAACTGCTCCAGCGGCGGTGAGACCTGGTTCCAGCCGGTCAACGAGATCCTGGGCCGCTACGGCCTGACCCTGCACACCGCCTGATCCAGGTCCCGTGCCCGGCCCCGGCTCCGGCCGGGCACGGGGCCTCTCCCTCCTGAGGCATCGATCGGAGTGAGTGCTCACTCATTGACGGAGTGAGCACTCACTCCGTAGCCTGTCCCCATGACTCCCACCGAGAAGCAGACCGCCCGTCGCCGCGCGCCCGCCATGTCGCCGGAACAGCGCCGCGAGATGATCGTCCAGACCGCGATCCCGCTGATCGCCGAGTACGGCTCCGCCGTGACGACCGCGAAGATCGCCCGCGCCGCCGGCATCGGAGAGGGCACGATCTTCCGGGTCTTCGCCGACAAGGAGGAACTGATCCAGGCCTGTGTCGCCGAGGCACTCTCCCCCGACCACGCGATCCGCGAACTCGACGCGATCGACGTGACCCAGCCCCTCGCCGACCGGCTCGCCGAAGCCGCCGAGGCGCTGCAGGCGCACCTCGCCAGGATGGGCGCCGTGATGGGCTCCCTGGGGCATCGCGGCGGCAAACACCCCGGAACCGTGCGCGGCGCCGGCCGCCAGGAGTCGACGGCCCGCCTCCGCGCGGCCCTCGCGGACCTGCTGGAGCCCGACCGCACCACGCTGCGCCGGCCACCGGAGCAGATCGCGGCCCTGTTCTTCGGCCTGCTGTTCACCCAGCCCCGCACGGACGACGAGCCCGATCTGACGCCGAGTGAACTGGTGGACGTCTTCCTGCACGGAGCCGTCGCGGGTGAGGGCCGGTGAGGACGCGAGGAAGGCGCGCCACCGCGTGCGCGGCGGCCGTCGCCGCTCCCCTCCTGGTCTGGCTGGTCACCGACCCGCTCCTGGGCCACCGGCTGAGGATCACGGACGGGGACCAGACCCTCGAGCTGGGCGCAGGGCCCGTGGCGTTCGTCGCCCTGCTCGCCTCGCTCGCCGGCTGGGGACTGCTGGCCGCCCTGGAGCGGTTGGGGGTACGGCGCGCCCGGGCCGTCTGGACGGGGGTGGCCGCCGCCGCACTGGCCGTCTCCTTCCTGCCGCTGACCGGCGACGGCATGGACGGCGGCACCCGCGCTGCCCTCGCCCTGATGCACGCGGCGGTCGCGGCGGTGCTGATCCCGGGGCTGGCCGGGCGGGCCGCGGGCACCGAACTCCCTGCCCTCGCGACCCGGTGACGGGGATCAGGACGCACTGAACGCCCGCCCGGCGTGCGCGAGGAAGGCCCGCACCGCCGGGCTCCGGGCCGGCCGCCAGACCAGGGCGAGCAGGGCCGGTGTCTCGACGTCGGCGAGGGCCCGGGCGGCGAGGACGCCGTCGTGGCTCGCGGCCATCGAGGCGCTGAGGACGGCGACGCCGAGCCCCCGCGCGGCGAGGTCGGCGAGGGCGTCGGCGGCACTGGCCTGGAGCGCGATCGCGGGCCGCAGTCCGCGCGCCGCGCACGCCTGGTCGAACACCGCGCGCAGCCCCGTGCCGGGCGGCATGCACACGATCGGGTGGTCCATCAGATCGCTCAGGACGACCCGGCGCCGCCGCGCCAGCGGGTGCCCCGGCGGCACCGCCGCGACGAGCCGTTCGCTGATGACCGTGAGGGCGTCCAGTCCCTCGGGGGTGTCGGCGGCGGCCCCGATCAGCGCGGCGTCCAGGGTGCCGTTCCGCACTCCTTCGGTGAGCCGGTCGGAGCTGTCCTCCAGCAGCGCGAGCTCCACACCGGGGTGTGCCTGGTGAAAGGCCGCCAGGGCGTCGAAGAGCGGCGGCAGCGTGCAGCCGATGACCATGCCGACGGTGAGGCGGCCCCGGATCAGGTCGGTGACCTCGCCGACGGCCTGGCCGACCGCTCCGGCCGCGGCGAGCGCCGCGCGGGCATGCTCCAGGGCGGCCTTGCCGGCGACGGTGAGGGTCACGGTCCGCGCCGACCGGTCGAACAGCTCGGCGCCCAGCTCCCGTTCGAGCTGGCGGATCTGGGCGCTGACCCCGGACTGGCTGATGTGCACCCGCTCGGCAGCGCGGGTGAAGCTCCGCTCGTCGGCCACCGCCACGAAGTACTCCAGCTGCCTCAACTCCATGACTATGGATTCTAGAACCCAGAAGATCCATCTGTTGGATTTCTGCACTCCGGGCGGTCAGGCTGGAAGCCGGAGGAACGCCAATTCTGCTTCAGGGAGGACACCGTGCCGGAGTACGAGAAGCCCATGCGACCGGAGGACGTCACGCGCCTGTTCGTCGAGCGGTCCAACGCCGGCGACGCGGCCGGGGTCGCCGCGCTCTACGAGGAGGACGCGGTGCTGGCCTATCCGCCGGGCGAGCGCACGGTGGGGCGGGAGGCGATCCGCGCGCTGTGGGAGAAGGTGCTGGCGAACCGTCCCCGCTTCGAGCCGGAGGCGCCGCTGCCGACCCTGGTCAGCGGGGACATCGCGCTCACCTCGACCCCGCCGAAGGACGGTGTCGGCGCGCGGGCGCAGGTGGTGCGGCGTCAGCCCGACGGGAGCTGGCTGCGGGTCCTGGACCAGCCTGAGTTCGTGGCACCCGCGCGCTGAGCGCCGCCGCGCAGCACGCCGGACCACGCCCGGCGATGCCGTGCGGCAGAAAACAGGTCGAGGTGTAAACACCGCGAGCGACGGTGCTCTTTGACGAGATGGCCAGGCACATGAACTCCGCACCAGCCGACGACGCGGAAGGTAGGACGGCGCCCGATCCGGGCCAACCAGGCGTGTAGACGAGGGGGGCGACGCCCCGGGACCTTCACCCCGGAACGCGCCCCTCGGCCGTCAGCTGGCCGGTGCTTCCGCCCAGTCCACCGATACGCGTTCGGCCGTGTTGGCGTTCCGTCCGCGCCCGATGGACTTCGCCACGGTCACCCGGTCGACGAAGAACGCCAGGAACTCTCGCCGATCCGCGAGCCTCCAGCCCGCCCAGGTCGACCCCGGGCCGATCGGGTCCTCTCCGGGGTCCGTCCACTGCGCCGGGATCGCGACCGCGTCAGTGTCGGCCGCTTCCAGTTCGGTGACGCGACGGGCCGTGCGTGCCTGGTGTGCGGTAAGTCGTTCGACGGACTCGCGGAACATCTGGTCGCCCACGCTGCCCGCGTACAGTCCGGCTTGCCGGTCGGCGTACAGCGTCCGCAGCGCTTCGCGGACGTGTCCCAGCTCCGTGCGGGCTGCGGCCAGCTCGGCGACTCGCTCGAACGTGTCCTGCTGGGCGGCGAACCGACGGGCGGCCTCATCGAGCCAGGCGACGTCGGCGGGGTCCTCGGGGTCCATCGCAGCGAGCCGTGTCCACACCCGACGGGTAACGACGTCGTCGGTCGTGGCCATGTCGATGGCCAGGCCGCCGTGTCCTGCGACTGCGCCGGACTGCGCCCGATTGCAGCGGTAGAGCTGCTTCCCGTTCCGCCGGTCGGTGACCATGACGGAGCCGCACACGCCGCAGAACAACATCCCAGCGCCGCCGAGGAGCGACGGGACCGAGCGACGGCCCTGCTTGACCACCTGCGTCCGGGCGTCGAGCACGTCCTGAAGCCGCCACCAGTCATCAGCCGGGACGATCGGCTCGTGCGCGACCAGCGGTGCGCCGGTGTCATCGCGGAGAATGACGCGCTTGGTGCCCTGACGTTCGGCGGCGTATCCGGCGAGGCGCGGGTCACGGAGTATCCGCAGCACCGTCGACGACGTCCACGAGGTCCGCTCCAGCGGGTCGGACTTCCCGCGTGCCCGCCGGGCGGCGACACGAGCCGTCATGTCGGCGGCCTTGGTGGGGACGCCGGACTCGTTGAGCTTGCGCGCGATGGCTGACGCGGCTACCCCGTCGGTTGCCCAGGCCACCATGTCGCGGACGTGCGGGGCTTCGGCAGGGTCAGGAACGAGCTTCACGACGACCAGTTCGCCGCGCGCCTCGCGGGTGGACTGGAAGCCGTACGGGGCCATGCCCGAAACATGCGAGCCGGCTGCACGCAAGGTCTCCTTGGTGGCCGTGATGTACGCCGACTTCATGTCGGATTCCTGCTGTGCGAGTGCGGCGATCAGGCCGAAGATCGCGACGCCCATCGGAGTCGAGGTGTCGAGGTACGGCTCTTCGACAGACACGAGCAGGACGCCGTGCTTGGCAAGCTCGTCGTTGATCAGCATCGCTTCCAGTGCACCCTGACGAGTGAGCCGCGAGAGGGAGAACACGACCACCGCGTCTACGTGACCGGCCCGGACGGCGGCCATCATCTCCTCGAACTCCGGGCGGACGACGTTCGGGTCCCAGCCGGACTTACCGACGTCGGCGAAGTGCCCGGCGTTGTCCCAGCCCCTCGCGGTGATCAGGGCTTCGCACTTCGTGAGCTGGGCTTCCGGCGACGACTTGCTGTCGTCCTCACGCTTCTTGGACTGCCGGATGTAGGAAACTGCACGCACGTGATCCAGGTTAGGGGTCCAGCCGGGGCCCCGTTTTGTGAGAGGTGCCATGTGCCTAGCATCGTGAAAATCAACGTGTTGAGCGTACCCGCCGAGCAGCGGGAGGTGCTGGAGAAGCGGTTCGCCTCGCGGGCGCACGCCGTGGAGAACTCCGACGGGTTCGAGTGGTTCGAGCTGCTGCGGCCGGTCGAGGGCACCGACAGCTACCTCGTGTACACGCGCTGGCGGGACGAGGAGTCCTTCCAGGCGTGGATGGAGGGCCCGATGAAGGCGGCCCACCAGGGAGGCGGGCAGGAGGGCGGCGAGCGCCCGAAGCCGGCGGCGTCCGGTTCGACGCTGTGGTCGTTCGAGGTCGTGCAGCAGGCGGCGCCCAAGGGCGCGTGAGCCGTCGGGGCGGGGCGTGGGCCCCGCCCCCCTTCCGCTAGGGGTGGGGCCGACGTGAGCGGGCGACCGCCGCGAGGACGAACGTGACACTGATCAGCAGCGACCAGGCGCCGAACTTCTCGACGCCGACCGGCTGCCAGCCGTCGAGCTGGTAGGGGTAGCGCCAGGCGCCGAGGTAGGTGGCGAGGTTCTCCGCGACCCACAGGAAGAACCCGATGAGGACGAACGCCAGGGCCAGCGGCATCCGCAGGCGCCGCCCGCGCACCGTGTAGCGCACCGAGGTGCCCGCGGTCACGGCCAGCAGAAGCACGGCGAGCAGCCAGCGGACGTCGGGCAGCCAGTGGTGGGTGAAGAAGTTGACGTACACGGCGGCGGCCACGAGGGCCGTCATCCGGGGCCGGTAGCGGACCAGTTCCATGTCGAACAGGCGCCAGGCCCGGCAGACGTAGCTGCCGACCGCGGCGTACAGGAAGCCGCCGTACAGCGGGACGCCGGCGAACTTCAGCACGGCGGGCTCCGGGTAGCTCCAGGAGCCGAGGGAGACCTTGACGATCTCGAAGGCGAGGCCGACCACGTGGCAGACCGCGATGACGGCGACGTCCCGGCCGTTCTCCCAGCCCCGCAGCCAGAACAGCAGGGTGAGCAGCACCCCGTAGACCACGAGCAGGTCGTAGCGGGCGACGGGGAGTCCGTGCAGGAGGCCGGACGCGGCGACGCCGGACATCAGGGCGATGGCGAAGGCGCACGACCGCGTCTGTATCCACGCGAAGTCGAGCAGGTGGCGCAGGGGGGCGCCCACGGGGCCGGTTGCGGTGAACATGTTCAAAAAGACGATCGCGGCGCGCGTTCGGTTGCGCCTGCCCTCAGGTCAGGGCGGCGGGTCCGCCGTAATTCCGTTGCGGCGATCCCCCGCCTCCCCGGACCCTTGGCCCATGCCTTACGTACTTCGCCCGGCCGGCCTCGACGACGCGGCCGCCGTGACCGACCTGCTCAATGAGATCGACCGGATCGAGATAGGCCGGCCCGAGACCGACCTGCACACCGTCGAATCCGACCTGAAGCGGCCCGACATCACGCTCGGCACCGACTCGTGGCTGGCGTTCGACGGGGAACGCCTCGTCGCCTACGGCCTGTTGTGGGACGAGTCGGGTGGCGAGCGCATCGACGTCGACCACTACGTGCTCCCGGAGCACCGGCGGGCGGGTGAGCTGCTGCTGGACGCGATGGAAGCGCGGGCGCTGGGCAAGGCGAGGGAGAACGGGGCGGGCCGGGCGGTGGTGCATCTGCATCTCAACGCCGAACCCACCACCGACAAGGGGCTGTTGGAGCGGCGCGGCTGGCACGTCGTGCGCCGCTACCACGTACTGCGGCGCCCGCTCGACGCGGCAAGCGACACGGCTCCGTCCGTACCGCCCGGTGTGCGGCTGCGCGCCTGCGCCGACGAGGCGGACCGGGCGCGGGTGCACGCTCTGCACCAGTCGACGTTCGCCGAGCACTTCGACTTCCAGCCGCGCTCCTACGAGCAGTGGCTCAACGACATCGACGCCGACCTGCTCGACTGGTCCCTCGTCTGGATCGCCGAGACCGACGACCTGGGCGACGCCGGGTTCCTGCTCGCCCGCGACGACCGGGAGGCGATGGGCTGGATCCGCAGCATCGGGGTGCGGCGCGAGGCACGGGGGCGGGGCCTGGGCGGCCTGCTGCTGCGGCACGCGTTCGCCGTGTTCGCCGCCCGGGGGCGGGACACGGTCGGACTCGGAGTGGACACCGCCAACGCGACCGGCGCCCCCGCGCTGTACGCCCGGCACGGCCTGGGTGTCCACTACGCGGTGGACACCTGGGAGACGGTCCTGAAGTGAGGTCCCGCCGGGCGTGTTGAAGCGCTCCGGGGCCCGGTCACACGCTGGGCGCGCCCGCGGGCTTCCGCTCGCGCCCGCGCGCCCCTCGCCGTTCCCACGGCACTCGGGTGGGGCTCAGCGCCGAAGGGTGCCCCGGCGTGCGTTGTTGTACAGACGCAGCAGGTGCTTGGCGACAGCGCACGGGGCCGTGCCGACGTTGCACTGCCGACAGGTCCGCATGTGCTGCTCGTAGTCGGCGCGCGCCTGCTGCAGCGCCTCTTCGGGAGATGACATCGATGTCCTCGGAAGTGGTTGACGAAGTGGTCGGTGGGTCGGGGGGCGCACGGGCGGACGCCGCGGGACGCCGGGAGGACCGCGTGAAACACCCGGGAAGCAAGTGGATCATGTTACTGACGGTAGTGGGAAGCCGTGGTCCTTCATTGATCACAAACTCACAGGGCGCGTTCGACGACCGGAAAAGCCTTGGACGGAGCGGGTGTCGGCGCGGGAGACTGCCGTACTCACGCCGTGACTCAACGTAGTCGCCCGAACCGTACAGGGGTGGGATGGGAACGCCTGAGACCCGCAGGACCCTGCCGGGCAAACGCTCGGTTCTGCTCGCACTGCGCCACTACGGCCGGGAACTCGTCCGCCTCAAGTGGCTGACGGCCCCGGCGATGCTGCTGACCTCCCTCGGCAACATCGGCATCAACTACATCGCTCCGCTCATCGTGGCCAAGCTCGTCGGCGACATCGCCGGCGGCGGGCAGGTCACCGTCTCCTCGACACTGCCGTACGTCCTCGGATTCATCGCCGTCCTGCTGCTCGCGGAGACGCTGTGGCGGATCGCCCTGCACTGCCTGAACCGGCTGGACGCCCTCGGCATCGAGCACCTCTACGTGCTCGGGATGGACGAACTGCTCGCCCGGGACGCCTCGTTCTTCCACGACAACTTCGCCGGCTCGCTCACCAAGCGGGTGCTGAGCTTCGCCACCCGCTTCGAGCAGTTCGTCGACACGCTCACGTTCCAGGTCATGGGCAGTCTCGTGCCGCTGCTCTTCGGTGCCGTGGTGCTCTGGCGGTACGAACCGCTGCTCGTCGTCGGCCTGCTGGTGATGATCTCGGTCACGGCGGTCTGCGTGGTGCCGCTCGTCCGGCGCCGGCAGGCTCTCGTCGACCAGCGCGAGGAGGCGATCGCGCGGGTGGCCGGCCATGTCTCCGACAGCCTCATGAACATGGACACCGTGCGCGCCTTCGCCGCCGAGGAGCGGGAGGCCGCCGAGCACCGCTCCCGCGTGGCGACCTCCCGCCGGCTGACGCTGCGGTCCTGGGACTACGGCAATCTGCGCATCGACACCCTGGTCGCGCCGATGTCGGTGCTGACCAACGCGCTGGGCCTGCTGCTGGCGGTGACGCTGGGCGGCGGCGAGCACGGCGTGGAGGCCGTGGTCGTCGCGTTCACCTACTACAGCAACGCCACCCGGATCATGTTCGAGTTCAACCAGATCTACCGCCGGCTGGAGAACTCCATGACGGAGGCGGCCCAGTTCACCGAGCTGCTGCTGACGCCGGCGACCGTGCTGGACCCGCCCGTGCCGGAGCCCGCGCCGTGCGGTCCCCTGGACGTCCGCTTCGAGAAGGTCACCTTCGCCCACCGCGGCGGCCGCCCGCTGTTCGACGGTCTCGACCTGGAGGTGCCCGCCGGGTCCCGGGTCGGCCTGGTGGGCCGGTCGGGTGGGGGCAAGACCACGCTCACCCGGCTGCTGCTGCGGATGACGGACGTCGACGGCGGCCGCGTCCTCGTCGGCGGCCGGGACATCAGCCGGATGCGCCAGGCCGACCTGCGGAGCCTGATGGCGTACGTGCCGCAGGACCCGGCGATGTTCCACCGCACCCTGCGCGACAACATCGCCTTCGCCCGGCCCGGCGCCAGTGACGCGGAGATCCGCCGCGCGGCCGAGGCGGCGCATGTCACCGAGTTCGTCGACGCGCTGCCGCACGGCTTCGACACGATGGTCGGCGAGCGCGGGATCAAGCTGTCCGGAGGTCAGCGCCAGCGGGTCGCCCTGGCCCGCGCGATCCTGCGGGACGCGCCGATCCTGCTGCTCGACGAGGCGACCAGCGCCCTGGACTCGGAGAGCGAGATCCTCGTCCAGGAGGCGCTGTGGCGGCTCATGGAGGGGCGCACCGCGCTGGTCGTGGCGCACCGGCTGAGCACGGTCGCCGGGATGGACCGGCTGGTCGTCCTCGACCGCGGGCGGATCGTCGAACAGGGCTCCCACGAGGAGCTGATCACGATGGACGGCACCTACGCGCGGCTCTGGCAGCACCAGTCGGGCGGCTTCCTCGACGACATGCCCGCACGGGCCGAGCTCCCCTGAACCCGGCCCGCGCTCAGGGCGGTTCAGCCGCGCGAGGTACGGCGGCGGCGCACCACCAGGACGGCGGCCGCGCCGGCGCCCACGGCGGCGGCAGCGGCCCCGGCGATCGGCAGGGCCGAACCGGAGCCGGTGGCGGCCAGGTCCCCGGAGACGCCGCTGTCCGCTCCGCCGGTCGTCGAGCCACCGGTGGCGGAGCCGGTGCCGGTGCCGCCGGTGCCGGACCCGCCCGTGGAGGAGGAGCCGCCGGTGGAGCCGCTGCCGCCACCCGAGGAGGAGCCCCCACCGGACGACGAGCCGCCACCGGTGGAGTCGCCCCCGGTCACCTGGAGCGTGATGGGGGCCTTGTCGTTGGTGTGCTCGGTGTCCCACTCCCCGAGCTTGCCGACCAGGGCCACCGACCCCTTGGCCCCGTCGACGGCCTTGTCGATCCGCACCTTGAAGGTACGCGCGTACTGCTGGTCCTCGTCGGCCCACACCAGGTCGAAGGGGCACCGATAGGTCCGGGCGGACACCTTCTCGCAGTTCGGGTGCTTCGTCGCCGTGGTGCCGGCGGGCAGCTCGACCTCGACCTCGGCGAGCGGGACACCGTCCCGGTACACCTGCACCCAGGCGGGACCGGCGTTGCGGAACCCGACCTTGAGGTCCACGGTGTCCCCGACCCGGCCCTTCATCGCCTGGTCCAGCGCCTGGAAGTCCGCGGTGTTCGCCGCCGTCACGGCTGTCCGCTTGAAGTGCGCGTCCTCGGCGACGGGCGTGCCGGGCTCCTGCGCCGGGACGTCCGGCTGCTCGACCAGCCGGAGGGCCGGGCCCGTCCCCGGCATGGGGCCCGAGGTGGCCTCGTCACCGGGGTAGGCCTCGTAGTCGGTGACGGAGACGTCGAGGCGCTCGTACAGCGCCCGGTCCATGGCGCCGATCTTCAGGCCGCCCTCGGGCGCGTAGGCGACGCCGGGCTTCACCTGCTGATCGAACTCGCACAGCGCCATGGCGCCGGTCGGGATCTCGTCGTAGCCCCAGGTCTTGAAGGCACGGCAGTTCGAGGGCACGTCACTCAGGGACAGTCCATGACTCACGGTGTACGTGATCCACACCTTGTCGAGCGCCTGGGTGCCGGTGTACCAGAAGCGGCCGGGCACCGTGAACGTGCTGCCGGGCCGCACCCCGTCGACCGGGGCGATCTTCTCCAGGACCAGTCCGGGGGCGGGGGCGGGGTCGTCCGCGGCGGCGGGTGCCGCGCACACGGCCAGCAGGGCGACGGCACCCAGCGCACCGGCGGTCCTGCGGTGCACACGAAGCCCGGGGGCGGTGGGGAACATGAGGTCCTCTGATCGAACGTCGGTGACGGGGGGAACCGAGGCGCGGAACGCCGGTTCACAGCCAAGACGTTCGAGGGGACCGAAGGGTTGTACCAGGAGTGCCACTCATCCGGAGCAGCAGGCGTCCCCGGTGTCCGCGTCTCCCTTCTCGAGCCGGCAGTAGCAGGACGCCTCCACGGGTACGTCGGCCAGGGCGGCGGCGAGCCGCAGGCGCTGGGCCACCATGTGCGCCTCCGCGGTCCGGCCGAGGCGCGTCAGGCACTCGTGCAGGCCGTGCAGGGACCAGACGTTGTCCGGGTGCCGGCAGGGGCGCGGCAGGGTGTCGTCGAGGCCCAGGTCGGCGCGGTAGACCGCCTCGGCCTCGGCGACCCGGCCCTGCTCGAGCAGGAGGGCGCCGTAGGCGTGCCGGGTCGGCTGCATCCAGCCCCAGGGCTCGTCGTAGGGGAGGTTGTCGTCGAGTTCGATGGAGCGTTCCAGCGCGGCGAACGCGGCGTCGTGGTCGCCCTTGCGGTACTCCAGCTCGCCGTCGAGCATCGCACCGGCGATCTCGAGGATGTCGGCGCAGGTGTTGTTGAAGAGCATGCGGGTGCCGGGCACCCGGGCCACCGCCTCGTGGAAGCGCCTCCGCTCCTCCTCGGCCTCCGGCACGCGGTGCGTCGAGGAGAGGGCGACGCCGCGCGCGTAGTGGGTCATCGCGGTGGTGACGCAGTACAGCGCGGGGTCGGCGGGCAGCGGAAGGGCGAGGATGTCGTCCCAGCGGCCGAAGCGGATCAGGGCGTGGACGCGCATGGCGAGGAAGCCCTCCAGCCAGTCGGCCATCGGCGGGCTCTGCACCCTCAGCAGGTCCTCGGGGATGGACGCCTCGAGCCGCGTCACGGTGTCGAGCGCCACCTCGCTCTGCCCGAGGAACATCGCCCCGTAGATCTTGAAGTGGTAGTTGTGCGACCGGTACAGCGTGTAGAAGTTCATCGATCCCGCCCGCGCGCGGTACTTCTCGTCGGCCGCGATCGCCGCCGTGTTGTCCGAGACCACTCGCCGGTAGTCGCCGCACAGCACCTCGAGGTGGGAGGGCATGTGCAGCAGGTGCCCGGCGTCGGGCACCAGGTGGCGCAGCCGGTCGGCGACGGTCAGGGCCCGCTCGGGCGTCGGGGACATCTCCATGAGGTGGATGTACAGGTGGACCAGGCCCGGGTGGTCGCGGCCCCGCGGGTCGGCGAGCGCCCGTTCCAGGACCTCCTTGGCCTCGCGGGTGCGCGCGCCCTCGGCCGGCTGTCCGGTCCTGAGGTCCCACAGCTGCCAGGGGGTGAGGTTCATCAGGGCGTCGGCGTAGAGCGTGGCGACGTCCAGGTCGTCGGGGGCGAGGTCGTGGACGGCGCGCATCCGCTCGGCGTACGGGGCGTTCCAGACGGAGCAGTCCGGCAGGGCCCGGCTCTGGGGGTAGCGAGCGCGCAGCGCGGAGATCAGGGCCTGTTCGACCGGTGTGGCCGTAGCGGCCTTCTCGTGGGCGCGTTCGACGGCGGCGTGGGTGCGCTCGACGGTGCCGGCGAGGTCCTTGTCGTCGAAGGCCTCCCAGGGCTTGTTGTAGTTCGGGCCGAGGGCGTAGGCGATCCCCCAGTAGGCCATGGCGCAGTCGGGGTCGGCCTCGGCGGCGGCCTCGAAGCAGGCGACGGCCTCCTCGTGGTGGAAGGCGTACGTCCAGTTCAGGCCGCGGTCGAACCAGAGCTGGGCCGGTGCGCAGGACGTGGTCACGGGGCGGGTGTGGGTGCCGAGGTCGTAGTACTCCATCGTCGCTCTCCTGGCTGTGCGGGGCCGCTCCGGTGGCGGGCCGGGCCCGGACGGCGTACGGCGGACGACGGCCGCTCCCCCGCCGTCGGCCCCCTTCTGCTGATGTGCCCGGTCGCCCGCCGCGTCACGCGCCGGACCGGAGACCGGCGGGCCGCCGGCCGGATCGGGGGCGGAGGGGCTTGGCCGGGCGCGGTCCGGGGTACTCGCCCCGCGCATGTGACGTCTTGCGATCCATACGGCCGCCGTGGCCGGGCCCTGCCGCCCAGGTGCGGACGAGGTGCGTCCTGGCGCATTCTTGCTGTGTCGCACGCGCGATGCGTACGGACGAGGTAGGACCGATGACTGGGAGCGCCGAGAGCGCAAAGCGGAGGTCCGGCAGGCTGGCGGCACTGCTGATCGATGTCTCGGCACAGGCGATCAGCGCGTCCGGCGGCCACGCTGCCGGGGTCTATCTGCGTTCCCGCACGCCCGGGCTGCTGCGTCTCGCGGTCCTGGAGGGACTGCCGGGTCCGCTGTTCCGGCCGTGGTGGCGGGTGCACGCCGACCGGCCCTTCCCGGTGGCCGACTCCTTCCGGCTCGGCGTCGAGGTGGCCCTGCCGAACGCGACGGAGACGATGCGGCGCTACCCCCAGTTCGCGGCGGCCCTGCCGTTCCAGTTCGGCTCCCTGTCCGTACCCGTGGCCGGGGCGTCGCAGGTCTTCGGTGTCCTGACGGTGCTGCGGCCCTCGACGACGGACGCCACCGAACTGATGCCGGTGCGGGAACGTCTGGGACAGCTGGCCGGGGAGCTGGGGGCGGCGCTGGAGAAGCTGGACGGCCAGGTCCCGGACACGGTCGCCTGGGACGGCGGCCCGCTGTGTGTGCGCCCGCCGGCCACACGCCGGCCCTCCGGGCACGTCGGGCGCTTCAGCTGGCGGCCGGAGACCGGTGAGGTCACGGCGGACGCGTGGCTGAACGGCGTGCTGGGCGTGCCGCCCGAGGGCGAGCCCGTCACGGTCGAGTCGTTCGCGGCGGCCGTCGCCCCTGCCGACGCCGAGCGGGTCCTGGCGGTGCTGCGCGAGGCCGCCGGGGGGCGGTCGCCGGCGTTGCCGCTGTACGTCCGCGCTCCGCACGGCGCGCCCCGGCTCGTCGAGGTGTGGGGGCCGCACACGGACGCACGGGGCTCCGCGGCGCCGCCTGCGGTGCGGGGCGTCGTCCTCGACCCGGGGCCGGACTCGGTGGCGGACGCGGCCGCCGACCTGCTGCCGGACGGCGTGCTGTGCCTGGACCGGCTGGGCCATGTCGTCTACGCCAACCCGCACGCGGCGCGGCTGCTGCGCCGGCCACGCACCGATCTGTTGGGACGCACGCTGTGGGAGGGCGTGCCCTGGCTGAACCAGCCGACGCTGGAGGACCATCTGCGCGGTGCGCTGCTGTCCCCCGACCCGGTGCACTTCCATGTCCGAAGACCGTCCGGGCAGGGGCGCGAGCGTCCCCCGCACCCGTTCTCGGGCGACTGGCTGGCCCTCTCCGTCTATCCGGGCGCCGACTTCCTGACCTGCACGGTCCGGCTGGGGCACCGGGTGGCGGACGCCCCCGGGCCCTCGGAGGCACAGGCCGCCCCCCAGCCCCCGGGGACCGGCTCCCTCTCCCCGCTGTACCGCCCCATCATCCTCGCCATCGCCCTGACCGAGGCCGTCACCGCCCGTCAGGTGTCCGCCGTGGTGATGCGGGAACTGCTGCCCGCCTTCGGCGGCAATCGGCTGGCGATCTACCTGCTGCAGGAGCGGCATCTGTATCTGGCGTGGGAGACGGGCTTCCCCAAGGGATTCCTCGCGCCGTTCGAGGGGGTGGGGATGGACGAGCGGCTGCCCGGCGTGGAGACCCTGACCAGTGGCCGCCCCCTGTTCTTCGAATCGATGGGGCAGCTCGCCGACGCCTATCCGGGGATCGCCCTGGACGCGGAGGAGGGCTCCCGCGCCTTCCTGCCGCTGATCGCCTCGGGGCGCCCGGTCGGCTCCTGCATCCTGGGCTTCGACCGGCCGCGCGGCTTCAGCAACGAGGAACGCACGGTCCTGACCGCGCTGGCCGGGCTGATCGCCCACGCCATGGAGAAGGCGCAGCGCTACGAGAGCGAGGCGGCCCTCGCCCGGGGCCTGCAGCAGGCGCTGCTGCCCCGGCGGCTGTCGCAGCACCCGCTGATGGAGACCACCGGCCGCTATCTGCCCGGCACGCAGGGCATGGAGGTGGGCGGCGACTGGTACGACGTCGTGGCCGCCGGGGACGGGATGGCGCTGGTCATCGGCGATGTGCAGGGGCACGGCGTGCAGGCGGCCGCCACGATGGGCCAGCTGCGCAGCGCCGTCCGCGCCTTCGCGCTCGGCGACCGGCCGCCCGACGAGGTCATGAGCGGCACCAACCACCTGCTCATCGACCTCGACGCCGGGCTGTTCGCCAGCTGCTGCTACATCCGGCTCGACCCGGCGACCGGGCTCGCGCACGCGGCGGTGGCCGGACATCCGCGGCCGCTGCTGCGCGGGCCCGACGGCCGTACGCAGGTGCTCGACCTGCCCGGCGGGGTGGTCCTGGGCGTGGATCCGCAGGCCCGGTACCCGGTGACGAACCTGCGCGTGGAGCCGGGGGCCGTGCTCGCGCTGTACACCGACGGGCTCGTGGAGCGGCCCGGCGTCGACATCGACGTGGGGATCAGCGCGCTGCGGGTGGCGCTGGCCCGGGCCGGTGCGCCGGGCGGACGTCCGGGCGGGCGCTCGCTGTCGTCCATGGCCGACCGGCTCACGGCGTCGGCCCGGCACACGGCGGACCGCCCGGACGACATCGCCCTGCTGCTCGCGACCCGGCGTTCCAGGCCGCTTCGGCCGATGTAGGGGGGTCTCGCCTCCCGGGGCGCGGCAGTGTAGACATGGCACATGGTCCGACTACAGGGTCGCTCGGGGGCCCGGTCGGCCCGTCGTCCCGACGGTCGGCGCGCCGCTACGGCGCCCGGCCCCACCGCTGTCGCGTCCGGACGCGGGCCCGCCCCGGCGGTGGAGCGAGGGCGGCGCCGGGGGTGGTTCTCCGCGGTGCGGTCGACGGTCGGCGGGCGCAGTCTGGCCGGTCAGGTGTTCGTCCTGCAGGTCGTGATCGTGCTCCTGCTGGTCGTCGCGGCGGTGGTCGCGCTGGTGCTGCAGGTGCGGTACGACAGCACGCAGGAGGCCCGTAAGCGCTCGGTGGCGGTCGCCGAGGCGTTCGCGAACGCGCCGGGCACCCGGGAGGCGCTGGACGACCCCGATCCGACCGCCGTCCTGCAGCCGAGGGCCGAGGCGGCCCGCAAGGCGACGGGCGTGGACTTCATCGTCGTCATGAACACCGACGGGCTGCGCTACACGCACCCCAAGCCGGACCGCATCGGCAAGACGTTCGTCGGCACCCTGGAGCCGGCGCGGGCCGGTGGCGTCGTGGTCGAGGAGATCACGGGGACGATCGGCCCCCTCGTGCAGGCCGTGGTGCCCGTCGAGGACCCGGCCGGCCGGGTGGTGGGGCTGGTCTCGGCGGGGATCACCACGGACACCGTGGGCGGCACCGCAGACCGGCAGCTGCCGCTGGTGCTGAGCGCGGCGGCCGCCGCGCTGCTCCTGTCCACGGCGGGCACGGCCCTGGTCAGCCGGCGGTTGCTGCGGCAGACCCACGGCCTGGGGCCGGACGAGATGACCCGCATGTACGAGCACCACGACGCCGTGCTGCACGCGGTGCGCGAGGGCGTCGTCATCGTCGGCGACGAGGGCCGGCTGCTGCTCGCCAACGACGAGGCGCACCGGCTGCTCGACCTGCCCGGGGACGCGCAGGGACGCCGGGTCCTCGACCTGGGGCTCGCCCCCGAGACCGCGGAGCTGCTGCACTCGGGGCGGACGGCCACGGACGAGGTGCACCTGGTCAAGGACCGTCTGCTGGCGGTCAACCAGCGGCCCACGCATCTGCGCGGCCGCCCGTCCGGCAGTGTGACCACCGTCCGCGACTCGACGGAGCTGCGGGCCCTGTCGGGCCGGGCGGAGGAGGCCCGCGAGCGTCTGGACATGCTGTACGACGCCGGGGTCGGCATCGGCACCTCCCTGGACGTGGCCCGGACCGCGGAGGAACTGGCGGAGCTCGCCGTGCCCCGGTTCGCGGACTACGCGACCGTCGACCTGTTCGACGCGGTGCTGGACGGCGGGCAGCCGGAGGCGACGACCGTCGTGCGGCGGTGCGCGCTCAGCGGGGTGCGCGAGGACGCGCCGCTGTACCCGGCGGGCCGGCAGATCCGGTTCGTGGAGTCCTCGCCGCAGGCCCGGGCGCTCAAGGGCGCGCAGGCCGTGGTCGAGCCGCGGCTGGACGAGGCGCGGGGCTGGCGCGCGCAGGACCTGGAGCGGTCGGCGCAGGTGATGGAGTTCGGCATCCACTCGCTGATCACGGTGCCGCTGCGGGCGGGTTCGCTGGTCCTGGGCGTGGTGAGCTTCTGGCGGTCGCGCAAGTCGCCGCCGTTCGACTCGGAGGAGCTGGCGCTCGCCGAGGAGCTGGTCGCCCGGGCCGCCGTCTCCATCGACAACGCCCGCCGGTACACGCGTGAGCACGGTATGGCGGTGACGCTGCAGCGCAGTCTGCTGCCGCGCCGGCTGCCGGAGCAGAGCGCGCTGGACGTCGCCTACCGCTATCTGCCGGCGCAGGCGGGGGTGGGCGGCGACTGGTTCGACGTGCTGCCGCTGTCCGGGACCCGGGTCGCGCTGGTGGTCGGGGACGTCGTCGGGCACGGTCTGCACGCGGCGGCCACGATGGGCCGGCTGCGCACGGCGGTGCACAACTTCTCGGCCCTGGACCTGCCGCCCGACGAGCTGCTCGGGCTGCTGGACGAGCTGGTGGCCCGGATCGACCAGGACGAGGCGGAGGACGCCGACACGGCCCCGGTGACCGGGGCGACCTGCCTGTACGCGGTCTACGACCCGGTGTCGCGGCGGTGCACGATCGCCCGGGCCGGGCATCCGCCGCCGGCCGTGGTCCGTCCGGACGGCTCGGTGGAGTTCCCGGACGTGCCGACGGGGCCGCCGCTGGGGCTCGGCGGGCTGCCGTTCGAGACGGCGGAGCTCGACCTCGCGCCGGACAGCCGCCTCGTGCTGTACACCGACGGGCTGGTGGAGGACCGCGAGCACGACATCGACGAGGGCCTCGAACTGCTCCGGGAGGCCCTGGCGGGCGCCGGGCGGACCCCCGACGAGACCTGCCGGGCGGTGCTGGAGGCGCGGCTGGCGGACCGGCAGAACGACGACATCGCGCTGATCGTGGCCCGTACGCGGGAGCTCGGGTCGGACCGGGTCGCCGAGTGGGACGTGCCGTCGGACCCGGCGGCCGTGGCACGGGTGCGGGCGGCGGTGACCCGGACCCTGGAGGAGTGGGGGCTGGGCGAGCTGACGTTCGCCACGGAACTCATCCTCAGTGAACTGGTGACCAACGCGATCCGGTACGGCGGGGAGCCGATCCGGGTGCGGATGCTGCGCGACCGCAGCCTGATCTGCGAGGTCTTCGACAGCAGCAGCACCTCGCCTCATCTGCGGTACGCGGCGATGACGGACGAGGGCGGCCGGGGCCTGTTCCTGGTGGCTCAGCTGGCGGAGCGCTGGGGCACCCGCTACCTGCCGGCGGGCAAGGTCATCTGGGCGGCACAGCCCCTGCCGTAGAGCGCTTGTACGGCGTCTTTGTGCATAGGTACGAACCTTTGACGCGCCTGCTGTTCGGCATGCCCCAGGTCTGATAGTAAACCTTCCTATCAGTGCACGTACGGCCCAGCCTCCTTCCCCCACACGATGCGGAGTCGCCGTGAAGCACCCCACACCCCTGTCCCGACGCACCCTGCTGACCGCGTTCGGCGCGGCCCTCGTGTCCGTCCCTCTCCTGAACCCCCCGCCCGCCGCCGCCCACCGCCGGGCGCCCGGACTCGACGACCCGGCGAAGAAGGAGATCGCCATGCGGCTGGTGTCGAGCGCGGAGAACTCCTCGCTCGACTGGAAGGCGCAGTACCGCTACATCGAGGACATCGGCGACGGCCGCGGCTACACCGCCGGCATCATCGGCTTCTGCTCCGGCACGGGCGACATGCTCGACCTGGTCGAGCTGTACGCGGCCCGCCGCCCCGGCAACGTCCTGGCCCGCTACCTGCCGGCGCTGCGCCGCGTGGACGGCACCGACTCCCACGACGGGCTCGACCCGGACTACCCGCGGGACTGGGCGCGGGCGGCCGAGGACCAGGCGTTCAAGCAGGCCCAGAACGACGAGCGGGACCGGGTGTACTTCGACCCGGCCGTCCGCCAGGGCAAGGCGGACGGGCTGCGCGCGCTCGGCCAGTTCGCCTACTACGACGCCATCGTCATGCACGGCGACGGCGGGGACCCGACGAGCTTCCGCTCCATCCGCCGCCGCGCCCTGGACCGGGCCCGCCCGCCGGCCGAGGGCGGTGACGAGACCGCCTACCTGAACGCCTTCCTGGACGCGCGGGTGTGGGCGATGCGGCAGGAGGAGGCCCACAGCGACACCAGCAGGGTGGACACCGCCCAGCGGGTCTTCCTGCGCGCGGGCAACCTCGACCTGAGGACACCGCTGGACTGGAAGGTCTACGGCGACAGCTTCCACATCGACTGACCGGGTGCGGGCCGCCGTCCCCGCACCCGGCGGCCCGCACACCCGGCGGCCCGCACCCGGTGCCGGTCATAGAATGGATCTATGGGCTCATAGACCGGACCCGTGTACCGGGTAAGGTTTGCCTTAGTTTAGGCTTCCCCCGAGTCGATCTATCGCCTCTCGAAGGGAACCTGATCATGCCCCGCCCCCTGCGGGTAGCCATCGTCGGAGCCGGCCCCGCCGGGATCTACGCGGCCGACGCGCTGCTCAAGTCCGAGGTGGCCGCCGAACCCGGTGTGTCCATCGACCTGTTCGAGCGGATGCCCGCGCCCTTCGGACTGATCCGCTACGGCGTGGCCCCCGACCACCCGCGGATCAAGGGCATCGTCACCGCCCTGCACCAGGTGCTCGACAAGCCGCAGATCCGCCTCTTCGGCAATGTCGACTACCCGAACGACATCAGTCTGGACGACCTGCGCGCGTTCTACGACGCCGTGATCTTCTCCACGGGCGCGACGGCCGACCGCGAGCTGCGCATACCGGGCATCGACCTGGACGGCTCGTACGGCGCGGCCGACTTCGTGTCCTGGTACGACGGGCACCCGGACGTGCCGCGCACCTGGCCGCTGGAGGCGGAGAAGGTCGCCGTCCTCGGTGTCGGCAACGTGGCGCTGGACGTGGCCCGGATCCTGGCCAAGACCGCGGACGAGCTGCTGCCGACGGAGATCCCGCCGAACGTCTACGACGGCCTCAAGGCGAACAAGGCCGTGGAGATCCACGTCTTCGGCCGCCGCGGCCCCGCGCAGGCGAAGTTCTCCCCGATGGAGCTGCGGGAGCTGGACCACTCCCCCACGATCGAGGTCATCGTCGACCCCGAGGACATCGACTACGACGCGGGCTCCATCGAGACGCGGCGCGGCAACAAGCAGGCCGACATGGTCGCCAAGACGCTGGAGAACTGGGCGATCCGCGACGTCGGCGACCGGCCGCACAAGCTGTTCCTGCACTTCTTCGAGTCGCCCACCGAGATCCTCGGCGAGGACGGCAAGGTCGTGGGCCTGCGCACCGAGCGCACCGCCCTCGACGGCACCGGCAACGTCAAGGGCACCGGCGAGTTCAAGGACTGGGACGTCACCGCCGTCTACCGCGCGGTCGGCTACCTGTCCGACAAGCTCCCCAAGCTGCCGTGGGACATCGACTCGGGCACCGTCCCGGACCAGGGCGGCCGGGTCGTCCAGGAGTCCGGCGAACACCTGCAGTCGACGTACGTCACCGGCTGGATCCGGCGCGGTCCGGTGGGCCTCATCGGCCACACCAAGGGCGACGCCAACGAGACGGTGGCGAACCTGCTGGACGACTTCGCGAACGGCCGCCTGCAGACGCCGGGTTCGCCCGAGCCGGAGGCCGTCGAGGCGTTCCTGGCCGAGCGGGAGATCCGCTTCACGACGTGGGAGGGCTGGTACAAGCTCGACGCCGCCGAGAAGGCGCTGGGCGAGCCCGAGGGCCGTGAGCGCGTGAAGATCGTCGAGCGCGAGGACATGCTGCGGGAGAGCGGCGCGTAAGCGCGTCCGCGAACGCGGCGAGGAGGGCCGGGGGCTGGAGTCCTTGGCCCTCCTCCTTGCGAGAACAGACGGCCTCGAAGATCACCGTCTGTTAGCTTCCCCGGGTGTTCTCGCTTCTCGAACCCCCGTTCTTCACCCGCCTGCGCGACGCGCGGCGGGTGCTCGTCGCCGGTGCGGGCGGCGGTTTCGACGTGTACGCCGGGCTGCCGCTGGCCCTGGCGCTGCGGACCGCCGGCAAGGAGGTCCACCTCGCCAACCTGTCCTTCGCGGATCTGTACGGGCTGGACGCGGGCGTCTGGGTCGGCGACGACGTCGCCGCGGTACGCCCGGACACCGCGGTCCGCGGCCGGTACTTCCCCGAGCACAGCCTCGCCCGGTGGCTCGCGGCGCACGACCTGCCCGCCACGGTGTACGCGTTCCCGCAGACCGGCGTACGGCCGCTGCGGGCCGCCTACCGCGCCCTGCTGGAGCACCTCGGCGGCGTCGACGCGGTGGTGCTGGTGGATGGCGGCACCGACATCCTGATGCGCGGCGACGAACACGGCCTCGGCACGCCGGAGGAGGACATGGCCAGCCTGGCCGCCGTGGCGGGGCTGGACGAGGTCGCCGAACGGCTGGTGGCCTGTCTCGGCTTCGGGGTGGACGCCTACCACGGGATCAGCCACGCCCTGGTGCTGGAGAACCTCGCCGCCCTGGACCGGGAGGGCGGCTACCTGGGCGCGTTCTCACTGCCGCGCGCCAGTGAGGAGGGGCGCCTGTTCCTGGACGCGGTGGAACAGGCCCAGCGGGACACTCCGGAGTGGCCGAGCATCGTCCAGGGGTCCGTCGCGGCGGCCGTGCGCGGGGAGTTCGGCGATGTGCGGTTCACCGAGCGGACCCGGGGCGGCGAACTGTTCGTCAATCCGCTCATGGCGCTGTACTTCTGCGTGGACGCGCCCGCCCTGGCCCGGCGCAACCTGTACCTGGACCGCCTGGCGGACACCGCCCTGATGCGCCAGATCAGCACGGCCATCGAGGAGTTCCGCACCGCCCTCCCCCACCAGCGCCCACCTCGGGCCTACCCCCACTGAGGCTCCCGCGTCCCGGGTTCCGGTGAAGTGGACGGCACGGGCGAGGTGGTTGTATACACTCCTGATCTTCACACAAGCTCCACACAGGGGGGATGTTTCTCCATGCGCATACGCACGATCGCCACGACGGCCCTCGCCGCCGGCGCCCTCGCGGCCCTGACCGCCACCCCGGCCCAGGCCACCGAGTACTCGTCCGCGCTCAAGGTCCGTGGCGTCCAGTACGACGCGCCCGGCCGCGACTCCAACAGCTGCAGCTCCGGGAACACCGACGAGGAGTACCTGACGATCAAGAACTACTCGTCGGGCTCCACGGTCAACCTCAAGGGCTACGTGGTGAAGGACAAGGCCGGCAACAAGTTCACCTTCACCCGCAACCACTACCTCCAGCCGGGCGACTACGTGAAGCTCCGGGGCGGCCGCGGAACGGACTCCGACGCAGGCAACGTCGTCTACCGCAACAACTGCAACTTCATGTGGAACAACGACAAGGACACGATCTACCTGAAGAAGCCGTCGGGCGCGGGTGCCGACACGCACTCCTACACCAAGGGCTCGAACGACCGGGACGGCAACGGGTACATCACGTTCCACAGCTGACCGGCACACGGTCTGGAGACGGGACCCGTCCCGGTGCGGATGGTGGACGGGTCCCGCTCACCGAGTCATTGTCATGACCGGCCGGGGCACGGGCCACGCGTGAGCGCGGACCGGTCGGTGCGCGCGACACACACCCCGTGTGCACCCCCCGCTGCCCCGGTGCGGTCGCGCGGTGACGATACTGGACGGAGCACGCGCCCCCGGCCACAGATGGACTCATGCCCAGCTCCTCCCGCACCCGCCCCATGACTCCCCCCACCGTGTGGTCGGCCCGCGGCCGGCACCGAGGGCCCGCCGCGCGGGACGACCTGCTGACCGCCCTCACCCGGCGCAATGTCAGCGGCGACCTCGACGACTTCCGGGAACGGCCCGCGCCCGACGGAAGCGACGCGACGGCCTTCGAGGCCCGCTGGCGGGTCGCCGGTCAGGTCACCGTGCGTGCCCGGCTGGAGCTGGAGGAGAGCCGCGACGACACCCGCGTATGGACGCTCGTCGCGGAGGCCGAGGCCCCGTGGGACCCCCGATGGCCGTCGCCGGCCGCCCTGTTCTGGCTCGAGGAGGACGACGCGCCCTGGGCCCACGACGCCGCCACCGGCCTCCCCCTGGGCACCGTCAACCTGCTGCCCACGGACGACAAGGCCGTACGGCGCCTGCTGCGGGACGCCGTCCGGGACGGCGGCGGCATCCACGTCCTCGTCCACGAGGCCATGACCACGGACGAGCGCGGCCGCACCCCGCTGGCCGGCATGCTGCCGCCGGGCCTGCGGCACCGGGTGGTGGAGCACCGCGCCGTCCCCAGCCAGCTGCGCGTGGTCAACTACGCCCTGCGCGACCTCGGCCCGCAGCTGCCGCGCGGCGGCGCCGTCGTGCTCCCCGGGACCCCGGCCCCGTCCGGCTACGACCCGGACGACTTCACCGTCCGCACCGTCTTCCTGGACGGCACCGAGCCGGCCGAACTCATCCACGCCGTCACCCGCTACGCGGCGCTGCCGCACGCGCTCCCGGCCGGCGCGGACGCCACCCTGACCGCGCTGCGCGAGGACTGGACCCTGCTCACCCTCGAGGAGGAACTCCAGCGCGAGCGCGATCTGGTGCGGATGTACGCCGAGGCGCTCGACGCGATGACGAAGTCACGGGACCTGTACCGGGAGGCCGCCGAGGAGGCGCACGCCGCGCTGGCCGCCTTCCGGGAGTCCGCGGACGCCGTGGCCGCGCTGCCGCCCGCGCCGCCCGGCGATCCCGCCCCGTCCCCGCTCCAGCAACTCACCCGCACCTTCGAGCGGCTCAAGGCCTCGGCGCGGGTCCGCAAGCAGGCCCCCGCCCCCGAGGAGACCACCGAGCGGCCCCGGGAGAACGCCGACCGCTGACAATCCGGCGTACGGCCGCTGCGCCGGATGCCCGGTCAGGCCGTACCGCAACGGGCGGGGGCGCTTCGGTGGGGCCTCGACGGTTTCGCACGCCTGCCCGGGCAGGTGACCGGCCCCGATCCGGCGTCTTCCGTCCTGACGGGTGACGTGATGCGGCCGGGTGACCGCCGTCATGCCATGTGCGCGGCGCGAGGGGGAATCCGACCTGCGGAGCGTGTGGCGTGCGCCACCCGCCGGGAGGAGGGTCCGTGGAGCCGACCACCACATGGATCGTCGCAGGAGCGGCCCTGGCCGCCGTCGTACTCGCCGTGGCCGTCGCGGTCCTGACGCGACTGGTGCGCACCCGGCGCGTGATGCGCCGCGCCGGGCTGCCGACCGGCCCCCGCTGGGTCTTCTGGGGAGCCGTCCTGTACTTCGTGCTGCCCACCGATCTGATGCCGGATCCCGTGTATCTGGACGACATCGGCGTGCTCCTGCTGGCACTGCGCACGCTGCGCCGTTCGCCCGGCTCGGGCCATCGGACGCCGTTGGTCACGGAAAGTAAGGAAACCAACCACTCGTTCGATTCGTTTAAGTAAGTGGAAACCGAAGGGCGTCGTAGGGCAGCGTGACGCCGCTGGGTGACCAGGCTCGATCGGAGCAGCACCTGTGAGGGAGAGACGATGCAACCGTTCGCGCTCAACTATGCACGGCCGGCAGCGGAGTTGGAGATCGCCGCTGTGTACGTCTACGACTCCGGTCTGCAGTTGAACGTGCTGCGTGACGGGCGCATAGCCGCCAGCGATCACGCGCTCCTGCGGGAATTGGGCACCACGACGTCCACGGCGGGTTCCAAGACTCACTTCGACGACTGAACACAGGCCGCCGAAGATGACCGTCTTGATTCTGACCAACGAAGAGGACGTGACGGCGGACATGGTGGTCGTGCACCTGAACGCCGCCGGTGTCCCGGTGGTCCGGCTCGACCCCGCCGACCTGACCGGCGATGTCGCCCTGTCCGGTGAATACGCGCACGGCACGTTCCACGGCCATCTGTCGTCCGGTGGACGGCTGGTGACCCTGAGCGGGCTGCGGTCGGTGTGGGTGCGCCGGCCGGGTGCGCCCGCGGCGCGGGCCGCCGCTCCCTCGCCGTGGCTCGCGGAGGAGTCCGGTCAGGCCCTCTACGGGATGCTGCGGGCCAGTGACCTGCGCTGGATGAACCATCCGGACGCGGCCCGCCGGGCCCGCCACAAGCCGTGGCAGCTGCGGCTCGCCCAGCGCTGCGGGCTGCCCGTGCCCGCCACGTTGATCACGACGTTCCCGCAGGCGGCCAGGGAGTTCGCCGCCCGTCACCCGGATCTGGTGGTCAAGCCGGTGTCGGGCGCGCATCCGCAGGACCCGCCACGGGCGGTGCCGACGAGCAGGGTGGCGCCGGACGCGGACTTCTCCGCGGTCGCCTTCGGGCCGACGCTGCTGCAGCGGCGGGTCGTCAAGCGCGCCGACATCCGGCTGACCGCCGTCGGCGGTGAGTTGCTGGCCGCCCGCAAGCCGGCCGGTGCCGACGCCGAGGTGGACGTGCGGTTCGCGCCGTCCGACAGCCCGTGGCGGCCCGTGGAGGTGGGGGCGCGGGTGGCCGAGGGCGTCCGCGCCTATCTGCGGAGGGCCGGGCTCGCCTACGGGGCCTTCGATTTCGCCGAGGACGCGGACGGGACGTGGTGGTTCCTGGAGTGCAACCAGTCCGGGCAGTTCGGGTTCGTCGAGGTGGACACCGGTCAGCCGATCGCCCGGTCCATCGCCGAGTGGCTGGCCACCCCGGTGCCGGGACGGCCCGCGCACAGCGGCGACGCGGACACGACGATGGTCTGACCTGGCGGGATCAGAGCGACGCGGGCCCCGGCGGCAGGGCGGTGCGCTGCCAGACCGGGGCCGCGGCGGCCTGGCCCCTGGGCGCCGGCGGGCGGCCCGGGGACTGGAGCGGCTGAAGGACGAACTCCAGGTCCCTGCTCACGCGTTCCGCCTCCCTGCGCACCTGGAGGGGGATGTCGCCGCGCTCCGCGATGAGCCGGTCGTAGATGGGGGAATCCTGGAACACCCGTCAACGCGCCTTTCTGTCGTGGCCCTGTGTGCATTTTGGGCACGGCTGTGAAGTCTAGGCGCCGACGCACACTGAAGTGCGAATTCTGCCAGAGTGCTTGGGCGGGGGATGAACCGGTGCTATGGCCCGGGGGTCAGGCGCCCGTCGTGGAGCCCGGCCGGACGATCATGAGCACGGTGACGGTGGCCCACAGAAGATTGAAGATCCCGGTGAACATGGCGAGTTGGACCGTCGCGGGCCGCTCGACGGGCCGTCCGGCGTCCAGTTCCTCCAGCAGTTCCTCCTGCCGGGGCAGGACGAACGCGATGAGGAGGCCGGCGGCCGCCGCCGTCAGGGTGATCGACGTGATGAGCCAGCCGCTGCCGAGCACCCCCATGGCCAGGGCGGTGGCGAGACCGAGCACGGGCACCGACACCCCGAGGGTCGCGTACACCCGGCAGACGCGGTGCAGCAGCCGGACCGTGCCCACCGCGACGGCACCGTCCGCGGCGGGGACGCGCCGGGCCGCGGGCGGGAACATGCTGGCGGCGACGGTGACGGGTCCGACGGCCACGATCGCGGCCAGGACGTGCAGGGTGAGCAGGAACTTGGTCATGGGGAGCTGGGTTTCCTCGGGGTCGGCGGGTGATCGGCGCCGCCCACGCTAGAGATCGTCCCCGTTCGCGCACAGTGGCTGGATCGACAGGATCCCACGGATTCCCGCCAACCGGTCTCGCCTGTGCCTTGCTGCGGCACACCTCGTCCCACCAGGGGTTCTGTGGATGGCGGGAATCCGCCTAGGGTGGCCTCCATGCACACCGTGGCGATCCTGGTCCTCGACGACGTGGTGCCGTTCGACATGGCGGCGCCCTTCCAGATGTTCGGCTGGGCGCGACTGCCGGACGGGCGGCGCCCGTACCGGGTCCGGCTGTGCGCGGAGCGGCCGGAGGTGCGCACGGAGGGCTTCGCCCTGCGGATCGACCGGGGCCTGGACGGGCTTGTGGACGCCGACACCGTCGTCGTGCCCGGCAGCGACCACTCCGGGCCGCCCTCGGACGCGGTCGTCGCGGCCCTGCGGGAGGCGGCCCGGGCCGGCACCCGGATCGCGTCCGTGTGCTCGGGCGCCTTCGTGCTCGCCGAGGCGGGACTGCTGGACGGGCTGCGCGCCACCACCCACTGGATGGCCACCGACGAGCTGGCCCGGCGCTTCCCCGCCGTCAAGGTCGAGCCGGACGTGCTCTACGTGGACAACGGCTCGGTCCTCACCTCGGCCGGGGCCGCCGCGGGCCTGGACATGTGTCTGCACATGATCCGCCGGGACCTGGGATCGGCGGTGGCCGCGCACAGCGCCCGGATGTCCGTCGTCCCGCTCGAACGGGAGGGCGGGCAGGCGCAGTTCATCGTGCACGAGTATCCGCCGGTGCCGCGCGGCTCGGCGCTCGAACCGGTGCTGGAGTGGATCGAGGACAACCTGGCCGGGGAGCTCACCCTGGCCGCGATGGCGGAGCGCTCCGGGATGAGCGAGCGCACCTTCAGCCGCCGCTTCCGTGAGCAGACCGGGACCACGCCGCTCCAGTGGCTGCTGCGGGCGCGGGTGCGGCGGGCCCAGTACCTGCTGGAGAACAGCGACCATCCGGTCGAACGCATAGCCCGGCAGGCCGGGTTCGGGTCGCCGACCGCGTTCCGCGAGCGGTTCCGGCGGGTGGTCGGCACCACCCCGTATGCCTATCGCACCGCCTTCCAGGGAAGAAGCGTCGCGGAGGCGTCTTCGGTAACGGTGGGATAAATCACCCGAGTCCGTATGGGCCCGCCGACAGTTGGGCAAGAGGTATCGATCCTCCCCCAAGGACGGTGTAGCCCATGAACTGTTTCAGCCGCCTGCTCTGCCTCCTCTACCTGGCCACGAGCGCCGGGCTCGCCTGGGTCACGGTCCAGGAGATCCGGTACGGCCCCGTGTGGGCGGCGTGCCTGTTCGCCGCCGCCAGCCTGGTGCCGGTGATCGCCGTGGTGCGCGAGACCGTGATCGGTGAACAGGACCAGTTGCTGCGGGAGTCGGCCGCTCCGGCCGCGCGCCGCGGTGACGTGGGCGCCGCCGAGGCGATCGTGCGGGCCGAGCTCGACGCGGCGTGCTGCGAGCGGTGGTGGACCAGCCTCGGCAGCGAGCACGACCTGACCTGCCGTCACCGGTCGCCCCACCGCAGCAGCGCCGCCTGACGGGCGGCCGGCTCAGGTCCGCCGGACCACCTCGACCGCGAGGTCGTTGTCGACCGTGTAGTAGGGCCGCACCGCGAACTCCCCCGCCGTGGCGGTGGGATGGACGAAGATCTCCTTGCGGTCCGCCACGTCGTCGAGCAGACGGCCGGCGCGGATCAGGGACGTGTCGGCGCCGGACCCCGCCCGGACGAAGACGTCCCAGACACGGTCGCCCGCCCCGCTCTCGGGGAGCAGGTCCGCGTGGTCCACGGTGAAGGCGAGGTCGCGGCCGTCCGCACCGGCCCGCGGTGCCACGGTCCGCTCGACGCCCTTCCCGCCCCGCAGCCGCAGCCGCACCGTGGCCCCCGCGTCGAGCGAGGCGCCGTGCAGGCGGGCCCGGACGGTGGTGGACCGGTCGGTGACGTCGACGCCGGCGACCTCCACATGGGCGTCGCGCAGCCAGGTCCGCAGCGCGAGGTACCCGTCCTTGGTGACGTAGGGGATGCGGACGGCCACCGGTGACACCCGGTCGCGGACGTGCCCGTCCACGAGGGCCCGCAAGTCCCGCAGGCCGGGGCGCAGGCGTACCCGCTCCCCCTCGGGTGCGGGCAGCAGATAGAGGTCCCAGCGGCCCTCGGGCAGCGCGGGCAGCGGATCGAGGACGGCGTTCAGCCGTCCGTCGCCGCCGGCGGTGAGGTCGAGCACCTGGAGCATCTTCTCGGGCTCGCCCTTCCTGGGGCGCAGCCGCAGCAGCAGCCGGGGCGACGGGAAGGCCACCGGGTCGGGCGGGGCGAGGTGGAAGGTGATCCGGCCGTCCGCGTCGGCCGTGCAGGCGGCGCGCGGGGCGGTGGCGAGTGCCGTTTCGGTCGTCGTGGTCATCGCTGTCCTCCGCGGATCGTGCGCCGGGCGGCGGAGGCCGCGGCGTAGGCGGCGTCCCGGGCGGCGAAGCCGCGGCCGGCCAGGGCCCGGCGCAGGCGCGCGGGTTCCGGTGGCGCCGGGGGCCGGCCGGTCCGGCGGGCCGTCGCCGCCGCCTCGATGAGGCGCTCGGCCTGCTCGACGATGGGCGCGGGGCCGAAGCGCCGCGCGTTGCTCAGGGCTGTACGGCCCATGCGGCGGCGCAGTTCGTCGTCGCCGACGAGGTCCAGCAGGGCGGCGGTCAGGGCGTCCCGGTCGCCGACGGGCACGAGGCGTCCGTCGGCGCCGTCCTCGATGATCTCGGCGGGGCCGTACGGGCAGTCGGTGCTGACCACGGGCAGTCCGCAGCGCATGGCCTCGACGATGGTCATGCCGAAGGGCTCGAAGTTGGCGGCGGTCGCGCCGATCGAGCCCTTGACCCACTCCGCCTCCATCGGCGTGGCGGCGCCCATCAGCAAGGCGTTGTCGCTCAGGCCGAGGCGCTGGATGAGCCGGCGCAGCCGGGTGTGCTCCTCGCCCTTGCCGTAGATGCGCAGCTGCCAGTCGGGGTGGGCGGCGGCCACCGGGGCGAAGGCCTCGATGAGCAGGTCGTAGCGTTTGACGGGGACCAGCCGTCCGGCGGCGACGATCACCTTGGCGGTGCCGTCGGCGGGGGGCAGCACCGGGTCGGGCACGCTGTTGGGCAGGGCCTCCACGTGGACGCCGGGCAGCCGCATCTTGCGCCGGTACGCGGCGGCGTCGGCCTCGGTGACGGTGGTGAGCACGTCGAGCCGGCGGTAGGCGCGACGCAGCGTGGTGCGCAGCCGGGGCGGGTGGTTGTCGAGGGTGAGGTGTTCCTGCCCGATGCGCAGGACGTGGTCGGGTGCCTGCCGCGCCAGGTGCACGTTGAGGCCGGGCCGGGTACCGATGACGACCTCGGCGTCGGTCGTGGCCAGGGCCTCGGCGATCCGCTGGTCCGTCAGCTCGCTGTACTGGTGGTAGCGGTACTCGGCGACGGGGAAGACGCGGGCCGGGCGCTGGTGCAGGGGGTGTTCCTTCTCCTGCCGCAGATCCACCAGGGGGCGCAGCGATATCCGCGGGTCCAGCGGGTTGTTGGGATGTTCGCGGTGCCGGAGCACCGAGACGATCTCCACCTCGTGCCGGTCGGCGAGTGCCTGGGCCAGGTTGAAGGTGGTGGTGATCGTGCCCCCTATCCCATAGGCGTTGTGCAGCAGGAAAGAGATCTTCATAGTGGACCAGACCGAGCCGAGGCCCCATCAGTTGCTTCGCGTTATCGCACTGTTGTCTAGGCGACCTGGCCGCTGTGCAGGGCGGTGTAGGCACCGTCGCGGGCGAGGAGTTCCTCGTGGGTGCCGGTCTCCTGGATACGGCCGTCGCCCATCACCACGATCCGGTCCGCGCCCCGCACGGTGGACAGGCGGTGGGCGACCACGAACGTGGTCCGGCCGCGCAGCAGGCGGGCCAGGGCCTCCTGGACGAGCGCCTCGGAGCGGGTGTCCAGGGCGGAGGTCGCCTCGTCGAGGACGAGGACCCGGGGGTCGCGGATGAGGGCCCGCGCGATGGCCAGGCGCTGCTTCTGCCCGCCGGACAGCCGTGCGCCGCGCTCGCCGACCAGGGTGTCCAGGCCCTGCGGCAGGCGGTCGACGAACTCCAGCGCGTTGGCGTCCCGCAGGGCCGCCCGGACGGTCTCCTCGTCGGCGTCGTCCATGCCGTAGGCGACGTTCTCGCGGACGGTGCCGTCGAACAGGATGGACTCCTGCGGCACGACCGACAGGAACCGCCGGTAGGTGCGCAGGTCGAGGGTGTTCATGTCGGTGCCGTCCACGAGGACGCGGCCGGCGGTGGGGCGGATGAAGCCGATCACGAGGTTGAGCACGGTGGACTTGCCGGCGCCGGACGCGCCGACGAGGGCGATGGTCTCGCCCGGCGCCACGTCGAGGGTGAAGTCCCGGACGGCGGGCCGGTCGCCGTCCTCGTAGGCGTGGGTGACGGCCTCGAAGGTCACGGCGCCGCGCAGCGCGGTGAGTTCGTCCTTGCCCTCGTTGTCCTCCAGTTCGGGCGCCTGCAGGACCTCGCCGACCGAACGGACCGACTCCAGGCCCTTGGTGATGACGGGCGCCAGACCGGCGAGCGTGGTCGTGGAGTTGGTGAGGGTGGTCAGGAACGCGCTGAGCATGACCACGTCGCCCGGTGTGACGCCCCAGACGCCGTAGTACGAGACGAGTGCCGCGCCGGCGAGGACGAGGACGCCGACGACGTTGAGCACGACCCAGGCGAGCGAGCCGAAGCGGCCGTTGACGAGGTCGAGCCGGATGCCGGAGGTGAGCAGCCGGTGGAGGGTGCCGTCCATACGGCGCAGCGCCTTACCCTCCAGGCCGTGGGCGCGGGTGACGGGGATGAGGCGGGTCATCTCGGTGACCCGGGAGGACAGGGTCTCCACCTCGTGCCGGAAGTGCTCGTTGTGGGTGCGCAGCCGGGCCCGCAGCCGGGCGACGACGAGGGCGGCGGCGGGGACGACGACGAGGAAGACGGGCACGAACTCGGGTGTGCGGACGGCGATGATGGCGAGGCCGCCGATGAGCACGGTGATGGCGCCGAGACCGGTCTCCGCGGTCTGCTGCACCATCTGCTCGACGGTCTCCACGTCGCGGACGACCTTGGCCTGGAGCACACCGGCGCTGACGCGGGCGTGGTAGCCGATGGACAGCTGCTGCATCCGGGTGCACAGCGCGGAGCGCAGTGCGGTTCCCATCCGGCGCACGCTGCCGTACAGCAGACGGACGTAGAGGACGTGCAGGGGGTAGTTGACCAGCAGGATGAGCAGGATGACGCCGGTGCTCAGCCAGAGCCGGGAGACCGGCTGGTGCTGCACGACGGTGTCGATGATGAACGCGGTGACCAGGGGCAGCAGCCAGATCGGGCTGTGCTTGACGGTGAACACGCCGACCGCCGCCGCGAGGCGGTGACGGTCGGCGCGGAACAGGTAGGCGAGCGTGCGGACCGGATGCTCGTCCCGGTAGCGGTGGTCGAGCGGTCTCTCGTGCGACGACGCCATCGGCGGTGCCCTCCCCGCGGGGCCGTGGGATCGGGACGGCGGGTCACACGGCGTCGAGCTCGGCGAACTCCTTCTCGGTGAGCCGCAGTTCGGCCGCGGCGAGCGAGTCCCGGATGGTCTCGGGCCGGCTGGAGCCCGGGATCGGCACGACCACCGGGGACTTGGCGAGCATCCAGGCCAGGCAGACCTGCTGCGGGCTCACCCCGTGGGCCTCGGCGACCCGGGCGAACGGGGCGTAGGCGGAGCCGAGTTCACGGGCCTTGGAGATGCCGCCGAGCGGGCTCCACGGCAGGAACGCGATGCCACGCTCGTCGCACAGGCGCAGCTCCGGCTCGCTGGAGCGGAAGGCCGGGGAGAACTGGTTCTGCACGGAGACGAGCCGGCCGCCGAGGATCTCGTCGGCCTCGCGGATCTGGTCGGGGTTCGCGTTGGAGATGCCCGCCATGCGGATCTTGCCCTCGTCGAGCAGTTCCCGCAGGGCGCCGACGGACTCGGCGTACGGCACCCGGGGGTCGGGGCGATGGAACTGGTAGAGCCCGATGGCCTCCACGCCGAGCCGGCGCAGGGACGCCTCGCAGGCCTCCTTGAGGTGCCGGGGGCTGCCGTCCAGCGTCCAGCTGCCGTCGCCGGGTCGCAGATGTCCGCCCTTGGTGGCGACGAGGACGTCCTGGCCCCGGTCGTGGGAGGCGAGGGCCTTGGCGATCAGGGTCTCGTTGTGGCCGACCTCGTCGGCGTCGCGGTGGTAGGCGTCCGCGGTGTCGATGAGCGTGACGCCCGCGTCGAGCGCGGCGTGCAGGGTGGCGAGGGACCGGGCCTCGTCCGGGCGTCCCTCGATGGACATGGGCATCCCGCCCAGTCCGATGGCGCTGACCTCGACGTCCCCGATACGGCGGGTGTGCATGGGTTCGTGACCTCTTTCGCGTCGCGCGGTGGTGGGCGTTCCCGGACCTCACCAGCCTGACCGCCGTGCCGCGCGAGGTCCAATAGAAGAATGAGAACGCATTCAGCGACGGTGCCGCTGAATCGCGTGGCGGGTCCCCGGTGGCGGGGGCCGCAAACCGGGCCGCTTGCGTGGTGCCCGGACCGGTGTGGCACGCTCGGCCGGTGTTTCCCGGACTGTGAGAGGCGGCGGCATGCGCATCGGACTGCTCGGAACCGGCCCGTGGGCCCGGATGGCCCACGCCCCCGCCCTGAGCGAGCACGGCGACCTGGACTTCGTCGGCGTGTGGGGCCGCCGTACGGCTCCCACGCGGGAACTCGCCGACGCCCACGGCGTCCGCGCCTACGACGACGCCGACGCGCTGATCGCCGACGTGGACGCGGTGGCCGTGGCGCTGCCGCCGGACATCCAGGCGGAGCTGGCGGCCCGGGCCGCGCGGGCCGGCCGGCATCTGCTGCTGGACAAACCCCTCGCGCCGACGGCGGCCCAGGCACGGGAGGTCGTGGCGGCCGCCGAGGAGACCGGGGTCGCCTCCGTGGTGTTCTTCACCGCGCGGTTCCAGCCGGAGACCGAGGACTGGATCGGCCGGCAGGCCGCCGCCGGTCGCTGGTTCACGGGGCGGGCCGAGTGGCTGGGCGCGGTGTTCAGCGGCGAGGGCAGCCCGTTCGCGGACTCGCCGTGGCGGCGGGACAAGGGCGCCCTGTGGGACGTCGGCCCGCACGCCCTGTCGGTGCTCCTGCCGGTGCTGGGCGACGCCCGGCGGGTCGCGGCGGCCGCGCACGGCCCCGGGGACACCGTCCATCTGGTGCTGGAGCACACCGGCGGCGCGTCCAGCACGCTCACGCTCAGTCTCACGGCACCTCCCGCGGCGGCCGGGGCGACGGTGGAGCTGCGGGGCGCGACCGGAGTGGCCCGGTTCCCGGAGTCCCCCGCGACCGCGGTGGACTCCCTGCGCCGGGCGGCGGACGCCCTGCTGGGCGCGGTCCGCACCGGAGAGCCGCACGCCTGCGACGCGCGGTTCGGCCTGCGGGTGACGGAGATCCTGGCGGACGCGGAGGCCCGGCTCGCCGCCGACGGCTGACGAGCGGGCCACCGGCCTGACGCGCCGGCGGCCCCGCCGCCACGACCCGCGTGCCTGGAGGTTGCTAGAGGTTGTAGCCGCCGGACACCTCGATGGTCTGGGCGGTGACCCAGCGGCTCTCGTCGGAGACGAGGGTGGCGATCATCGCGCCGATGTCGTCGGGCTCCCCGACCCGGCCGAGCGCGGTCCGCTCGGCGAGCGCCGGGATGATCTCCGGGAACCGGGTGAAGGCGTCGTCGCCGAGCCGGGTGCGGGTCGCGCCCGGGGCGACCCCGTTGACGCGGATGCCGCGCGGGCTGAACTCCTTGGCCAGGGCCCGGGTCAGGACGTCCAGTCCGCCCTTGACGGCGGCGTAGGCGGAGTAGCCGGGCTGCATCCCGGAGGACGTGACGTTGCTGCTCGTGTTGACGACGGAGCCGCCGTCCGCCAGCAGCGGGAGCAGGGTCTGGGTGAGGAAGTAGGGGCCCTTCAGCAGCACCCGCATCAGCCGGTCGAAGTCGTCCTCGGTCGTGTCCTCGAACATCGCGGTGTGGGCGATGCCGGCGTTGTTCACCAGGTGGTCGAAGGTGTCGCGCTGCCAGACGTCCCGCAGCGCGTCCGTGACCGCGTCGCGGAAGGCCGGGAAGCCGGCGCTGTCACCGACGTCCAGGGGCAGGGCGACGGCGGTGCCGCCCGTCTTCTCGATCTCGGCGACGGTCTCCAGGCCGCCCTCCTTGTTCCTGCCGTAGGTGAGGATCACCCCGACACCGCGCCGGGCGATCTCGAGGGCTGCGCCGCGCCCGATGCCGGAGCTGGCCCCAGTGACGATGGCGACCTTCATGGCGTCTCTCCTTCATGGATGTTCGGATCTGCCGCCCCGGCTCTCACCGGAACAACCTCGATGCCTCCATTCAAAGCCTCTGACCTGCAAAAACGTTATAACGATCCTCTCGTGGACCTGCACGATCCTCTCGCGTACGGGAACAGGGATCCGGCGCGGTGCTCCAATGGACGTATGGACCTCACCGAACTCAAGGCGCTGCTGGCCCGGCATGCGCGGCCCGACGCGACGACCGCGATCGAGGGCGTCCATGTCGCGCGGATCGACCGGTCCGAACCGCCGGCCCCCGAGACGTCGGGCACGATCCTCGCGGTCATCGCCCAGGGTGCCAAACGGCTCGCGCTCGGGGACCGCGTCTTCGAGTACGGCCCCGGCGAGTACCTGGTCGCCTCCGTCGACCTGCCCGTGACCGGCCACTTCACCCGGGCCGACCCCGAGCACCCGGCGCTCGGCTTCGGCCTGGTCCTGGAGCCGTCGGCGGTCGCGGAGCTGCTCCTCCAGGCCGGGCCGGGGGCCGGCACCCGGACCGGCGGCGGGGCCACGCCCTCGGGGATCGCCGTCAGCACGGCCTCCGACGCGCTGCTGGACGCCGTGGTGCGGCTGCTGCGCCTGCTGGACGAGCCGCGCGACCGCGACGTCCTCGCCCCGCTGGTGAAGCGGGAGATCCTGTGGCGGGTGATCACCGGCGAGCAGGGCGCGACGGTGCGTCAACTGGGCCTCGCCGACAGCGGTCTGAGCCATGTGTCACGCGCCGTGCGCTGGATCCGCGAGCACTACGCGGAGCCCTTCCAGGTCGAGGACGTGGCCAGGATGTCCGGCATGAGCACCTCCGCGTTCTACCGCAACTTCCAGGCGGTGACCGCCATGAGCCCCATCCAGTTCCAGAAGCAGATCCGCCTCCAGGAGGCCCGGCTGCTGCTGGCCACCCGGCCCGGCGACGTCACGGGCGTCGGCCGCAGCGTCGGCTACGACAACCCGTCGCAGTTCAGCCGGGAGTACCGCCGCCGGTTCGGGACGCCGCCCAGCCGGGACGCCGCCCGGCTGCGCCGTACGGCGCGCGGAGGGGTGGACGGCCCGTCGGCTGGTTCCCGCTCGGCGGCTGGAAGTTGATCCGTTCACCGACCACGGGGAAGCCCGCCTTGGCGAAGTGCGCGGCCATGGGGGCGTTGCCCTGGTCGGTGGACGCGGTGACCCGCTCGGCGCCGTGCCGGACCAGATGGTGCGTGCACTCGGCGAGCAGGTCGTAGGCGTAGCCGTGGCCGCGCTGTTCGGGGACGACGCCGATGAACCCGATGGTGGGCCCGGACGGGTTGTGCGCGGGGACGTGGATGCCGGCCAGCTCGCCGTCGGGTGTCCGGGCGACCTGCCACCACTCCCGCGGGGAGGGGCACCAGCGGAAGAAGTCCAGCTCCTCCTGGGCGGCGAGGTCGAGGCCACCCGTCTCCACGGCCCGCAGCGCGTGGGCGTCGAGGGTGGCGGAGTGGATGCGCCGCAGGGCGTCGAAGAAGACGGCGTCGTCGGGCTCGGCCTCGAACCGCAGACGTCCGGGGCGCTCGGGCAGCCCCAGGTCGGGCGTCCAGCGGTACTGGAAGCGCTCGACGAGCAGGGTGTAGCCGGCCGCGCGCGCGGCGGCGAAGCGGGCCTCGGCGGCCGCCTTGAGGACGGGGTCGTCCCGCCGGCCGCCGGGCACATTGATCTCCAGCTCGACCTGCCACGGTGAGGTGCGCAGAAGCGCGGCTCCGGCCTCCTCCTCGCCCTCGGCGACGTCGAACCAGTTGACGTTGACCGGCTGCTGGTCGTCCGGGCCGCCCCACCAGGCACCGCGGGCGACGACGGTTCCGTCACGCAGGGCCACCCGTTTCCACTCGGGGCGGAACACGGTCTTCCGGTGCCCTTCGGCGGCGGAGAGCGGATCGGGGTGGGCGTCGAAGAAGGCCGCGTCGTCGACGGTGAGCGTGCGGATGACCGGATCGGTCATGAGTCCTCCGGGTCGCGGACGGTGAAAGCCCCCGGACGGTACGTGGCCACTTACCCCGCCGTCCACGGCTTTTCCCCGGCCAGCGGGCTTGCGCACCCGCTTCCAGGGAGCGCTCTCAAAGGCTCCGGGTGCCTTAAAGGCACCTTAGGCAAGGATTAAACGATCGTGCATGTTTGATGACCATCACCGTTTTCGCAGGTCAGCGCAACTTCCGTGCTGTGCGGACCTGTTGGCGCCTGCGAAAGGGGTGCGTACCATCGGGGCCCATCGACGGCATGGCCCTCGTTTCAGAGAGCGCTCTCAGAGGGTTCTCGCGAACGTCGCAGGAGCAGCCGCCGACCCAGGCACCCGCTCGACACCCCCGGGAGACCCCCCACATGACATCCCGACACCAGCGCCCCCTCGGCCGCCGCCGGCTCCTGTTCGCCCTCGGCGGCGCGGCGGTCGCCGTCCCCGCCATCGCCACCGTGGCGCCCTACGCCCTCGCCGGGACGTCCGAGGACGGTGGGACGAAGGCCGCGGCGGACACACTGCCGCTGACGATCGTCAACAACAGCGGCGAGTTCGACAACGCGAACGTCCACGTCTACGTCGTCGGCAACCAGGACGGGCGTCAGGTGCGCCTCACCCCGGACGGCACGCTCGCGCCGATCGCCCTCTCGGACAACGGTGCCGACGGCTTCACGGACTACGCGATCAGCCTCGCCGGGAGCGGCGAGACCAAGCTGTCCCTCCCCCACATGTCCGGCCGGATCTATGTGGCGCTCGGCGAGAAGCTCAAGTTCAAGGCGGTCGCCGACGGGAACGGCAACGCCGCGCTCCAGTACCCGGCGGGCTGGGTCTCCTCGGACCCCAACTTCCCGGTGCTGCACGACTGTGCCGAGTTCACGTTCAACTCCTCCGGGATGTTCTGCAACACCACCATGGTCGACATGTTCAGCGTTCCGCTGAGCATCCGGCTCACCGGCGACAAGGACCAGACGACGGGCGAGCTGAAGGCGGGCGGGCGCGCGGGCGTCTTCGACGCGGTCCGCGCGGCGGAGGACTTCGCCAAGCTCGTCGTGGACGACACCCGGGTCATCGCCCCTGGTCACGGCCTGGACGCCGGCCTGTTCGCCAAGGACTACCTCGCCCCGTACATCGACGAGGTGTGGAGCACGTACACGGGCCGGGACCTCACCGTGAAGACCAACGCGGGCACGTTCACGGGCCGGGTGCGCGGCGACCGCTTCACCTTCGACGGACCCGCCCAGGTGTCCTTCGCCAAGCCGTCGACCCGTGACGTGCTGTTCTGCGACGGCAATCTGGCCGCCCCCAACGACGGCACCACCGGTCCGGTGGCGGCGATCCTCGGCGCCGGCTTCAACCGCTCGACGCTCCTCACCGATCCCGCCCAGCCGACGGCCGACCCCGCCCGGTTCTACGGCACCGACCTCACCAACCACTACGCGAAGGCCGTGCACGCGGCCACCGAGGACGGCAAGGCGTACGGCTTCGCCTTCGACGACGTCGCCGACTTCGCGTCGTACATCCAGGACACGGCGCCGACCGGGCTGACACTGACGCTCACGCCGTTCGCCTGATTCCTCCGGCACCCGGGGCGGGCCGGGCGGGGTTTCCGTCCCACCCGGGAGAGGTACCCCGAGGGTCCGGGGCACGGTGCGCGAGCGGGCCCGCGGGGTCCTCCGGATGCAGGAGGCGCTCCCGCGATGAATGGTGGGTAGCAGACCCGATGACCGCACCGGGCCCGAACGAACCGAAGATCCCCGGATCCGAGGAGCAGAGATGATGCCGACGTCCCAGCCCGAAGCGTCCGGGCCGTCCGAGGAGCGTTGCACCCCGGACGACCTGCTCCACGCCCGCACCGGCACCGAAGTGTCGCCCGAGGACATCGTGCTTGCCTCGGGCAAGGACCTCACCGCGCACAACCTGGAATGGGCCAAGCGCAAGATCGAGGCGGAAGGGCCCTCCGCCCTGGAGAAGCTGCTGCCGTAGAAGTCCCCACGGCCCCCAGCGCGCGGGCCGCCCCGGGTGCGAGCCGACGCCCGGGGCGGCCCGCGCGCCGTCGTACGCCCGCCGGGGTCACTCGTCCAGGCAGAGGACCGGCACCCGCTGCACGAGGTTGTTGGCGAACCCGCCGCGGTTCCACGGCTGCCGCAGGGGCTGGGTCCGGCCGTCGGCGTCGGTCGCGCGGGCGCTGAGCACATGCCCGCCCGGGACCGCGGTCCACGGGTGCCGCCAGCGGCGCCAGGCCCAGCGGTGCCCGTCCCCCGGTTCCAGCTCCGCCTCGCGCCAGGTGGCGCCCGCGTCCGTGCTGACGTCGACGCGGGTGACCGGCGCGCACCCGGACCAGGCCCGCCCCTCCAGGGTCACCGGGCCGGGCCGCAGCACCCGGGAGCGGGACATGAAGTCGGGGAAGCCCGGCGGGACCAGCAGGGCGCGCGGGGCGATCCGGGTCACGGGCTCCCCCGGGTCCTCGGGCCGTCGGCGCAGCCGGTAGGCGGCGGTCTGCTGGAACCCGGTGAACGGCTCGTCGACGACCGTGATGCCGCGCAGCCACTTGACGTGTGCCATGCCGTACCAGCCGGGCACGATCAGACGTAGCGGGTAGCCGTGCTGCGGGGGCATCGGGGCACCGTTCATCGCGTAGGCGACCAGCACCTCGGGGTCCTCGCCCGCGGCCACCTCCATCGGCAGCGCCCGCTGGTAGTCCTGCTCGACTCCGCGCTCCACCCCGTGGTCGGCGCCGGTGAAGACGACCTCGACGCCCTCCGCCCGCACCGACGCCTCGGCCAGCAGCACCCGCAGCGGGACACCGGTCCACTCGGCGGTGCCGACGGCCTCGACGAGCCAGGGCTGGCTGACCGGGCGGGGCTCCAGCAGGGCCCGCCCGTTGCCGGCGCACTCCAGCGTGACCCGGGTGGTCACCCGCGGGAACGCCGCGAGGTCGGCCGGGGCGAGGCTCAGCGGGCGCCGGACCCGGCCGTCGACGGCCAGCCGCCAGGCGGTGCCGTCGGGGACGTACGGGATGTCGTAGTGCGTGAGCACGTAGTGCAGGCCGGGCGGCGTGAGGTCGTGGCGCAGAGTCTCCAGCGGCAGACCGTGGTTGCGCGCGGCGAGCGCCAGCTCGTCCGGGCCGATGCCCTCGCCGGGGCCGGCCAGCCGGGCCGGTGCGCTCGCGTCGGCGAGTCGGTGACCCATGCCCGCCATTATCCGCGCGGGTCCGCCGGGCCGCCCGTCCGCGCGGATGGTTGCCCGCTCACCCTTCCGGAAGAGGGCCACCGGCTGCCAGACTCCTGAGGTGCCCGACTACGACATGCTCGTCATCGGATCAGGACCGGGCGGCCAGAAGGCCGCCATCGCCGCCGCCAAGCTCGGCCGTCGCGTCGCCGTCGTGGACCGCCCCGACATGGTCGGCGGCGTCTCCCTCCACACCGGGACCATCCCGTCCAAGACCATGCGCGAGGCCGTGCTCTACCTGACCGGCCTCACCCAGCGCGATCTGTACGGCCAGAGCTACCGGCTGAAGGACGACATCACCGTCGCCGACCTGACCTCGCGCACCCGGCACGTGGTGGGCCGCGAGGTCGACGTCATCCGCAGCCAGCTCTCCCGCAACCAGGTCTCCCTGTACGCCGGCGTCGGCCGTTTCGTCGACCCGCACACGGTCGCGCTGCGCGAGATCTCCGGCCAGGAACGGCTGCTCACCGCCGAGCGCATCGTCATCGCCACCGGCACCCGGCCCGCGCGGCCCGCCAGTGTCGAGTTCGACGCTCGGACGATCATGGACTCGGACAACGTCCTGTCGCTGGAGCGGGTCCCGCGCTCCATGGTGATCGTCGGGGCCGGGGTGATCGGCATGGAGTACGCGTCGATGTTCGCCGCGCTCGGCAGCAAGGTCACCGTGGTCGAGAAGCGCCCGGGGATGCTCGACATGTGCGACGTCGAGGTCATCGAGTCGCTGAAGTACCACCTGCGGGACCTCGCGGTGACGTTCCGCTTCGGCGAGACGGTCGCCGCCGTGGAACGGCACGCCCGCGGCACGCTCACCGTCCTGGAGAGCGGCAAGAAGATACCGGCCGACGCCGTGATGTACTCGGCGGGCCGGCAGGGCCTCACCGACGAACTGGACCTGCCCAAGGCGGGGTTGGGCGCGGACGCCCGGGGCCGGATCGCGGTGGACGAGCACTATCGCACCGAGGTGCCGCACATCTACGCGGTCGGCGACGTCATCGGGTTCCCCGCGCTGGCGGCCACCTCGATGGAACAGGGGCGGGCGGCGGCGTACCACGCGTGCGGGGAGCCCGTCGGCAGGACGCACCATCTGCAGCCCATCGGGATCTACACCATTCCGGAGATCAGCTTCATCGGCCGGACCGAGGACCAGCTCACGGAGGAGCGGGTGCCGTTCGAGGTGGGCATCTCCCGCTACCGCGAGCTGGCCCGCGGGCAGATCATCGGTGACTCGCACGGCATGCTGAAGCTGCTGGTCTCGCCCGAGGACCGAACGCTGCTGGGAGTCCACTGCTTCGGCACGGGCGCGACCGAGCTCATCCACATCGGCCAGTCGGTGATGGGGTGCGGCGGGACCGTCGACTACCTGGTCAACGCGGTGTTCAACTACCCGACGCTCGCGGAGTCCTACAAGGTGGCCGCCCTCGACGCCACCAACCGGCTGCGGCAGATCGACCACATCGTCGACTGAGCGGCCGAGGGGCCAGGCGGCGTCTACAGGTCCTCGTCGTCCACCACGTGCATCGCGGCCTCCTCGGCGCCGGCCGCCCCGGCGTCGATGCCCACGTCGGAGGCGACCTCCTCCTTCACGGCGTCGGTGTGCGCGCCCTCGTCCGGGGCGACCAGGCGGCCGGCCCGCTCGTCGCCCGCCTCCGGGTCGACGGGTTCCCCCTCGCCGCCGGGCAGGTCGCCCACCTCGTCCCCGGCGGGCACCCCGACGTCCGGGACCTCCTCGGCCAGGCGCTGGTCGAGGCTCTCGCCCTCGTGCTGCTCGGCCGCCGTGGTGCCGTACTTGGTCACGCCGAGCGGCTTCTCCGGCGGTGAGTAGCCCTCGTCCAGGGTGTCGTCGTACGTCCGTTCGTCGAGGGCGTCCTGCATGTCGAGGGGCGCCCCGTCCTCCTGCTCTTCGTTGCTGCCGGTCGGCTGGTACGCGTCGTCGGCCATCGGGGTGTTCTCGCCCATGCCTGCCTCCCTCACTCCAGGCGCGGCGGCTGTCGTGCCCGCGCGTGTCCTGAACCGCGTTTCCCAAAGCACCGCGTCCAACCCAGGAAGATCCCCGACGCCCCCGTACGGCCGCCCACTTGTGGCTATCATCACTCGCGCACACCGCGTGACCACCCGGCGACGCAACGGCGTACAGTGTCCGCCACCCCCCTGTCGGCCGCCCCCGACCCGAGGTCATCCCTTGGAGGTTCGCGGCGTTGTCCCACCCCCCACACTCTTTACGGCGCCGGGGCCGGGGTCCCGTGCGCCGTGCACGACGGAAAGCGGCGCAGCCATGAGCAACCCCCGGGGCCGAGGGCTCCAGGCCAACGCCCTCGGCACCCTCGACACCGTGGTGATGGCGGTCGCGGGCAGTGCCCCGGCGTACTCGATCGCCGCGACCACCGCGGTCCTGGTGGGCGCGGTGGGCCTGGCCAGCCCCGCCGCGCTGCTGTACTGCGCGATACCCATGCTGGGCATCGCGCTCGCCTTCAGCCGGCTCAACCGGATCGCGGTGCACGCCGGGGCCGGCTACTCCTGGGTGGGGCGCACGCTCCATCCCTTCCTCGGGTTCCTCTGCGGGTGGGCGCTGGTCGTCTCCGCGACGATCTTCATGGTGGCGGGGTCGCTGCCGGCCGGTGCGATGACGCTGGCCCTCTTCGACGAGGGCCTCGCCCACGACACCGCGCTGTCCACGCTGGTGGGCGCGTGCTGGTTCCTGGTCATGCTGCTGGTGGTGCTGGGCGGGGCCCGGCTCACCGTGCGGGCCCAGTTCGTGCTGACCGGGGCCGAACTGCTCGTCCTGGTGCTGTTCGCGGTGCTCGCCCTGTTCCGCGCCGACGGGGCCCGCGCGTTCGACTGGTCGTGGCTGGGTCTCGGGCACTTCGACGGCGTCGCCGGGTTCTCCTCCGGGGCGCTGATCGCGGCGTTCTACTACTGGGGCTGGGACGTCGCGAGCAATCTGAGCGAGGAGACCCGGGACGGCCGCCGGACGACGGGGCTGGCCGGTCTGGTCGGGGTCGGTGTCGTCTTCCTGCTGTTCGAGGTGTTCACCATCGCGGTCAACGTGATCCTGTCGTCCCGGCAGATCCGGGAGAACGACGCGAACGTGCTGGCCGTGCTCGGCGAGGAGGTGTGGCCGGGCTGGGGCGGCAAGGTGCTGATCGGGGCGGTGATGCTGTCCACCGTCGCCACCCTGGAGACCACGCTGATCCAGGTGACGCGCTCGCTGTTCGCGATGGGCCGGGACCGGACGATGCCGGCGGCGCTCGGGCGGGTGCACCGGCGCTGGAACACGCCGTGGGTGGCGATCGCGGTCGTCGGGGTGGTGGCGCCGGCGATGTTCGTCGCGTCCAATCTCCTCGGCACGGTGGGCGACATCCTCCACGAGGCGATCGCCGCGATAGGGCTGCAGATCGCCGTCTACTACGGGCTGACGGGGCTCGCGGCGGTCGTCGCGTACCGCAGGCTGCTGCTGCGGTCGGTGCGGGACTTCGTGCTCGCCGGGGTGTGGCCGCTGTTCGGGTCGCTGTTCATGTTCGCGATCCTCGTCGAGTCGCTGAGCGAACTGAGCGGCTGCGCGATCACCATCGGCATCGGCGGCCTGGCGGCCGGCGCGATCCCGATGCTCTGGTACTGGCGGCAGGGCAGCGAGTACTACCGGCCGGCCCCGCTGGACGCCACACGGACCGTCGTGGCGGACTACGTGCCCGCCGCCCGGCACGGCTCCTCCTCCCTCGTGCACGAGGGCTCTCCCACCGACTTCTGACGGAGGCCCGGATGGCACGGGGCGGTTCCCGACGCGATCTCACCCCCGACTTCGACCCCGACTGCGGCGACGCCGCCCTCACCCGCGCCCGCCAGGACATCGTCATCGGCCGCTGGCAGGGTCTGCGGGAGCTGCTGCGGGACACCGGCCCCTGCTGGGCGTCCCGGGGGCACCGGGTCCGCTCGCTGGCGCAGGCGTGCGCGGCCAGCTCGACGGCGGAGTCCTGGCTGGCCGCCGAACCCCGCGACGCCGACGCGCTGGTGCTGCGGGCGGCGACCGAGACGGCCCGGGCGTTCAGCCTGGCCGTGGCCGCCGGCCGGGGCGTCCCCGTCGACCAGCGGCGCGTGGACGCGGCGGTCCTGGCGTGCCTGCGGGCCACCGAGGCGCACCCGCAGGACCCGACCCCTTGGGTGTCGCTCATCTCCGTCGCGCGGCTGTACCCGTCGGGGGTGCGGCGGCAGGAACTGGGGCGCTGGTGGGACGAGTTGCACCGCCGCGACCCGTACAGCGTGGAGGGGCATCTGCAGGTGCTCCACTACTACTCGTCCCGGTGGCACGGCTCGCACGGCCTGATGTACGACTTCGCCCGGGACGCGGCCGGGGTGGCGCCGCCCGGCTGCCCGCTGCCGGTGCTCGTGCAGTACGCCCGGGTCGAGGAGTACCGCTACGCCCTGGACGCCAGCGGCGGGCAGCACGCCTCCATGGGGCTCGGCACGCACTGGAGCGGCCCGGGCGCCGTCGGGGACGTCCGCCGCACCTGGGAGCGCTGGATCATGGGCCGCCCCGGCACCGCCGTGGCGCCGGCCGAGGTGCGGGACCTCAACCACCTGGCGCACGCCGCCTGTCAGGCGGGCGTCCACGACATCGCCGGGCCGCTGCTGCGGATGCTGGACGGACGCGCCACCCGCACGCCGTGGGCGTACACCGGCGACCCGGCCAAACAGTTCGTGCGATGGCGGCGCGAGACGGAGGTACGGGACTGAACACCGTACGGCTCACAGCGTGCGGCGCCGGACCAGCAGCGCCAGGACCAGCAGCCCCGGCAGCAGCGGCAGCCACACCGTCAGCAGCCGGTAGCCGAGCACCGCGGAGGCGGCGGTCGCCGCCGGCGCCCCCGCCGTGGTGAGCGCGTAGGCGAGCACCGCGTCCAGGGAGCCGAGGCCGCCTGGCGTCGGCAGCAGCGCGGCCGCCCCGCTCGCCGCGAGGTACAGCAGGGCCAGCCGGGCCGGGCCGAGACTCAGCCCGACCGCGTGGGCGACGGCGGTGAGCGCGGCGCAGTGCCCGAGGACATAGCCGAGGGAGCCGCCCCACAGGGCCGCCGCCCGGGCCGGCCGGGCGTGGACGGCGACGCTGTGGCCGCGCAGTGCGGCCAGGGCGGCGCGGCCCCGGGACCGTACGGTGTCGCTCAGCAGCAGGAGGCACAGAGCCACCGCGCACAGGGCGGCCGGCACTCCCCCGCCGCCACGCGGCAGCCGCAGCACGCCCGGGCAGGACAGCACCAGACCGGCGATCAGGGCGGCCCGCACGGCCACCCCGGCGGTGCCCTTGACGGCCATCGCGAGGGCGGCGCGGGCGAGGGGCAGGCCGGCCCGTACGAGGTAGCGCAGGTTCACCGCGCCGGAGCCGAGTCCGACGGGCAGCACATGGCCCGCGGCGGACGCGGCGAACTGGGCGCCCAGCAGAGCCGTGGGCGGCAGCCGCCGCAGCACGGCGCCCTGCTGGGCGAGCGCCGCGCACGGCCAGGTGGTCAGGGTGGCCACGGCGGCCGCCAGCAGCCAGGCCCGGTCGGCGGCGGCGAGCCGGACGGCGCCGGTGTGCAGCACCGGCCAGTGCCGCCGGGCCAGCCAGACCAGGGCCAGCAGGACGGCGAGGGTGAGGGCGGTGTGCGCGTAGGCGCGGGCGCGCCGGGCGGGGGTGAGGGCCGGGTCCGGCGTCATCCAGGTCCGCCCGCGCCCGGGAGCGGGGCGACCCGGGCGTCCAGGCGGGGCAGGTGGTGCAGTTCCCAGGTGCGGGCGTACGACGGGCCGTCACCGCGCCGCGGGCTGAGGGCCGCGACGGGCGTGTGGCGGGCGGTGTCCAGGATCGCGGCCTCGGAGGTGTCGGCGTTGTGGCCGGCGACGGCGCCGGAGGTGCAGCCGGCGTAGAAGGCGATGGGGATGGACTGCTCCCCGGTGAGCAGGCAGGGCGGGCGTACGCCGAGCCGGTGCAGTTCGGTGGCCGAACGGGCCCAGGCGATCCGGGCCTTGGTGGTGCGGTCGACGGTGCTGTCCAGGACGGAGTACTGCACGCCGAGGTGACCGATCAGCGCCAGCCCGATCACGGCGAGGGCCACCGGGCGCGGGCGTCCGTTCCTGCCGACGGCCAGGTGGAACAGCGCGTCCACGACCGGGATGGCGAGCAGCGCGTAGGCGGGCAGCAGGAAGCGCGGGGCGGCGTAGCCGATGAGGAACAGGTAGGGGACGGCGGCCGTGGTGGCGCAGGCCAGCGGGAGCAGGGTGCGCTCGGTGCGTCCGGCGCGGACGGCGGCGAAGAGGCCGTAGCCGGCGAGCACCGGGAGCGTGAGCCACCAGGCGTAGATGCCCGGGTCGGGGAGTTCGCCGCCGCAGGGCCGGCACAGGGCGGACCCCATGAGGCTGCGCATCTGGTCGTCGACGGCGATGTTCCAGCCCAGGTCGCCCTGGATACGGGACGCCTCGTTGAGCCGTTCGCGCAGTCCGCCGAAGGCGAGGAACGCCTCGACGACCCACTCGACGCCCCCGGCGGCCAGGCCCCCGGCGAGGGCGGCGCCGAGCCGCCACCGGCGCCGGACGGCCACGAGGGCGAGCAGCGGCAGCGTCACCCACACCGCGTCCGTGGGCCGCATCCAGGCCATCAGCGCGGCGCCGCCCACGACACCCCACAGGGCGGGGGTGTCGAAGCGGTCGGCGCTCACCCGCAGGAAGCAGCCGACGCAGATCAGCGCGCCGAACGCGACCCAGAGGTTGGGCATGGCCTGGGGGCCGTAGAACATGGTGATCCACAGGGTGACGAAGAAGGCACCGGCGCCGGCCAGGACCCGGGCGGGGAAGAGTCCCCGCCACACCCGCAGGGCGAGGTACAGGCCGAGTCCGGACAGGACGGCGAGGTAGACGCGGAGCAGGACCGTGGACGACGACCAGGAGGCGATCGGCCAGACCAGCAGGGAGACGCCGCGCGAGCGGGGGGCGCTGAAGAAGGCGGCGGGCCGGTCGGCGGAGACCTGGCTGACGTAGACGATCTCGTCCCAGCCCAGGCCCATGGCGGGGCCGACGAGCAGGAGTTGGGCGACGGTGAAGGCGCCGGCCACGGCCGCGAGCAGGAGGTCGCCGCGCAGCCGCCGTGGCCCGCCGGTCCCGGTCCGCCGGTCGGGCCGTCCCGTGCTGATGAGCATGGGCTTGGTGCCGTGCGCCATCGATCACCCCTCACCCCCGCGTGTCGCGGGTCTTGCGGCCCCGCGGCCCGGCGAGTGGCGCGGGGAGCCGAAAAGATTAAAAACACCGACAAACTAACCCGTACCGGGCATGGCGGTGGGGTGGGTTGGGCCAGGTGCCGCACGAACGGCGCGTCCGCCCCGGTCAGCGCGTCCACCGGGGGTGGACCGGCGCCACCCGGATGCCACACTCTGCTGTGTGGCTCCGACCTTCGCAGACCTCCTCGACCGTGCCCGCGCCCTGGCCGACGGGGGCGGCCGTGCCGTCCTGGGCATCGCAGGCAGCCCCGGGGCGGGCAAGACGACCCTGGCCGAGACCCTGGTGCGGGAGCTGAACGGCACGGGTGACCCCTGGGTCGCCCATGTGCCCATGGACGGCTTCCATCTCGCCGACGCCGAGCTCGAACGGCTCGGCCGCCGCGACCGCAAGGGCGCCCCGGACACCTTCGACGCCGCCGGGTACGCGGCCCTGCTGCGGCGGCTGCGTGAGGAGCCCCGTGACATCACCGTCTACGCACCCGGGTTCGAACGGGTCCTGGAGCAGCCGATCGCCGGTGCCGTGCCGGTGGAGCCGGCGGCCCGCCTGGTCGTCACCGAGGGGAACTACCTGCTGCTGGACACGGGCGCGTGGGCGCTGGTGCGGCCCCAGCTGGACGAGGTCTGGTTCTGCGAACTGGAGGAGCGCGAGCGGCTGCGGCGGCTGATCGCCCGTCATGAGCGGTTCGGCAAGACGCACGAGGAGGCGGTGGCCTGGGTGACGCGCTCGGACCAGCGCAACGCGGAGCTGGTCGCCGCGACCCGGGACCGGGCCGACCTGGTGGTGCCGGCGGCGACCGCGCTGCCCTCGTGAGTGAACCCGGGCGCCACGTGAGCCGTACCCCTGGGCACGGCGGAAGGTGCGGATGATGGCGCTCGAACAGAACCCGGTCGCGGTCGCGCCCCCGGCGCCGCAGACGCCTCCCGGCCCCGGCGGGCCACGCCGGCGGTGGCCGCTGCCCCTGCTGGTGGTGCTGCTGCTCGCGCAGATGGCCGTGGCCATGGTGACGACGGCCGTGCAGCAGACACCGACGATCGACGAACCCGTGTACGTGGGGACGGCCGCCGAGTACCTGCACACGCACGAGCTGGTCCACAACCCCGAGCACCCGCCGCTCGGCAAGCTCGTGATCGGGGTGGGGGTGGCGCTCGCCGGTCCGCATGTGGACGCCCGATCAAGCGCCGACCAGGGCGAGTTGGGCCGGCACCTGCTGTACGGGTCGGCCAACGACCCATGGCGGGTGATGCTGTTCGCACGGCTTCCGGTGATCGTGCTGACGCTGGCGTTCGGCTGGGTCGTGTTCGTCTTCGCCCGTGAACTCGCGGGCCCGCTCGCCGGGTTGACGGCACTCGGGCTGTACGCCTTCTCCCCCGACCTCGTCGCGCACGGTTCGCTCGCCACGCTGGACGTCCCGGCGGCCGGCTTCGTGCTGACGTCCGTATGGCTGGCGTGGCGGGCGCGTCACCGGCCGCGCCGGTACGTACCGCTCACCGGGGTGGCGCTCGGGGCGGCCCTGGCCACGAAGATGAGCACGCTCCCCGCCGTACCCGTCCTGCTCGCGCTCACCGCGCTGTCCGTGTGGTCCGGGCGGCCGCCGTCGTCGTCCCGGCGCCCGGCGGTGCGCCGGGCTGCCGTGGCCGCCGTCGTGGTGGCGGTGGTCGCGGTCGCCGTCGTCTGGGTGACGTACCTGGTGGTCGATCCGCGGCTGCGCTGGGACCCGGACCAGCCGGTGCCGGTCGTGCACGGCCTGCGGGGCCTGGCGGTCGACCTGCTGCCGTTCCCGGAGGCCTACCGGGACGGCATGCGCGTGCAGTTCGCCTTCGAGAACCACCCCTGGCAGGGCTTCCTGTTCGGCCGGCTCTACACGGGCGCGCTCTGGTACTACCTGCCGGCCGCGCTGCTCGTGAAGACACCGCTCGGCATGCTCGCCCTCTGGGCGGCGGGCGCGGCGGCGGTGCTCTCGGTACGGCGGCTGCGGCCGGCGGCGCCCTATCTGCTGGTGCCCGCCGCCGTGCTGCTGGCCACGGCGATGCTCGGGGCCCGCAACTTCGGTACGCGCTACGCCCTGTTCATGCCGATGTTCCTGGCCGTGGCCGCGGGATGCGCGCTCGCCGTGCGGCGGCGGTGGGTCACGGCCGGGGTGGCGGCGCTGGTGGTGTTCGTCGCGGTCAGTTCGCTGCGGACGTTCCCCTACTATCTCCCGTACTCCAACGAGGCGTTCGGCGGTCCGGAGCAGACGCGGCTGCGGCTGCACGACTCGAACGTGGACTGGGGCCAGGACCTGGGCCGGCTGGCCGACCGGCTCCGCGAGCGGTACTCGGGCGAGCGGGTCTGGCTGGTCTACAAGGGCAGCGGGGTGCCGTCGTACTACGGCATCCGGGCCCGCGATCCGCGCGAGGTGCCCCCGGACGAGGTGCGCGGACTGCTCGTCGTGTCGGACTCGGCGGCGGCCAAGGCGACCGGCCGGCTGGCCCGGTTGATCGCCGGCAGCCGTCCCGTCGATACGATCGGGCACTCGATCACCCTGTACCGGCGGTGAGCGGGCGCCCGTTCGATCCCTGGTCACCACGGTGCGTGGGCTATGTTGAAGCACTGTGGAAGACAATGGAGGCGCGCCTTCGCCCTCGCCCCAGCAGGCGCGCGCGCAGGCGTCCGCGATCACCTCGGGAAAGACCGCTCCGGAAGCGGAGGCTTCCCCGACTTCCCAGCTCCGGGACCTCTTCGACCAGCCGAGGCTGTCGCCCGGGCAGCGCCGGATCGCCCAGTACCTGATCGAGCACCTCACGGAGGCGGCGTTCCTGTCGATCACCGATCTCGCCGAGCGGGTCGGGGTCAGCCAGCCGTCGGTGACGCGGTTCGCCGCGGCGGTGGGGTTCAGCGGGTACCCGGCGCTGCGGGAGAAGCTGCAGTCGATCGCCCTGGGGACGTTCACGGGCGGTCCCGCGTCCGAGGAGAACGGCGCCAACGAGTTGCAGGCCGCCGTGGACGCCGAGATCGAGAACCTGGAGAACCTGCGGCGGGACTTCGTCGACCCCGACGAGGTGATCGAGGTCGGCCGCAAGCTGTCCCGCTCCACGCCGCTGACCGTCCTCGGGCTGCGCATCTCGGCCTCCCTCGCCGAGTACTTCGCCTACGCGGCCCGCCGTATCCACCCCGACGTACGGCTGGTCACCCGGGGCGGCAGCGTCGCCTACGACGCCCTGCTCCAGTCGCGCGAGGCCGGGGGGACCTGGGTGCTGGCGTTCTCGATGCCCCGGCACGCCCAGGAGACGCTCACCGCGGTGCAGGTGGCGCGCAGCGCCGGCCTGAAGATCGCCCTCGTCACCGATCTCGCGCTGGGCCCGGTGGCGGACGCCGCCGACGTCGTCTTCGCCACGGGCACCGGCTCCCGCCTGGTCTTCGACTCCTACGCGGCGCCCGGCGTGATGGCGGCCGCGCTCCTCCAGGCCATGACCGACGCCGACCCGGAGCGCACCCAGGGACGCCTGGAGGACTACGAGCAGATCTCCGAGCAGCACCAGTTCTTCCTGCGGGACTGACGGGACCGCTCCCACCCCACCTGCCGAACCACGGCACACGGGCAGCTTTCGCTTCAAATCACGCATGAATGTTTTCATACGCCTTGCAAACCAGACGGCATATATAAATACTGCAGGCGCATCACCCGCCCGACAGAAGGCAGCCGGTCCGCTCATGCACACGTCCTCCCATCCGTCGTGTGCATCCCGGCTGCCGCGTCGGGCTCCACAACGAACAGCTCCTGCCGCCGTCTCCTACCCGCGTCGGCGCACGGGCTGTTCGGTCGGGCACCGCCTGCGTGTGTGCCCGGTGGCGGCGGCCCCGGTCATCCCCTAGGCCGGGGCCGCGCCGAAACCCCGTCGGACACCCCGGACGACGCCGCACACCCGTGGAAGCGATGATCATGCCCTTGACGACGACGCGCATCAGCCCGGACTGGCCGTGCCAGGTCAAGACCCCCGGCTCCTACGACTGGGAACGCTCCGCGGCCAAGTGGCTGCGCGACCTCGTGCCGGCCCGCTACGCGAGCTACCCGGCGCTGATCCGCCACCCCGTCCTGCTGGCCCGGCACGCGCAGATCCAGGTGCAGCAGGAGATCCGGGTCGCGCGCACCGCGCTGCAGACCGCCCGGGCCGACCTGCCGGGGCTGGGGCTTCCCGAGTCGGTCATCGAGCACACCATCAAGATGTACGCCGCCGAGGTCATGCAGCTGCAGCACATCGCGCGCAGTGTCCGCGCGGTGTCGCAGGCCCTGGTCGAGCGCGGGCGCTGACACGGCGGCGGATCCCCTGATCAGGACGCGCCGCGCGCCGCGCAGCTGACCTCCGCCGACGGCGAGGCGCCGGACGCGGTCGCCGCCAGGAAGCCGAAGGTGACGCTGGCCCCCGGGGCGAGGCTGCCGTTCCAGTCCGCGTTGGCGACGGTCGCCGAGCCGTCGGTCCCGGTGGACAGCGTGCCGTCCCAGACCTGGGTGAGCCTGGCGCCGTCGGCCGGTACGACCGTCGCCGTCCAGGCCGAGACGGCGGCGGACGGGGCGCCGGTCACCGTCACCTCCCCCTGGAAGCCGCCCTGCCAGCTGGAGACGGTCCGGAAGGACGCGGTGCAGCCCGCGTCGGCGCCGGGCGCGGCTCCCGCAGGAGCCTCGGACGCGGAGGCGGAGGGCTTCGCGTCCGAGGCGGGCTCCCGGGCCGCGGCCCGGGTGCCGCCGTCGTCGCGCTCCACCAGCAGGAGGGCCCCGCCGAAGCCGAGGACCGCCGCGGCCGTCACGGTCACCGCGAGGGCGGTACGGCGAAAGCCCGCGCCGTGCGCGACGGGCGTGGGAGCGGGAGCGCTGCCGCCGTACGGGACGGTCTCCCCTTCCCCGGGGACGGCCGGCAGCTCCTGCGTCGCGTCCTCGGCACCGGGCGCGGGCCGGGGCAGCGCGACCGTCTCGTATCCGCCGGCGGTGTCCTCCTCCCACTCGCGGAAGAGTTCCGCGAGGGCGTCGGTACGGCGTGGGCGCAGCACGTGGATCGGTTCCAGGGCCGGTCCTTCGCCGGATTCCGCGGGGTCGGGCTGGGTGGGCACACCGCTCTCCTTCCGTCCCGTCGTGCACGGGTTGGCCATTCCCCCGAGAGAGATACGGCGGTGCCGCCCGGCCGGTTCAGGCGCCCGTTGGCGCGGGGCCGGTGACGCAGCGGCGCAGGGACTCCTTCATGGCGGCGACGAAGGCGTCCCGCCGGGTGCCGTCCACGGAGTCCAGGGAGAGATACGGGTTGAGGTCCTCCAGCTCCACCAGCAGCAGTGTGCCGTCGGGGGCGCGGCAGGCGTCGACGCGCTGGATGCCGTGCGCGAGGGCGTTCCAGTCGACGAAGCGCCGGGCGAAGTCCAGGTCGGCGGCGCTCGGTTCGTAGGGTTCGAGCTGCCAGCGCCGGTCGGTGTGCGGGGCGTAGAGGGCGTACTGGAAGGCGTCGTCGACGAAGTAGAAGGACACCTCGTAGGCGAAGTCGATGTGCGGCTGCACGAGGACGGTGCCGTCGGCGGCCTCGCGCGCCTCGGGTGCGGAGACGATCCGCAGCCCTAGGGAGTCGGCGCCGAGCTTCGGCTTGACCACGTACCGCCCGGCGCCGGGCAGCAGGTGCAGGTCCTCGGCCCGGTCCACGGTGGGGATGACCGGGAACCCGGCGGCGGTCAGGTCGAGCAGGTACTGCTTGCCCGTCATGTCCCCCCTGCCGGTGAGCGGGTTGTAGACGCGGGTCCCGGCGGCGAGCGCGCGGCGCCGGAAGTCCTCGTACACGTCCTGGTAGCCGAGGACGGGGCCGCTGTTGCGGACGACGACGGCGTCGAAGGCGTCCATCAGCGCCGCCGCGTCGCGGGGGTGGCACAGCGCCAGGTCGAAGTCCTCGCGCAGCCGGGAGGTGAGGTGGATGTCCTCGTCGCAGTAGCGGCGCCCGCGGGCCGGGTACGCGAGGTCGCTGACGTACAGGATGCGGGGACGGGCGGCTGGCATGCGGGGCTCCTGGGGCTGCGGTGGCAGCCGATCGTATGCGGCGCCCCGATGTCCGGACAAACGTCGGCTCGGTGACGGCCGGGGGTGGGGGCGTTCTGCCCTCGGCCGATCTGCCGCAGGCAGAGAAAGCCGCCGGTGGGGCCCGGCCCGGCCGACAGTGGAGGCGACGGCATCCCATCACCGAGGAGGACCGATGACTCCACCTGTCACGTTCGCGCCCCGCGCGGAGGAGGGCGAGACCCCGCCGACCCGCTTCGACGACCAGCTCGCCTCCCAACTGCTGGGCCAGCGCATCGTGTTGCTGGGCACCGAGGTCACCGAGGCGTCCGCCAACCGGGTGTGCGCCCAGCTGCTCCTGCTGTCGGCGGAGGATCCGCGTACCGACATCAGCCTGTACATCAACAGCCCGGGCGGCTCGGTCCACGCGGGCCTGGCCATCTACGACACCATGCGGCTCATCCCGAACGACGTCTCCACGCTCGCGATGGGGTTCGCGGCCAGCATGGGCCAGTTCCTGCTGAGCGTCGGCACGGCGGGCAAGCGGTACGCGCTGCCGAACGCGCGCATCATGATGCACCAGCCGTCGGCGGGCATCGGGGGCACCACCGCGGACATCGAGATCCAGGCGGACAACCTCGAGTTCACCAAGCGGACCATCGAGCGGATCACCGCCGAGCACACCGGCCAGACCCCGGAGACCATCTCCCGGGACGGGGACCGCGACCGCTGGTTCACGGCCGAGCAGGCCAAGGAGTACGGCATGGTGGACCAGGTCCTGGAGTCCCTCGCGGACGTCCGCCCGGCCGCCTCCCGGCGACGGATGGGACTGTGATCATGGGCAACTACACGATTCCGTACGTCACGGAGCGCACCCCGCACGGCGAGCGGTCCTCGGACGTCTTCAGCCGGCTGCTGTCGGAGCGGATCATCTTCCTCGGCACCGAGATCGACGACGGCGTCGCCAATGTCGTCATCGCGCAGCTCCTGCACCTGGAGTCGTCGGCGCCGGAGAGTGAGATCTCGCTCTACATCAACTCCCCCGGCGGCTCGTACACCTCGCTCATGGCGATCTACGACACCATGACGTACGTCCAGGCGCCGATCTCCACGTTCTGCGTGGGACAGGCGGCGTCGACGGCCGCCGTGCTGCTGGCCGGAGGGGACCCGGGCCGGCGGTTCGTGCTGGAGCACGCCCGGGTCCTGCTGGGCCAGCCCGCGACCGGCGGCAGCCGGGGCGTGGTGTCCGACCTGGCGCTCCAGGCCAAGGAGATGGTCCGCATCCGCTCGCAGGTCGAGGAGGTGCTGGCGCGGCACACCCACCACGACATCACGACGCTGCGCGCGGACATGGACCGCGACAAGGTGTTCACCGCTCCGGAGGCCGTCGCGTACGGGCTGGCCGACGAGGTGGTGAGCCGGCGCCTGGTGCGGGTCTGAGGCGCCGGCGCCGCGTCACGCGGCCAGGCACAGCCCGTCGTACGGCGATCCCGTCCCGGCGCGTCCCGAGGGGGGCACCCTGCGGGACGTGACCCGCGTCAACTCGCCCTGGACCAGCGTCAGCAGGTCGCCCAGACCGAGGCCCAGGGCGTGGGCGGCGGCCGCGAGGACCTCGGAGGAGGCCTCCTTGCGGCCGCGCTCGACCTCGGAGAGGTAGGGCATGGAGATCCGCGCCGCGTCCGCCACGTCCTTGAGCGTGCGCTCCTGGGCGAGGCGTTCGCGGCGCAGGACGTCACCGACCAGGTCGCGCCACAGGGGCTCCCGGGGCGCGGCCGGCGAGGGCGCGGCGGTGCCGGGCGCGGCGGACGGGCGGGCGGGGGCGGGGCGTTCGGACGGGGGGCGGGTCGTCCCGGGGCGTACGGCGGCCGGGCGGACGGCCGCCCGGCGCAGCGGGATGACGCGGGCTTCGTTCGGCGCTTGTTCGCTCACCCGCCCAGCCTAGGAGCCGGGAGCGTCAGGGGAAGGTGCGCGCGTTCCGCCCTGGACGAAATCGGGCGCGGGCGCTCGTCACTCGGCGCCGAGGCACAGGACCGCGCGGACGCGCTTGCCGACCGGGACGCGTTCCACGACGACCTCGGCGGCCAGCGCGTGGACGATCTCCAGGCCGTGCCGGCCGATGCGTTCGGGGTCCTTGGGGAAGCGGCGGGGCAGCGCGGAGCTGCTGTCGTACACGCAGATCGACACGGAGTCGTCGGTGCCCTCGAGGTCGAGGATGTACGGTCCGTTGCTGTGCCGGTCGGCGTTGGTGATCAGCTCGCTGACCACGAGGAGCACCTTGTCCTCCACGGGCTGCCCGATGGTGGCGCACCACTCGGTCCTGAGCCGGCCGAGGAACACCGCGGCGAAGGACCGCGCCTCGGCGATGCAGCCCTGTTCCCCACTGAAGTGGGCCGCGCGCCGCAGCGGCTCCACGGGCACGTCGAAACCAGTCGGAATCACTGCCCCGTCCACAAGGTCGATCATCGTTTCTCTCTCGGAAGCCGGCACCGCCGGACGCCAGTGCACCAGTCCTGGTACCCAGTCCTGCGCCGTGCAGTCCACCTCCGTTTCGCGCTGTACGTCACAGCGACGACGAGGCCGTCTCCGGTCCTGTGGAGGCGGAGCCCGTGGTGGTCGTCGTACCGCCGTCCGGGGGCGGTTCGGACGTCGTGGTGCCGGGCTCGGAGGTCGGCTCGGACGTCCTGGTCTCGGGCGTGGAGGTCTCCGGGGTGGAGGTGCCCGGAGCCGTCGGGGTGCCCGTGCCGGGCGAGGTGGAGGGGGAGGAGGACTCGCTCACCGACGGCGAGGGCTTCTCCGGGCGGTGGGTCTTCTTGTCCTTGTGCACGTCGTCGCCGGGCTCCCGGGCGATCCACTCGTCGTGCTCGTCGTCGTAGATGACGAACTCGTCGACGGGCTCCTTCGCGGGCATCACCACGACGACCTCGGAGGAGCGGAAGCCGGGCCAGGAGTCGCCGGTGTGGCGGACCGTGCCCTTCTGCTGCACCGGCGGGGTCAGCGGGTTGCCGCACGCGCAGCGCGCCCGGGGCACGCCCTTGTCGTCGACGAGGACGGCGGTGCCGGCCTGGAGCACGGCCTGGTAGCTGGTGGCGGCGCCGTCCTTGAAGCCGTGGTTGGTGACGCGGGTGTCCAGGCGCAGCTGCACGGGGGTGAGGGAGCGCAGGTAGGCGGGTACGCCGGACGGTTCGACGTGGGCGACGGAGGCGAACGCCTTGTTCTTGGCGGGGTCGTCCCGCAAGAAGCGGATCTGCTTCTCGACGTCGCAGCTGGCGACGTCACGGGTGCCGCCGTAGAGGCCGTCCGTGCCGCCGTCGACCGCGCGCACGGCGTTCGAGGGCGCCGATTCGGTGGCCCCGGACGGGGTGGCGCGCTTGGTCGTGCTGTCCTTCGCGGTGGACTCGGTGAAGGGGTCGGGGCCCTTCTTGTCGGCCGCCGTGAGGAAGACCTCGCCGTCGGCCGCGGTGTTGTTCGAGCCGCCGTCACCGCGGGACAGCACCACGGCGACGACCACGGCGGCCACGACCACGGCGGTGAGGGCCGCGACACGGGGCACGGACCTCCACCACGGTGGCTGCGGTCCGGGGCCGCCGGACGCACCGCCGCCACCGCCGGACGGGGGCTGGGAGGGCGGTCCCGAGGGTGGCTGGGAGGGGCCCGACAGGGGGCCCGAGGGCGGTCCTGTGGGACGGCCGGACGACGGAGGGTCGACGCTCACGAGGCCTTCTTCCCGACGCGGGCTCCCGCGGGACACCGGCGGCGCGTCGCCCGCCCGGCCCGTCCCGCGACACCGGAGCACCGCAGTGCCGCTCTTGTCGCAGTTCCTGTGATTCGTAGTGCTTCGTTCCCATTCTGTGCCCCGGGTCCTCAGGGCTCGCAAGCCGACGCGGACGGCCCTCCCGGCGGGCGGCGCACCGGGGTGCTGCTTAGCGTGGGCAGGGTGAGCGCGCAGACCCCTTCCCGTCCGGCCGTCGCCGCCCACGGCTGGGTGCAGGCACTCGTCGTGGTCCTCGCGACGGCCGTCGCCATGGGGGTGGTCGCGACGCTGGGGCTGTGGGCGGCCGGGGCGGCCGACCTGCCGGACGGCGCCTTCCCCCGGGTGGTCGCCGCGACCGTGGTCACGGCGGTCGGCGGCACGGTCGAACTCACGGGCAGCGCCGGGGGGCTGGCCTCGTCCGACGCCGAGCTGACGGTGATCCCGCTGTCCGTGACGCTCACCGGGGCGCTGGTGCTGGCGGCCGGGTTCCTGCGGCCGCTGCGGCACCGGGCGGTCGCCGGCGCCGGGGAACTGGCGGGTTGGGCGGGCCGGATCGCCGGCCTGTGGGTCCTGGCCCTGCTGGCCCTGTCCTTCGGGGCGCGCCAGACCTTCACCCTCTCGTTGGGCGACCTGGGCGAGGACGCGCTCGGCGATCTGGGGGACCTGTTCGGTATCGAACCGAAGGTCGGCTTCACGACGGACGTGGCGCTGAGCGTCCTCTTCGGCGTCCTGTGGCTGCTGGGCGTGTTGGTGCTGGCGCTGCTGGTCGCGCGCGGCGCCCCGCTGCCGGGCCCGCTGCTGCGCTTCCAGGAGTCGGTGCGGCCCGCCGCGTACGCGATGGTGGTCCTGCTGCTGGCCTACGTCGTGCTGGGCGTCGTGATCGGCCTGGTGGTCGCGGCGACGCGCGGCCATGTGGCGGAGACCTTCGCGGTACTGCTGCTCGGGCTGCCCAATCTGGTGTGGCTGGCCCTGACGATCGGGCTCGGCGCGACCTGGAACGGCCGGGTGGAGGGGCCGTTCGGGCTGCCCATGCCGCATGTGCTCGACGAGGTGCTGCGCGGCCGGGACGTCTCCGAGGTCAACCTGGGCACGCTGGCCGAGCAGGACGGCCGGGTGTGGTGGCTGCTCGTCGTCGACGCCGTGCTGCTGCTGGCCGCCGCGGTCGTGATGGCCCGGCGTTCACCCGCCCGGGTGCGGCCGTGGCAGCACGCGGTGCACATGGCGGTCGCGCTGGCGCTGACGGTGCTGATGATCTGCCTCGTCGGCCGGATCTCCGCGCGCTACGGTCTGTCGATCCTCGGCATCGGTGACCTGGGCGGCGGCCTGGCCGGCAACCTCTTCCTCAGACCGCGGACATGGGGGGCCCTGGGCCTCGCCCTCCTGTGGGGCCTGGTCACGGGTTTCCTGGGCGGCCTGCTGGCGCGACGCCTGCGGCATCACGGCGAGGTCCCGGCGGGGGCGGAGCCCACGGGCCGGCGCTGAGGGCGGCTGATCAGCGGCGGTACACCGGGAGGGCCCACGGCGGGGGTTCCGGCGGGGGCGCCATGGGCTTTCCGGCGCCGGTGGCGTCCCGGGGGGCGGCGGACGGGGGGTGGGGGTCCCGTAGGTGGGTGACGTCGTGGTCGACGCGGGTCGGCGGGTGTGCCCCGCGGGTGCCGCCGGCCACGGCGGCGCGCAGTTCGGCGACGAAGGCGAGGCAGGAGTCCTGGCGGTCGTCGGGGCTCTTGGCCAGCGCCGAGGCGAACACGGCGTCCACGGCCGGGGCGAGGTCGGGGCGCGCCTCGGTCAGCGGGGGCGGCTCGTCGTACTGGTGGGCCCACAGCAGGGCCATGTCGTCGTCGCGCTGGAACGGCGGGCGCATGGCCAGGCACTCGTAGACCACGCCGGCGAACCCGTACACGTCGCAGCGCGCGTCGACCGGTTTGCCGGAGATCTGCTCGGGCGCGACGTAGTCGAGGGTGCCGACGAACTGGCCCACGGTCGTGAATCCGGTCAGCGACAGGGACTTCTTGGTCAGCCCGAAGTCGGTGAGGTAGGCGTGCTCGGGGTGGTCGCTGTCGGTGCCGCGCGCGACGAGGATGTTGCCCGGTTTGACGTCCCGGTGGACGAGGCCGTTCTCGTGGGCGGCGTCGAGCGCGGAGGCGACCTGCGCGGCGATCCGCAGGGCCGTCGGGGGCGGCAACGGTCCCTGCTGGTCCAGCAGGTGACGCAGGTCGCTGCCGGCGACGTACCGCATGGCGATGTACAGCACCCCGTCGGTCTCGCCCGCCTCGAACACCGGCACGATGTGCGGGTGGTCGATCGCGGCGGCCGTGCGGGACTCGTGGGTGAAGCGGCGGCGGAAGGTGTCGTTGCGGGCGAGTTCCGGGGCGAGCAGCTTCAGCGCGACCGTGCGCTCCAGGCGCAGGTCCCGAGCCCGGTAGACCACGGCCATGCCGCCCCGGCCGATCTCGCGTTCGATGCGGTAGCCCGCGACCTGCCGGCCGATCAGCTCGGAGGGGCGCCCGGAGAACAGGCTGGTCTCACGGGCCATCGGGCGTCACGACCTGCGTCGGGGCGTGCCCGGGCTCGGCCCGCGCGTGGGGGGCGTCGTCCGTCGCGTAGGTGCTCATCCGGGCCCCGTCCGCGTACACCCACCGCTCGTGCTCGGTGTCGTACAGCCACACGGACTCGCCGTCGACGACGATTCCGACCCGGACGCCGTGGGTGCGGGAGTGGAACGTCTCGCCGTCCAGGCCGCCGGCGGCGAGTTCCTCGACGGCGGACCGGTAGGCGCCCAGCGCCCGTTCGACCCGGGCGAGGAGCGGGCGCGGGTCGGCGGTGCGGGCGAGGGGGCCCGCGCCGGCGGTGGGCGGGTCCTGCGGGACGGTGACGAGACTTCGGGCATCGACCCAGGCGGACCAGCCGTTGGCGCACAGCACGTGCCCCCAGTCGCCCCGGCGTTCGGTGAGCTGGACCGGCAGCAGCGCGTCGAGGGCCACGGTGGGCCGGTCGGGATCGGGGGTCTCCCAGGCGGGCATGCCGTGCTGGGGGACGACGTGGGTGGGCCGGAAGCCGGGGGTCGCCATCGGGTGCCTACTTCCGCATCACGACGGGTTCACGCCGGCGCAGCAGCCGGGAGACGAGGAAGCCGAAGATCAGCGAGAGCACCACGAGCATGCCGATGTTGAACAGCCAGATCGCCGTCGAGTGTTCGAACAGCGGGTCGCCGGTGAGGTCGCCGGGCACGATCCGGGACAGTTCGACGGTGCCGGCCATGGCGCCGAGCGCCCAGCGCGAGGGCACCAGCCAGGACAGCTGCTCCAGGCCGGGGACGCCGTGCAGCTTCAGCAGGGCTCCGCAGAACACGACCTGCACGATGGCGAGCAGCACCAGCAGCGGCATCGTCACCTCCTCCTTGCGCACCAGGGCGGAGACGACGAGGCCGAGCATCATCGCGGTGAACGCGAGCAGGGCGACGGCGATGGTGATCTCGACGAGGGGCGGCAGCAGCACGCCCTCGCCGCGCGGTGCGTTGAGGTCGACGCCGAGCAGGGCGACCAGGGTCAGGACGACGGCCTGCAGCACGGTGATCGTCCCGAGGACCACCACCTTGGACATCAGGTACGCCGATCTGGACAGGCCGACGGCCCGTTCCCGCTGGTAGATCACGCGTTCCTTGACGAGTTCGCGCACCGCGTTCGCCGCGCCGGTGAGGACGCCGCCGACGCACAGGATGAGCAGCGCGTTCATCGCCGTCTCCTGGGTCAGCTTGCTCCCCGCCAGGGCGCGGGCCATCACCCCCATCACGAACGGCAGGGCGATCATGATGATGAGGAAGGTCCGGTCGGCGCTGAGCGCGGCGGCGTAGCGGCGGATCAGGGTGCGCAGCTGGGCGCCGCGGCTGCGGGGTCTGGGGGGCCGGCTGATGACGACGGGGTCGGTGCGGTCCTGCCGGGGCTGCGCGGTGGCGTCGGCGATGTAGCGCCGGTGCTGCGGCGAGGTCCGGTAGTCGCCGTCCCAGTCCCGGTCCTGGTCGCGTTCGAACGCCTCGAAGGCCTCCGGCCAGTGGTCGAAGCCGAAGTAGGACAGCGCCTCCTCGGGAGGTCCGTAGTAGGCGATGCGTCCGCCGGGGGCGAGGACGAGGAGCCGGTCGCAGACGTCGAGGCTGAGGACGCTGTGGGTGACGACGATGACGGTGCGGCCGTCGTCGGCGAGGCCGCGCAGCATGTGCATCACGGAGCGGTCCATGCCGGGGTCGAGTCCGGAGGTCGGCTCGTCGAGGAAGAGCAGTGACGGCTTGGTCAGCAGTTCCAGGGCGACGCTGACGCGCTTGCGCTGGCCGCCGGAGAGGCTGTGCACGGGCTGCTTGGCGCGCTGTTCCAGGCCCAGTTCGTGGATGACCTCGTCGACGCGGGCCTGGCGTTCGGCTTTCGCGGTGTCCTGCGGGAAGCGCAGTTCGGCGGCGTAGGACAGGGCGCTGCGGACGGTGAGCTGACCGTGCAGGATGTCGTCCTGCGGGACGAGGCCGATGCGCTGACGCAGCTCGGCGTAGTCGTGGTAGAGGTCGCGGCCGTCGTAGAGGACCGTGCCGTGGTCGGCGGGGCGCTGCCCGGTGAGGGCGTTGAGGAGGGTGGACTTCCCCGCGCCGCTCGGGCCGACGACGGCGAGCAGGCACTTCTCCCCCACCGGGAAGGAGACGTGGTCGAGCAGGGTCTTGCGGCCGTGGTCGACGGCGACGGCGAGGTCCTGCACCTCCAGGGACACCTCGCCGGTGTCGACGTACTCCTGCAGCTGGTCGCCGACCAGGCAGAACGCGGAGTGGCCGATGCCGACGATGTCGCCCTCCGCGATCGGGGCGCTCGTGACCGGAGTGCCGTTGAGGTAGGTGCCGTTGTGGCTGCCCAGGTCGGTGATCTCGTAGGTCCCGTCGGGCAGGGCGCGCAGCTCGGCGTGGTGGCGGGAGACGATCAGGTCGTCGACGACGAGGTCGTTGTCGCCGGCGCGGCCGACCCGGATGGTGCGGGCGGGCAGCGGCCGGACGTTGGTCGGCTGCCGGAAGGTGCCGGTACGGCTGGGCATCGACACGGCCGAGGGCCGCTCGGGCGCGGCGGCCGGAGTGGGGCGGTCGAGCAGGACGGCACGGGGTCCGTCGGCGGGGTTGCCGAAGCGGATGACGGTGCCGGGGCCGACGTCCCCGTGGTCGACGCGCTGCCCGTCGGTGTAGGTGCCGTTGGTGCTGTGCTCGTCGGCGAGGGTCCAGTGGTCGGCCTCGGGCCGCAGCACTGCGTGGTGCCAGGAGACACGGGCGTCGTCGATGACGATGTCGCTGAGCGGGTCGCGTCCGACGTGGTAGTCGCGGCCCGGTGTCATCACCGTGGAGCCCGCCTCGGTCTCCAGGACCAGTACGGGCGCAGTCGGTGCGATCGAACGCTCCGCCATGCCTGGATTCTATCGATCTGTCCGTATCCGCGCCTGATCGCCTTCGACCCGGGCCCCGGACCTGGGGTCTAGCCGACGGGCAGGATCAGGGCGGGGACGGTGCGCTGCATGCGCAGGGCGTCCACCGACTCGGCGAGGAGTTCGTACTCGGTGGTGTCGTCGCTCACGGCGATCCGCACGAGCCGGCCCGCCGCCAACTCGTCGGCGATGAGTTCTTGTTGATCGACGTCTCCGCACCAGGCGCGCAGCACGGCGGGGACGTCGGGCACGGTGTCGGCGACCGGGACGAGCGCACCGGGCGGAAGGTGCTCGGACTCCGGTCGCGGGTCTAATCGCTCGGCCATCCAGGACGCCCGGTCCCGCAGCCACCACAGGGCGAGGGCCAGGGTGGGGGCCCGGTAGGTCCCGAGGGGTACGCCGATCCGCCGTCCGTCGCAGACGCCGTACGCGGTGACGTGGCAAAGGAACTCGTCGTGCACGTGGCCTCCCCCGTGGTGCCCGTGTTCGCCTGTCGGCGGACCTCGCTTCCCGTGCGGCTCGTGAGCGGTGTGTGAGCGCGCCGTCGCCCCATGTGAAGCACCCTCGCTGTCGAGTATGTTCACTACTGAAACACTGTCACCATGACTTTCCGGCCAGTCTCCTGGCATATTCACGGCGGCTGTTGGCCGAAACGGGACGGGTACCTGGTCACCCCTCGCCGAGGCGGCGGCACCGCCGGGCACGAGCGCGCGTTCCGTGGGCCCTGGCGATGAGTTCGGCGGGGCGCGACGGTCTGCCCCTGTGGAGGCGGGAGGACCGCCCCGGTCACGGAGACCGCCGCGCCCCGGAGGACGCCATGAGCACGCACACGCACCTGGACGCCGAGTTCACCGCCGTCCTGCGGAAGAGCCCCGCCGAAGGGGGCTGGACCTACGTGGTCTGGCCGCGGTCCGCCGCCTTCTTCGGCACCCGCGGACTGGTCAAGGTCCGCGGGACCGTCGACGGGCACCCGTTCCGCAGTTCGTTCATGGCGCTCGGGGACGGCACCCACAAGCTCCCCGTCAAGGCCGAGGTGCGCAAGGCCATCGGGAAGGAGGAGGGAGACACGATCACCGTCCGCCTCACCGAGCGGATCGGCCCCTGAGTACCCCTCCCGCAGGGGTCAGCCCTTGATCACCGCGTCGATGCGGGCCAGTTCGTCCGCGTCGAAGTCCAGGTTGCGGGTCGCGGCGACGCTGTCCTCGATCTGGCGGGCGCTGCTCGCGCCGACCAGCGCCGAGGTGACCCGGCCGCCGCGCAGCACCCAGGCCAGGGCCAGCTGCGCCAGCGTCTGGCCACGGGACGCGGCGATCTCGTTCAGCGCGCGCAGCCGGGCGACCAGGTCCTCGGTGATGGCGTCGGAGTTCAGGAACGGGCTGTCGCTCGCCGCGCGCGACCCCTCGGGGATGCCGTCGAGGTAGCGGCCGGTCAGCACGCCCTGCTCCAGCGGCGAGAAGACGATCGAGCCGACCTGGAGCTCGTCGAGGGCGTCGAGCAGACCCTCGTCCTCGGGGCGCCGGTCGAGCATCGAGTAGCGCGGCTGGTGGATGAGGAGCGGGGTGCCCAGCTCGCCCAGGATGCGGGCGGCTTCCCGGGTCTGCTCCGCCGAGTAGTTGGAGATGCCGACGTACAGCGCCTTGCCCTGCTGCACCGCCGTGTGCAGCGCGCCCATCGTCTCCTCCAGCGGAGTCTTCGGGTCGGGGCGGTGCGAGTAGAAGATGTCGACGTACTCCAGACCCATCCGCCGCAGGCTCTGGTCGAGCGAGGACAGCAGGTACTTGCGCGAGCCCCACTCGCCGTACGGGCCGGGCCACATCAGATAGCCGGCCTTGGTGGAGATGATCAGCTCGTCCCGGTAGGGCGCAAGGTCCGCCTTCAGCGCCTCCCCGAACGCCGTCTCGGCGGCGCCGGGCGGCGGGCCGTAGTTGTTGGCCAGGTCGAAGTGGGTGACGCCCAGGTCGAAGGCGCGGCGCAGGATGGCGCGCTGGGTCTCGGCGGGCCGGTCGGGCCCGAAGTTGTGCCAGAGGCCGAGCGACAGCGCGGGGAGCTTGAGGCCGCTGCGTCCGGTGCGCCGGTAGGGCATGTCCGCGTAACGGTCGGGGTGTGCGGTGTACAACGCGACTCCAGAGGGGTGGGCACACGGGGAGGCGGCGCGCGTGCGACGCCGTTCCGGTCGTGTTCATGCTGTCGCGACCTGCGGGCAGTGGTCCAACAGGTAAATCAGATGGGATTCAGCGGCTAGGCTGCTCAATCATGGAACTGCGCCATCTCCAGCACTTCGTGGCGGTCGCCGAGGACCAGCATTTCACCCGTGCGGCCGAACGCCTCATGGTGTCCCAGTCCGGCCTGTCGGCCTCCATCCGGGCCCTGGAGCGTGAGCTGCAGACGCCGCTGTTCGTGCGGACGACCCGCCGGGTGACGCTCACCCCGGCCGGGCGGGCGCTGCTGTGCGAGGCGGAGCGCATCCTGGCACAGGTGCGGGCCGCGCACGAGGCGGTGGCGGCCGTACAGGGCGTGCTGCGCGGGATGCTCGCGCTCGGCTCGGAGCAGTGCGTCGCCGGGGTGCACGTGGCGGGGCTGCTCGCGGCGTTCCGGCGGGAGCATCCGGACGTGGAGATCTGTCTGCGGCAGGCGGGCTCGGGCGCGCTCGCGGAGGAGGTCGCGGCCGGGCGGCTCGACCTCGCCTTCGCCGTGCGCACCGCCCAGGAGGAGACCGACCAGCTGCGGGCCGTCCCGCTGACCAGCGAGCCCATGACGGTGCTGTGCCATCCGAGCCACCCGCTGGCCCTGGCCGGGGCCGCGGTCACCCCGGAGGACCTGGGCGGCGAGGTGTTCGTCGACTTCCACCCGGACTGGGGGCCGCGCCGGGCCACCGACAGCGTGTTCGCCGCGGCGGGGGTGCGCCGGACGGTCGCGCTGGAGGTCAACGACGTGCACGGTCTGCTGGACCTGGTCGACGAGAACCTGGGGATCGCCGTCGTGCCGCGCCACTTCCGGCACAAGCGCCCGTCCCTCACGGCCCTGCCGGTCAAGGACACGGGCGACACCGTGTACCGGACGGTCGCCCTGCTGCCGCCGGAGCAGGCCACGAGCCCGGCCGCCCGGGCGCTGATGGGTCTGCTGGAGACCGAGGGCGCCTGACGCGTTCCTGCGCGATGGTGGAGCCATGCATGCGAAGGACATCCTCATCGAGGCCTACGGCCGTATCCGCGAAGAGGTCCACGCGGCCGTCGAGGGCCTCGGCCCGGACGAGCTGGGTGCCCGCCCCTCTCCGGAGGCCAACTCCGTCGCCTGGCTGATCTGGCATCTCACCCGGATCCAGGACGACCACGTCGCCGACGCCTTCGGGCTCGAACAGGTGTGGCTGGCGCAGGACTGGCACGGCAGGTTCGGGCTCGACCTGCCCCGCCACGACACCGGCTACGGGCACACCCCGGCGAAGGTCGCCAAGGTCCAGGTGACCTCGGGCGACCTGCTGACCGGCTACTACGACGCCGTGCACGAGCAGTCCCTGGGCGTGCTGCGGACGGTGGCCGCCAAGGACCTGGAGCGGGTCGTGGACGAGCACTGGGACCCGCCGGTCACGCTGGGGGTTCGGCTGGTCAGCGTCCTGTCCGACGATCTCCAGCACGTCGGACAGGCCGCCTACGTCCGCGGGCTCCTTCAGAGCGCGTAGCCCGGCAGGACGACGTCCTCCAGGAGGGCCTTGCGCTCGTCGAACGGGATGAAGGCGCTCTTGACGGCGTTCACGGTGACCGTGCGCAGGTCCTCGACCGTCCAGCCGGCCTCCTCGACCAGCAGGGTCATCTCGCGGGTCATCGTCGTGCCGGACACGAGCCGGTTGTCGGTGTTGAGGGTGACCCGGAAGCCGAGGTCCTTCAGCGCGGTGATCGGGTGCCCGGCGATCGACGTGGCCGCACCGGTCTGGAGGTTGGAGGTGGGGCACATCTCCAGGGCGATCCGGCGGTCCCGCACCCAGCCGGCCAGCCGGCCGAGCTTGCCGTCGACGATGTCCTCGGTGATCCGCACACCGTGGCCGATGCGCTGGGCACCGCAGACCTGCACGGCCTGGTGGATGCTCGGCAGGCCGTGCGCCTCGCCGGCGTGGATGGTGAAGGGCACGCTCTCGCGGCGCAGATGCTGGAACGCGTCGAGGTGGTCGGCGGCGGGGAAGCCGTCCTCGGCCCCGGCGATGTCGAAGCCGACGACACCGGCGTCCCGGAAGGCGACGGCCAGGTCGGCGGCCTCGCGCACCCGGTCGAACATCCGCATGCCGCACAGCAGCGTGCCCACCCGCACCGGGGTGCCGGCCGCCGCGGCCTTGGCCATGCCGGCGGCGAGGCCCTCCTGGACGGTCTCCACGACCTCGGCCATGGTCAGTCCGCCCCGGGTGTTCAGCTCGGGGGCGTAGCGCACCTCGCCGTAGACCACGCCGTCGGCGGCGAGGTCCAGGACGTACTCCTCGGCGGTGCGCAGCAGACCTTCACGGGTCTGCATCACGGCGAGGGTGTGCTCGAAGGTGGCTATGTAGCGGACCAGGTCGCCGGAGTTGGCGGCCTCGAAGTACCAGGCGGCGAGCTCGTCGGGGGCGGTGGTGGGCAGGGTGTGCCCGATCTCCGCCGCGAGCTCGACCACGGTGGCGGGGCGCAGTCCGCCGTCGAGGTGGTCGTGCAGGACGGCCTTGGGAAGGCGGCGGATCACATCGGCGTCTACGCGCGTAGCGGTCATGGTGCGGTCTTTCTCGGTCGGGCGGGGTGCGACGGGAGGGAGCGGGTCAGCCGGCGGGCTGGAGGAGGTCCCAGCGGTTGCCGTACAGGTCCTGGAAGACGGCGACGGAACCGTACGGCTCGTGCCGGGGCTCCTCCAGGAAGGTCACGCCGGCCGCGAGCATACGGGCGTGGTCGCGGGCGAAGTCGTCGGTGTGCAGGAAGAACCCGACCCGCCCTCCGGTCTGGTCCCCGACGCGGGCCCGCTGGCCGTCCCCCTTGGCGCGGGCCAGCAGCAGTCCGGTGTCCTGACCGTCCGGCGCCACGACGACCCAGCGGGAGCCGTCGGGCCGCGGGGCGTCCTCGACGAGCCGGAACCCGAGGGCGTCGGTGTAGAAGCGGATCGCCTCGTCGTAGTCGTCGACGACGAGGGTGACCAGGGCGAGACGGGACATCGGGACCTTCCGGGACGGGTGGTTGACGGGAGAGGTTATACGTAAAACGTGGGCGGCGCCAGTCTCGGGAGGAAGCGTGCCGACGGCAGTGTCACGCAGGGCTCCAGGAGAGAGCCGGGCCCGCCCGGGAACACCACACCCGCCGGCGACGGCCTACCGGCGCGGCACTCCCCCGGGCAGCCGCCTCACGGAGCTCAACTCCCCTGGACACGCCGCGCGTTCAGCAGGTTCAGCTCCTCCTCCGTCAGGCGCACCGCGCCCGCCGCCACGTTCTCCCTCAGGTGGTCGGGGTTGCCGGTGCCGGGGATGGCGAGGACGTGCGGGCCCTGACTCAGGGTCCAGGCGATGCGCGTCTGGGCCGGGGTCACACCGTGCGCCCGTGCGACAGCCAGCACGTTCGCGTCGTGCGCGTCGGTCGCGCCGTGCTCGCCCGCGTCCCCGGCCACCGCGTAGAAGGGCACGAACGCGATGCCGGCCGCACCGCACAGGCGCAGCAGTTCGTCGGCGTCCGGGTCGGGCCGGTCGAGGGCGTAGCGGTTCTGGACCGCGACCACGGGGGCGATGGCCCGGGCCTCGGCGAGATGGTGCGGCCGGACGGAGGAGATGCCGAGGTGGCGGACGAGGCCGGCCTCGCGCAGTTCGGCCAGGGCGCCGAAGTGCTCGGCGATGGAGTCCTGCCGCATGCGGCGCAGGTACACGAGGTCCAGGTGGTCGCGGCCGAGCTGGCGGAGGTTCTCCTCGACCTGGCCGCGCAGCTGCTCGGGGCGGGCGGCGGTGCCCCACTCGCCGTCGTACTCGCGGTGGGGGCCGACCTTCGTGGCGATGACGAGGTCGTCGGCGTACGGCGACAGCGCGGTGTTGATCAGTTCGTTGGCGGAGCGCAGGGCGGAGAAGTAGAAGGCGGCCGTGTCGATGTGGTTCACACCGAGTTCGACCGCCGCGCGCAGGACGGCGATCGAACGGTCCCTCCGGCTGGGGACGCCGTGGTGGAAGGCGGCGCTGCCCGTCAGCCGCATCGCGCCGAAGCCGAGGCGGTTGACGGGCAGGTCGCCGAGGTCCCAGGTGCCCGCGGCGTGCGCGGTGATCGTTCCGGTGGTCATCGGCGGAGTGTCGCACACCCCGCGGGACCCGGGAGAGCGGTCAGCAGTACAGGTTGGCGCCGGGGGCGACGCCGAGGATCCGGGTGAAGCGCTGGTAGGCGTCGACGCGGCTCTGGACCTGGGCGGGGTTCTTGCCGTCGCACTCCAGGGAGCCGTTGATGGAACGGATGGTCTGGCCGAAGCCCGCCTGGTTGACCATGGCGTTGTGGGGGGTCATGGAGCCGGGACCGCTCTGGGTGTTCCAGTACCACAGGCCGGTCTTCCAGGCGACGGCCGCTTCGTTCTGCACGCGCCAGGGATTGTTGAGCAGGTCGATGCCGAGCGCGTCCCCGGCGGCCTTGTAGTTGAAGTTCCAGGACAGCTGGATGGGGCCCCGCCCGTAGTAGGCGGCCTGGCCGGCGGGGCAGCCGTAGGGCTGCCCCCAGTCGCAGTAGTGGGGGTAGTTGGCGGTGTTCTGCTCGACGATGTGGACCAGCCCGCCGGTCTCGTGGTTGACGTTGGCGAGGAAGGCGGCGGCCTCCTGCTTCCTGACCGTGTCACTGCCGGAGTTCGCGAAGCCGGGGTAGGCGCTGAGCGCCGCGACCAGACCGCTGTAGGTGTAGAACGAGTTCCGGCCCGGGAACATCTGGTTGAACTGGGCCTCGCTGACGACGAATCCTGCGGCGGAGGCACTCTGGGCCGGCTGGAGCAGCAGAGCGGTGCTGCCCAGGACGAGCGAGGAGACGAGTGCGGCCAGACGGCGCTTCAGCACGTGATCAGCTCCTTTGCGGAGAGCACGGCCGCACCCGGACAAGGGCATGACAAAGCAAGGACCTTGTGCGCACGTGCCGACGAGGTCGGCCACGGCGTGGGGGCGGCCGTGGTGGGGGGTGTGGGGACACACTCAACCCCTTTGGTCTGTACCAGTCAAGGGTGTAGACCAGTCAACTCGGCCGCGCGGAGGGGAAGTCGGGTTCGCGGGGCGTCTCCGAGGGGTCGTCGGGGTCGTACGGCCTGGCTGGGGTCAGGGCGACGGGGCGATCTCCAGGCGCCGGCGGGTGAGGTAGGCGCGCTCCGCCGGACTCTCGGACAGCTCGACGGCTCGCTCGTACGCGCGCACGGCCTCGTCGGTCCGGCCCAGGCGGCGCAGCAGGTCGGCCCGGACGGCGTGCAGGACGCGATAGCCGTCGAGGTCCAGGGAGTCCACCAGGGTGAGAGCAGGCGCCGGCCCCTCCGTCTCGGCGACCGCGACGGCACGGTTCAGAGCCACGACGGGGCTGGGCGCGACGGCCATGAGCTGGTCGTAGAGCCGCAGGATCTGCCCCCAGTCCGTGTGCGCGGGGCCCGGCGCGTCGCTGTGCACGGCCTGGATGGCGGCCTGGATCTGGTACGGGCCCGGCCGGCCGCGCCGCAGGCACCGTCGCACCAGCGTCCGGCCCTCGGCGATCAGGGAGCGGTCCCAGCGGCCGCGGTCCTGTTCGGGGAGCGGCACGAGCGTGCCGTGCTCGTCCTGGCGGGCGGCCCGGCGGGACTCGACGAGGAGCATCAGGGCCAGCAGTCCGCTCACCTCGGGCTCGTCCGGCATGAGTTCCGCCAGCAGCCGCCCGAGGCGCACGGCCTCCTCGCACAGCCCGGACTCCCCCTCGAAGCCCTGGTTGAAGATCAGGTAGACGACCGCGAGCACGGCGGCGAGGCGGTCGGGCAGGTCGGCGTCGCGCGGCACCCGGTAGGGGATGCGGGCGTCACGGATCTTCGCCTTGGCCCGCACCAGCCGCTGGGCCATCGTCGGTTCGGGCACGAGGAAGGCCCGGGCGATCTGCGCGGTGCTGAGCCCGCCGAGCAGGCGCAGGGTGAGGGCGACCCGGGCGGGCACGGCGAGGGCGGGATGGCAGCAGGTGAAGATCAGGCGGAGCCGTTCGTCGCGCACGGGACCCTCCTCGGGCGGTGCGTCGGAGGCGTGCAGCAGGGCCGCCTGCGCCTGCCGCCCGTCCCGGGTCGTCTCGCGGCGCAGCCGGTCGATGGCGCGGTTGCGGGCGGTGGTGATGATCCAGCCCGCCGGGCTCGGCGGCACACCGGAGCGCGGCCACCGCTCCAGGGCGGTCGTGAAGGCGTCCTGGACGGCCTCCTCGGCGAGGTCGATGTCGCCGAGGAGGCGGACGAGGACCGCCACCGCGCGGCCGTACTCCGCGCGGAAGACGGTTTCGACGTCCGCTGCGGTCATCGGTCCCCGGCTTCGTCCGCGAACGGCCGGACCTCGATGGGCAGGGTGGTGGCCAGGGCCAGCCTGCGGCCCCACTCCAGGGCGGCGTCCAGGTCGGGCGCCTTGATGAGGCTGATGCCGCCGAGGATCTCCTTGCCCTCGGCGTACGGCCCGTCGGTGACGAGGACGTCGCCGTCGCGGGGCCGCAGCACCGTGGAGGACTCCGGGCCGTGCAGTCCTCCGGCGAAGACCCAGGCGCCCGCCTCGCGCAGGTCCTGGTTGAGGGCGTCGAGCTTCTTCCCGATCTCGGCGAGGACCTCCGGGGCGGGCGGCTCCCCGACCGGTTGCATCACATTGAGCAGGTAGTACTTCACGGCGGCCTCCTGCGGCGTCGTAGCGGTTCTCACCCTCTACACGAACGGCACGCCCCCGGATCGACACCTCGCGGGATCCTGCCGCGAGAATTCTCGTCATGACCACCCTGGACCACCCCCTCGTCGACCGCGCCCGGCACGTCGCCGCCGATCTGCTCGCCCCGCACGCCGCGCGGGTCGACCAGGAGGGCGTGCCCGCGTCCCACATCGAGGCGATCCGGCGTTCGGGGCTGCTCGGGGTGAGCGCCCCGCGGGAGTACGGCGGCTGGGCGGCGCCCGCGGTGGTGGCCCGGCGCACCGCGGAGATCCTCGCGGGGGCCTGCTGCTCGACGTGGTTCGTGCAGACCCAGCACCACACGCCGGTGGCGACGCTGGCGGCGAGCGAGGGGCCGGTGCGCGAGCGCCTGCTCGGCCCGCTGGCCCGTGGGGAGCTGCTGTCGGGGGTGGCGTACGCGCATCTGCGGGCGTACCCACGGACGCCGGTGCGGGTCAGCGGGGAGCGCGGCGGGCTGCGGTTCGACGGGAGGGTGCCCTGGTACACCGGCTGGGGGCTCAACGACGTGATGCTGCTCGCCGGGATCGCGGAGGGCGGCGAGGCGGTGTTCGCCTTCACCGAGGCCAGGGAGCAGCCGGGGCTGCGGCCGTCGGCGCCGATGCGGCTCGCGGCCCTCACCGCGTCGAGCACGGTCTCGCTCGAGCTGGACGGGCTGTGGCTGCCGCCCGAGTCGGTCGCGCTGCGCGTGCCGTACGAGGAGTGGGCGGTGAAGGACCGCGCGAAGGCGGTCAGCGCCTCCCCGGCGGTGTTCGGGATCACGGAGGCGGCGCTCGCGCTCCTGGACGACGAGGTGGCCGGGCCGCTGCGCACCCGTGTGGGGGCGGTCCGCTCGCGGGCCTACGAGCTGGCCGACGCGCCCGTCACCGACGCGACCCTGGCGGAGCGGCTGGCGCTGCGGGTCGACGCGGCCGAGCTGATGCGCACGGCCACGACCGCGGCGGTGGTCGCCGGCGGCGGACGCTCCCTCGCTCTGACCGGCACGGCTCAACGCCTCGCCCGGGAGGCCCTGTTCCTGCTGGTGCAGGGCCAGACGGCGGAGTCGCGCGGCGCCCATCTGGACGTGCTGACCTCGAAGGCGCCCTGAGCGGACCCCGCCTCTGTGCGGCCGGAAGGGCTCAGTCGTCGTCGCCCACGGGGACCACGACGAGGAACGCGTCCGACTTCAGGTCCATGACGACCGTCGCGGGTTCACCCTCGGCGCGGCGCTCGGCCGCGTACTCCTCCGCCGGCCACGATCCGCGCGGAGACCCCGCCGGAAACCGCTCCAACACCTTCGCACCCATGGCGGCAGCCACCTCCACACCGTCTTCCACCCATCGAGCCCGGGCCGGATCGTCCTGTCCTGCCCGGTACACAACCGTCTGCCCCCGGCCGCCGTGAGCATGTCCACGACTTCGCCCGCCTCCGGCGTGTTCGCCCGTCCGGGGGTGTGCCGTACCGCGCCCGCATCCCGGACGGCCCCCGGCGGGGAAGTCCTCGTGAAGGCCCCGACAGGTGAGGACGTCCGACGGCATGGAACGCGACGCGGTGGGTGAGGGAGTGCGGTGCCTGGTGACGGGCGCCACGGGATACATCGGCGGGCGCCTCGTGCCCGAACTGCTCGCCGCCGGGCACCGCGTGCGCTGTCTGGCCCGCTCACCGGAACGGCTGCGCGACCATCCGTGGGCCCCGGACGTGGAGGTGGTGCGCGGCGACGTCATGGACGCCGGGTCCGTGGCCCGCGCCATGGAGGGCGTCGACGTCGCCTACTACCTGGTGCACGCGCTGGGCACCGGAAAGGACTTCGAGGAGACCGACCGCAGGGCGGCCCGGACCTTCGCCGAGCAGGCCCGGGCCGCGGGTGTCCGGCGGATCGTCTACCTGGGCGGCCTCACCCCGGCCGGGGTGCCCGAGCACACGCTCTCCCCGCATCTGCGCTCGCGGGCGGAGGTCGGGCGCATCCTGCTCGACTCCCCGGTGCCGGCCACCGTGCTGCGGGCGGCCGTCATCATCGGCTCGGGCTCCGCCTCCTTCGAGATGCTGCGCTACCTCACCGAACGGCTGCCCGTGATGGTCACGCCCAGCTGGGTGCACACCCGTATCCAGCCGGTGGCCGTCCGGGACGTCCTGCGCGCCCTCGCCGGCAGCGCGCTCATGCCGCCGGACGTGAACCGGACCTTCGACATCGGCGGCCCGGACGTCCTGACGTACCGGGACATGATGGTCCGGTACGCGCGGGTGGCCGGGCTCGCTCGCCGGGTCATCCTGCCGGTGCCGGTGCTCACCCCGGGGCTGTCCAGCCACTGGGTGGGCCTGGTGACCCCGGTGCCTGCCTCCATCGCCCGGCCGCTGACCGAGTCGCTGCGCCACGAGGTGGTGTGCCGCGAGCACGACATCGCCCGGTACGTGCCCGATCCGCCGGGGCATCCGATCGGCTTCGACGAGGCGGTGCGGCTCGCCCTGCGGCGGGTGCGCGACGCGCGGGTGACGACCCGGTGGTCGTCGGCGTCGGTGCCCGGCGCGCCCAGCGACCCGCTCCCCACCGACCCCGACTGGGCGGGCGGCAGCCTCTACACCGACCACCGCGAACTGGTCGTGCACGCCTCGCCCGAGGCACTGTGGCGGGTCGTCGAGGGCATCGGCGGGGAGAACGGCTGGTACTCGTTCCCGCTCGCCTGGGCGGTGCGCGGCTGGCTGGACCGGCTGGTGGGCGGGGTGGGGCTGCGCCGGGGGCGGCGGGACGCGGCACGGCTGAGGGTCGGCGACTCGCTGGACTTCTGGCGGGTCGAGGAGATCGAGCCGGGCCGGCTGCTGCGGCTGCGCGCGGAGATGCGGCTGCCGGGACTGGCCTGGCTGGAGATGCGGGCGCTCACCGGCCCGGACGGCCGCACCCGTTATCGGCAGCGCGCCCTGTTCCACCCGCGCGGGCTGCTCGGCCACGCGTACTGGTGGAGTGTGTCGCCGTTCCACGCGATCGTGTTCGGCGGGATGGCCCGCAACATCGCGCGAGCGGCTGCCGCGTCCCCCCTGCCCGCGGCGACGGACCGCGCCACCCACCCCTGAGCTGCCCGGACGTCCTCGACCCACGCGTCGCGAACCCCACCGCCGACCCGCGCCCCGCAGTCCTCGAAGTCCGCCCCCGGAGTACGCGCCATGAGCATCTCGGTCGTCCTGTTCACCAGCGACCTGCGTCTGCACGACCATCCGCCGCTGCGTGCGGCCCTGGACGGCACCGAGGGGACCGTTCCGCTGTTCGTGCGGGACCCGGCCGTCGACGCGGCCGGGTTCGCGGCGCCCAACCGGCTGGCGTTCCTCGCGGACTGCCTGCGCGACCTGGACGCCGGGCTGCGCGAGCGGGGCGGCCGGCTGGTCGTGCGCCGGGGCGACCTCGTCGAGCAGGTGTGCCGGGTGGTGACGGAGGCGGACGCCGACGAGGTGCACATGGCGTCCGACGTCAGCGCCCACGCCCAGCGCCGGGAGGAACGGCTGCGCCGGGCACTGGAGGCGCAGGGAGTGCGGCTGCACGTGCACGACACGGTCACGACGGCCGTCGCTCCCGGCGCGGTGACCCCGGCCTCCTCCGACCACTTCGCCGTCTTCACGCCGTACCTCCGGCGCTGGTCCGACCACCGGCTGCGGGACCCGCTCGGCGCGCCCCGGGCGGTGCGCGTGCCGGACGGCGTGGGGTCCGAGCCGCTCCCCGGACGCAGCGGCCTGTCCGGGCTGGCGGAAGGGCTCGCGGCCGGCGGGGAGACGGAGGGCCGCCGCCGGCTCACGGCCTGGCTGCGCGGGGGCCTCGCGGTCTACGAGGACCGGCACGACGACCTCGCCGGTGACGCGACCTCCCGGCTCTCGCCGCATCTGCACTTCGGCACCCTCTCCCCCGTCGAGCTGGTCCACCGCGCCCGCCGGGAGGGTGGCGCGGGCGCGGACGCGTTCGTACGGCAGCTCGCCTGGCGTGACTTCCACCGGCAGGTCCTCGCCGCGCGGCCCGCCGCCGCCACGACCGACTACCGCACGCGCGGCGACCGCTGGCGGCCGGAGAAGGAGGCGGCGGGGGACATCGCCGCCTGGCGGGAGGGCCGTACCGGCTACCCGGTCGTGGACGCGGCGATGCGTCAGCTGCGGCACGAGGGCTGGATGCACAACCGGGGGCGGCTGCTGACGGCGAGCTTCCTCACCAAGACGCTGTACGTGGACTGGCGGATCGGCGCCCGGCACTTCCTCGACCTGCTGGTCGACGGCGACCTGGCCAACAACCAGCTGAACTGGCAGTGGGTGGCCGGGACGGGCACGGACACCCGGCCCCACCGGGTCCTCAACCCCGTCCTGCAGGCCAAGCGGTACGACCCCGAGGGGCGCTACGTGCGCCGCTGGGTGCCCGAGCTGACGGAGGTCGAGGGGGTGCGGGTGCACGAACCGTGGCGGCTCGGCGACGACGACCGTGCCGCGCTCGGCTACCCGGCGCCGGTCGTCGGGCTCGGCGAGGGCCTGGAGCGCTTCCGGCGGGCACGTGGCCGGTGAGGAGCCCGGCCCCCGTCCGCGCCCCCCGCTACACATAAGGAAAAAATAAGCGCAGAATGGTTGAAGGTGGCTTCAACAGCACCCCGCTCACGGAGCGGTCAGGCCTGCGAGTCAAAGGAGACGAGTCATGGCCGACGTCTCGCACACCAGAGGTGACATAGCCAGCCATCCGGACGTACCCGAGATGCGGGATCGCTACGACCGCATGCTCGGGGGCCGCGATGTGACGCTCCTGGACGGACCGGTGTTCCTGCTCGGTCTGTACTGCGCCGCGTCCCCCTGGATACTCCACTACACGACCAGCCAGCCCCCGCTGGTGACCCACAACCTGATCATGGGCATCGCCATCGGGCTGCTGGCCCTCGGATTCACCCGCGCTCCTGAGCGCATGTACGGCCTGAGCTGGGCCTTCTGCGCACTGGGCGTCTGGATGATCATCGCGCCATGGATCGTCGGGGACAGCCCGGACGCCGGCGTGGTCGTGAACAACATCGTCATCGGTGCGCTGGCCGTGGTCCTCGGCCTCCTGTGCGCCGGCACGGCGGCGAGGAGCACCACCAGGTCGTAGCGCACGACGAACGGGCTTCGCCCGGGCCGGTCCGCTCGACGGACCGGCCTCCTCATGCCGCTCGGCGCACGCCTGTGCGACCGGATGAGGACTGTTCCCCGCTCCTGGGGGCACACGCTGTGACGCGGGCACAGTCCGCAGTGATGCGGGGATCGGAGAAGAGGAGCGAAATGGAGATCTCGGGGATCATCAGTGCCATCGTGATCGGCATTGTCATCGGTGTGCTCGGACGGCTCGTGGTACCGGGGCGGCAGCACATCGGCGTGCTGTGGACGATCCTCGTCGGCATCGTGGCCGCACTCATCGGGTCGGCGATCGCCGCCGGACTGGACGTGAACGACACGAACGGCGTGGACTGGATCGAGTGGCTCATCCAGATCGGTCTCGCCGCAGTGGGCGTCGCCGCACTGGACCGTGCGAAGGCCCATCGCTGACACCCGCGCGGGAAACCACCGCGCACCAGGCACAGGCCCGCGACCGGCGTTCCGGTCGCGGGCCTTCGCGTGCGCGCCTCAGGGCCTGTGCACGTACGGCGTCGTCGTGGTCAGCGGCTCGAAGCCGAGGCGCTCCAGGACGGGGCGGCTGGTACTCATGGCGTCGACCTGGAGGTACCGGTAGCCCCGGTCCACCGCGACACGGGCGCGGTGCGCGACGAGCGCGCGGTAGACGCCACGGCCCCGCCAGCCCTCCACGGTCCCGCCGCCCCAGAGCCCGGCGAACCGGGTCCCGGGCACGAGTTCCATCCGCGCGGCGCTCACCGGCGTCCCGTCGTCCGTCAGGGCGACCACGGCCAGCACCGTGTCCGCGCCGGTCGCGAGATGCGCGAGGAGCTGGTGCCGGATGCGCGCGCCGTCGCCGCCGAACGCCTCGCGGTGCACCTCGGCGACGAGATCGGCGCCGGCCGCGTCGGTCACCGGGACGAGGCGGACACCGGCCGGCGGCCGGGCGTCCAGGTCCAGGGCGGCGGCCTCCGCGATCATCACCGTCTCCTCCGGCTCGGCCGTGAAACCGGCGTCCCGGAGTCGCCGGCCCAGGTCGACCGGGCGGTCGTGGCCATAGAGCTTCCACTCGAATTCCAGCCCGAGCCCGTCGAAGTGGGCGATCTGCGCGGCGATCGCCGCGTCGGCCGTCGTCCCGTCCAGCGCCGACCACACGACGCCGTTCCACCCCGGGCCTGACGACACCTGGCGGACGACCGGGCCGATCCGCTCCACCACGGAGTCCGGGCTGTCCGGCCGCGCGTGCTCGCGCAGATCACGGTCGAACAGGGCGAGAACGGCGGCGGGATCCATGCGGTCACCTCAGCACCAACCCGGAGCTGGGGCAAGCGCTTTAGCACCTGATTCGGCCCGCGCCGGGCTCGGCCACGCCACGGGTGCCGTCCGTCGGCGACCATGGAAGGGCCGGAGCAACCCCGTCTGGAGGAGGACCCGCACCATGGCCGTCGAGGACGCCGAACTGCCGTACCTGCGCCGCTGCGTCGAACTGGCCGCCGAGGCCCTGGACGCCGGGGACGAGCCCTTCGGCTCGGTCCTGGTGGGAGCGGACGGCACCGTACTGGCCGAGGACCACAACCGGGTGGCCTCCGGGGACCGCACCCGGCACCCGGAGTTCGAGCTGGCGCGCTGGTCCGCCGCCCACCTGTCCCCGAAGGAACGGGCTTCGGCCACGGTGTACACCTCCGGCGAGCACTGCCCGATGTGTGCCGCCGCGCACGCCTGGGTGGGCCTGGGACGGATCGTGTACGTCGCCTCGTCGGAGCAACTGACCGGCTGGCTGGCCGAGTTGGGTGTCCCTGCGGCGCCGGTGCGGCCGCTCCCCGTGCGTGAGGTGGCACCGGGTGTGACCGTCGAGGGGCCGGTCCCCGAGCTGACGGAGGACATCCGCGCCCTGCATCTGCGGTTCCACACACGCGCCGGCTGACAACCCGTCCGCCCGAGATGCAGGCGCCGATCGGCGGTGCCTACGATCGAGGATGGGCACGGACCAGGTGGGGAGCCCGGTCTCCTCCGACGGTGCGGGGCGCCGGTCGTGGCCGTCGCCGCGGCGGCTGATGTGCGCCCTTCTCGTCCTGGTCGCGGCGGCGACGGTCGTCTACATGACGGTCCCGGCGGCGCTCACCCCGGTATGGGCGTCGATCGGTCTGCTCGGGTTCGCCGCCATGCTGGTCGGCATCCATGTGAACCGGCCCGCCCACCGCTGGCCCTGGTGGATCCTGGCCGCGGGGCTGTTCTGCTTCGTCACGGGCGACACGTACTACAACGTGATGGAGACGTACTTCCACGTCGAGAACCCGTTCCCGTCCCCCGCCGACGCCTTCTACCTCGCGAACTACGTGCTGTTCGCCGTCGGCCTGTCCGGTCTCATCCGCCACCGCTGGACCGGACACGACCTGCCCGGGCTGGTGGACGCGCTCATCCTCACCGCCGGACTCGCGCTCCCCGTCTGGGTGTTCCTGGTCCAGCCGCTGACCGAGATCGACGGGCTCACCTGGCAGCAGCGGGCCATCAGCATCGCCTACCCGCTCGGCGACGTGCTCGTGCTGGCCCTGCTCGCCCGGCTGCTGACCCCGAGCGCCGCGAGCCGGCACAACGCGTCGCTGGCGCTGCTCGTCGTGGGCACCGTGACGCTGCTCGGCTTCGACATCACCTACGGGATCATGCAGCTGCACGACGAGTGGCGGACCGGCACCCTGGTCGACGCCGGGTGGATCGTCTTCTACACGGCGTGGGGCCTGGCCGCGCTGCACCCCGCGATGGTGGAGCTGACCGCGGCGGAGCCGGTGCGCGAGTCCCTGCTCCCGCCGCCGCGCCGGCTGGTGCTCCTCACGGTGGCCACGTTCGTCGCCCCGACGGTCCTGCTGATCGAGGGACTGAAGGACAAGCCGCACGGCGTGCCGATCATCGCGGCGTTCTCGGGAACGCTGTTCCTGCTGGTCATCCTGCGTCTGGCCGGCATGGTGGTGGCCCATCGCCGGGCCGTGGAGCGGGAGCTGGCGCTGCGCGCGGCCGGCGCCTCGCTGGTGTCGGCGGTCCGGCAGGAGGAGGTCGTCCGCTCCTGCGAGGCGGCCGTCGACCGGCTCCTCGGTCCCGCCGTCCACCATCGCACCCTGCTGCTGCCGGCCGAGCGGACGTCGGCACTCACCCCGCGCCACGCCCGGCTGGTCCCCGCCGACAGCCTCGAACCGAAGGTCCAGGCCCGTCTGGACGGGCTGTCGTCCGCCCTGGTCTGCCCGATGGTCCCGCCCGACCGTCCGGCGGGCGACATCCCGGGTGTGCTGCTGGTGGCGGGGCCTCCCGCGCGGCTCAACGAGACCCGGAGCTCGCTGGAGATCCTCGCCTCGCACGCGGGCCTCGCCAAGGAGCGGGTGGTGCTGCGCCAGGAGGTCATCCGGCGGGAGAGCGAGGCGTACTTCCGCACGCTGGTGCGCAACGCGTCCGACGTCATCCTGATCCTGGAGGACGACGACGTGATCCGGTACGCCAGCCCGTCCGCCGCCACCGTGTTCGGCAGCTCGGACCTGGTGGGGCGGACGCTGCCGGAGCTGGTGGACCCCCGCGACCGGCTGCGGGCGGCCCGGCAGCTCGCGGCCGTCCGCGAGATCGGGCCGCGGGCCACGCACGACCACTGGTGGGTACGGCATCCCGACGGGCAGGTCGAGGTGGAGGTGCGGTGCAGCGACTTCCGTGACGAGCGCACGGTCGCCGGCCTGGTGGTCACCCTGCGGGACGTGACCGAGCAGCGGCGGCTGGAGCACGAGCTGACCGAGCGCGCCTTCCACGACTCGCTGACCGGGCTGCCGAACCGGACGCTGCTCCTCGAGCGGATCGAGCGGGCCCTGCTGCGGGGCCGCCGCGAGGCGTCGCTGACCTGCCTGCTCTTCATCGACCTCGACGACTTCAAGCTGGTCAACGACACGCTCGGGCACTCGGCGGGCGACCATCTGCTCAAGGACGTCGGGATACGGCTGTCGCGGACGCTGCGCCGCACCGACACCGCGGCCCGCCTCGGCGGCGACGAGTTCGCCGTCCTGATGGAGGACGCGCGGCAGCAGCTCGACGCGGAGCTGCTGGCCGCGCAGGTGATCCAGACCCTGGGCCGGCCCTTCGCGCTGGGCGGCGAGTCCGTGACCGTGTCGGCGAGCGTGGGGGTGGCCACGGCACGGGACAGCACGGACGCCGACGAACTGCTGGGCCACGCGGATCTGGCGCTGTACGCGGCGAAGGCCGCGGGCAAACGGCAGTGGCGCCGCTTCCGCCCCCTGCTGCACAGCCGCATGATCGAACGGCACGACCTGCAGAGCCGGCTCGCCCAGGCGGTCGCCGCACGCGAGTTCGCGGTGCGCTACCAGCCCGTCGTGGACATCACCGCGGGCGAGGTCGTCGGCTTCGAGGCGCTGGCCCGCTGGCCGCACACCGCGCAACGGCCGGTCACCCCGGAGCAGTTCATCAGCCTGGCCGAGGAGACCGGGCACATCGGCGCCCTCGGCTCCTGGGTGCTGGAGCAGGCGGCCCGCGACATGGCGGGACTGCAGGAGGAGCGGGTGCCCGGGCGGCCCCCCTACGTCAGCGTCAACGTCTCCGCCCGCCAGTTCCGTGACAACGGGTTCGTGCGGCAGGTCGACCAGGCCCTGCGGACGCCGGGGCTCGCGCCGGGCAGTCTTCAGCTGGAGCTGACGGAGACGGTGCTGCTGCGCCGGGACACCCAGGTCCAGGCGATGCTGCGGTCCCTGAAGGACCTGGGGGTGCACATCGCGGTCGACGACTTCGGCACCGGCTTCTCGTCGCTGCGCTACCTGCGGGACTTCCCCATCGACGTCCTGAAGATCGACAAGTCCTACATCGACGACATCCCGCGCGACGCCCAGCAGGTCGCGCTGGTCGAGGGCATCGTGCACATCGCGGACACCCTGGGGCTCCAGGTGATCGCCGAGGGCATCGAGGAGCCCGAGCAGCGGGACCTGCTGGCCCGGATGGGCTGCCGGTTCGGGCAGGGCTATCTGTTCGCCCGGCCGATGACGCTGGAGCAGAGCCGGGAGGTGCTGCGCCGCGAGGGCGGCCGGTCCGCACCGGGGACCGCCGAGCGGCGCCGCGACGGCGACCGCCGGATCCTGCCGGCGCGCGGCAGGCGGGCCGTGCGGGAGGCCGACCTGGACCGGCTGCGCCGCACCAGCCCGATGACGGACGCTGTCCTGGACGAGGTCCGCGGCCGGCACATCCGCAGCCGGGGCCACTGGCTGATCGACTTCGCCTCGTGCAACTACCTCGGCTTCGACTGGGACCCGGAGATCGCCGCCACCATCGACCCGGCCGTGCAGGAGTGGGGCACGCACCCCAGCTGGTCCCGGCTGCTGGGCAGCCCGCGGCTGTACCCGCGGATCGAGGAGCGGCTGGCGGAGCTGCTGGGCGCCCCGGACACCCTGCTGCTGCCGACGCTGACGATCATCCACACCTCGGTGATCCCGGTCCTCGCCGACGACGGGTACGCCTTCGTGGAGGCGACCGCGCACCGCACGATCTACGACGGCTGCACCGTGGCCCGGGGACAGGGCGCGACCCTGCGCCGGTTCCACGCCGAACGCCCCGAGGAGCTGGACGCCCTGCTGGCCGCGGCCCCGGCGAGCGCGCCCCGGCTGGTCTGCCTGGACGGGGTGAACAGCATGACCGGCAACATCCCCGACCTGGCCGCGCTGGCCTCCGTCTGCCGGGCCCACGGAGCCACGCTGTACGTCGACGACGCGCACGGTTTCGGTGTCATCGGCGAGCGCTCCCCCGCCGAGCCGTGCCCGTACGGCGTGCGGGGCAACGCGGTGGTGCGGCACACCGGCGAGTCCTACGACGGTGTCGTCCTGGCCGCCGGGTTCTCCAAGGCGTACTCGTCGCTGCTGGCCTTCCTGGCGCTGCCCACCGAGCTGAAGAACCGGCTGAAGACGGCCGCCGCCCCCTACCTCTACTCGGGTCCCTCCCCCACGGCGTCCCTGGCGACCGCGCTCGCCGGGCTCGATGTGAACGACCGGCGCGGTGACGCCCTGCGGGCCGACCTGTTCCGCCTGACCGCCCGGGTCCTGGACCACCTGGACGCCCTCGACGTCGGCACCCTGAACAGCGACCGGCTGCCGATCGTGGAGGTGCCGCTGGCCGACCCGTCCGACCTGGAGCAGGTCGCGCGGTTCCTGTGGCAGGAGGGGATCTATGTGACGGTGGCCGCCTATCCGCTGGTCCCCCGTGACCGGGTCGGCTTCCGTGTCCAGCTCACGGCGCTGCACACGGACGAGGACATCGACCGGCTGAACGACGTCCTCACCCGGCTCGCCGCGCGCTACCCGCTGCGTCCGAAGGACCGAGCATGACCACGCACAACGACGACGTGGACTGGGACCGCTGGCCGGTGGCCGACTACCTGGCGGAGAACTACCGCGAGGTGCACCCCTGCGACGCGGCTGTGATCGCGCATCACTCGGCGTTCTACCGCCGGCTGCCGCCCGGCTCCCTCGGCCGCTCCGTCGAGTTCGGCGCGGGACCGAACGTGTATCCGCTGATCCTGGCCGCCGCGGCGAGCCGCCGGGTGGAGGCGGTGGAGGCGGGCGCGGGCAACGTGGCCTATCTGGAGCAGCAGATCCTGGACGGTCCGGACGCCAGCTGGCTGCCGTTCCACGAGCTGTGCCGCCGCCTGAATCCCGCGCTGCCCGCCACGCCGGCCGGGGCGCTGGCGCGGGTGCACGTGGTCCACGCCGACGTACGGGACCTGCCGTCCGGCCACTACGGCCTGGCCTCCATGCACTTCGTCGCGGAGGGCGCCACCGAGGACCGCGCCGAGTTCGCCGCGTTCTGCCAGGCGTTCGTGCGGTGCGTGGCGCCGGGCGGGTACCTGGTGGCGGCGTTCATGGAGAACCTGCCGACGTACCGGATCGGCCCGGCCTCGCGCTGGCCGGGCTGCCCGGTGGACCCCGGCATCGTCACGGCGGTGTTCGCGCCCCTCACCCGCGAGCTGTCCGTCACCCGCATCGACACCGACCCGACACTCCCGGACTACGGCGACTCGGGCATGGTGCTGCTGGCGGGGCGGGCGCGTTAGCCGAGTTCCAGGGTGGTCACCCCGAACACCCGTTCCTGGGCGTACGGCCGGACCGGGCCGGTGTACATGCGGGCCGTCTCGAAGGACGGGGTGAAGCCGGCCGTCCGGACCAGGGCGAGGCCGGCCGGGTTGGTCCCGGGTACGTCGACGGCGACCTCCTGGCCGCCGGTGTGGGCGGTCAGCGCGTCGAACAGGGCCTGGGCGTCCTCGGGGCCGTCGGCGAAGAGCGGGCCGATGCGCGGGCCGTCGTGTCCGGGACGGACGACGCCGTAGCCGGTGACGCGGGTGCCGGAGCGGCGGACCACGGCGTGGTGGCCGGGGGCGCCGAGCCAGTGCCGCAGGAAGCGGGGCCGGTCGGCGGGGGTGCACAGCGCGTCGTACGCGGCGATGTCTGTGAAGTCCTCCGGGCGTGCGCGGTGGACTCCGGCCGGCGGAGCGGTGGTGCGGGCGACGCCGGTGAAGCGGGTGGTGCGGTGGGCCTGCGTGAAGCCGGAGCGGCGGTAGTTGTCCTGCTGGGCGACGACGCCGTCGAGGCCGACCGTGCGGTTCCCGGCGTGGGCGAGGGCGGTGTTCCAGGTGGTCAGGCCGAGGCCGCGGCCGCGCAGGTCGGGGCGGACCAGGTAGCAGCCGAGGAACGCGTAGTCGGGGCCGTAGGTGACGACGGAGATCGCGGAGACGGGCTCGCCGTCGACGCGGCCGAGGAAGAAGCCGTCGGGATCCTGGGCGAAGAACGCCGGTCCGTCGGACGTCCCCGGGTTCCAGCCCTCGGCGGCGGCCCATCCGCTGATGACCGGCCAGTCGTCCGGTCCGGCCCGGCCGACGACGAGGTCCGTGGGGGCCGCGAGGGCCATGGGGCGCTCCGTTCGGTGGGGGATGCGGTCACGCGGCATCCTCGCTGATCTCCGGGACGGCGGTCACGACGTGATCGAGCCGTTGCCGGGCCCGACGGGCGCATGGGGCTGCGCCGTGACGCACGGAAGGCCCCACCGCTCGTGTCACGCGGGTGGGGCCTTCACGCGGTGCCTGACGACGAGGTCAGCGCACCGCCTGGGTACGGAACCGCCGGTAGAGGACGGCACCGCCCAGGATGAGCGCCGAGGCGCCCGCGGCGAGCGGGGCGGTCGCGTCCGCGCCCGTGTGGGCGAGGACGGGTCCGGCCTCCTCGTGCGGCACGTGCACGGGCGGCACGGACCGCGGCTTCGGCGCCCGCGGCTTCGCCTTCTCGGGCGCCGGCAGCGTGGTCGCCGGCGTCTCCTCGCCGGAGACGTTCGCCGACTCGTTCTCGATCGCGGCGTTGCCGGCACCGATCACGTTCACGCTGTTGCCCGTGACGTTGACCGGCACGTGCACCGGGAGCTGGACGACGTTGCCGGACCCGATGCCGCCGGACTCCGTCGAGACGCCCTCCGCCTTCGCCCCGCTCACGGAGGACGTGGCGGACGTGCTGTCCTCCTTCTTGCTGTCGCTCTTGGCGCCCGCGTCCTCGTTGACGCACTTGTTGCCCACGGCGGGGTTCAGCAGCCCCACCACGTTCACGGTGTTCCCGCACACGTTCACCGGCACGTGCACCGGAACCTGGACGGTGTTCCCGGAGAGCACTCCGGGCGAGTCGGCCGCGGCACCGTCCGCCGCGGAGTCGGCGTAAGCCGGGAACGTCACGGCCATCGCGCCCGAGGCGGCAGCGATGGCGATCACACCGTTTCGGGTAACCCGTCTCATAGGGTCCCTGCCTTCCAGACATGGTCACGAGCACTCGCCCGCACCGGATAAAACGCGAGCGATCCATCCGAGTTATGGCTTATCGGCCATTCACCCCATCGAGTGCAGGGTTGTCGAACTAGGGGTAAAAAGTCCGATCACTGCATATCTCGCCCGGTCGGCGGGGGTGCCTGTCCGCCGTTCGTGCGGAGGCGTGCCTTCCGGGTGCCGCTTATCGTGAGCCGAGGACGCCGCTTCCCGGCCCGCGACGGGCGTCCCTGGAGGCTTCGATGCCGGCAAAGCTGTCAACGCGCCCCACCCTGTGGCGCGGCGCCGCCGTCACCTGCGCGGTCGGACTGGCCGTGATCGGCACGGGTCTGCCGACGGGCAGGCCGTCCGAGCCCGCCGTGTCCCGCTTCTACGACCAGAAGGTGGCCTGGGGCAAGTGCCCGGGCGAGGGCATGCCCAAGGACATGCAGTGCGGCAAGGTCACCGTGCCGCTCGACTACGGCCACCCCCGCGACGGGACACTCGAACTGGCACTCGCCCGTTATCGGGCTACGGGTGACCGCAAGGGTTCGGTGCTGGTCAACTTCGGCGGGCCGGGCGGCGCGGGCGTGCCCCAGTTCGCGAGCGCGGGCAAGGAGTTCATGAGCCTCACGGACGACTACGACATCGTGACGTTCGATCCGCGCGGGGTCGGCCGCTCCTCACCGGTCAGCTGCGGGGACGGCAAGGAGCAGATCGACCTCCCGGACGATCCGGCCGAGGTCCGGCGCGATCCGCAGGGCGTCCTCGACAGGCTGCGCGAGGCGGCCGCCGCCTGTGCCCGGCACTCGGGCCCGGTCCTGCCGCACATAGGCACCGTCGACGCCTCGCGCGACCTGGACGTGATGCGCGCGGCGCTCGGCGACAGCAAGCTCAACTACCTCGGATTCTCGTACGGGACGCGGCTCGGCGCGGTGTACGCCGCCCAGTTCCCGGACAGGGTCGGCCGGTTGGTGCTCGACGGCGTGGACACCCTCACGGAGCCGCTGACCGAGCAGGGGGTGGCGGGGGCCGAGGGGCAGCAGAAGGCGCTGGACGAGTTCACCGACTGGTGCGCCGAGGACGTCGCGTGCCCGTTCGGGCAGGACGCGCGACAGGCCCGCCGATACGTCGTGATGCTCGTCGACTCGCTGGACAAGGACCCGGTGCCCTCGGTCTTCGGCGAGCCGTTCACCGGGCAGGACCTGGTCGCCGCGGTGAGCAGCGCCCTGTACAGCAAGGAGCTGTGGCCCTCCCTGGAACGCGCTCTGGCCACCCTGGTCGAGGACGGCAGCACGCACGCCATCGAGGCGTTCGCCGGCGGTGGGGGCTCCCCCGGGCGGCGGGCGAAGGCCGGCGACGGCGGCCTGGTCGACGCGGAGGACGTCCCGCTCGACAACCCCGCCGCGGCCATGATGGCGATCAACTGCGCCGACGACCCCGACCGCCCCACCGGCCGGGAGATCACCGACGGTCTGGACCGGCTGCGCGCCCGGTACGAGGAGGCGTCCCCGGTCTTCGGCCGGCAGCGGCTGAACGAGGTGCTGATGTGCTACGGCCGCCCCGCCGGCACGGATTTCATCCGCGAGGACGTCAAGGACGTGGACACGCCGAAGATGCTGCTCGTGGGCACCCGCGGCGACCCGGCGACGCCGTACCGCTGGACTATGGAGACCGCGCGGCGGCTCGGCTCCTCCGCCGTGGTGCTGGACAACAAGGGCAGCGGGCACACCGGTTACGCCTCCTCCAAGTGCGTGCACGGCAAGGTCGACGCGTTCCTGCTGTACGGCACGCTGCCGCCCGACGGCAGTTCGTGCGCGCCCGACGAGGACCGGCGGTAGTCCCCCGACCAGGTGAGGGATTGCCCCAAATGCCCTAAAGGCGAATCGGACCTATCGTCTTCTTATGGAGCACGCACTGAGTCCCACCACCCTGTCCGAGCTGAGGCGGCCGCGCCCCTACCCGGCCGTGTCCGTGCTGACGCCCACCCATCGCCGCGAGCCCTACCGGGCCCAGGACCAGGTCCGGCTGCGCAACGTCGTGGCCGAGGCCAAGAAGCAGCTGGAGTCCGATCCGTCGGTCACCCGGGAGCGCCGCGCGGAGGTCGAGCGGGAACTCGACCGGGCCCTCGCCGAGGTGGACCTCACGTACGCGGAGGACGGCCTGGTGATCTTCGCGGCCCCCGGCGAGCACCAGGTGTGGTCGCTCGCCCGGACCGTACCCGAGCGTGTGGTGCTCTCGGACACCTTCCTCACCCGCAACCTCGTCTCCGCGCAGGCGGCCGAACGGCCGTACTGGGTCTGCTCGGTCGCGGCCGACCGCGTGACCCTGTGGACCGGCACCCTGGACCGCATCACCGAGGCCAGGACCGGCGGCTTCCCGCTCACCCGGCGCCCGGAGAACTTCGACGCCGAACGGCGCGAGCGGATCGGCGACACGCCGAGCACCTTCCGCGACGAGGACACCCGGCACTTCCTCAAGGACGCCGACTCCGCGCTGAGCGCGGTCGTGCGGCGCCACCCCCGGCGGCTCTACGTCACCGGCGAACCGGCGGCGCTGTCCCTGCTGGACGAGATCGGCGGCGCCGCGAAGCTCGCCGTGCACATCCCGCACGGCGGTCTGGCGCACGGCACACGCGACGCGGTGTGGCACGCGGTCGCGCCCCGGATCACCGCCGACCTCCGGGAGAGCACCGACGAGGTGATGCGTGAACTCGTCGCGGCCCGAGGGCGCAGGGCGTACGCGGCCGGTGTCGACGAGGTCTGGCAGAGCGCCCGGGAGGGCCGGGTGCGGATGCTGGCCGTCGAGGAGAACTTCCGGATGACGGTGCGCGGCGACGAGGGCGGCCATCTGATCCCGGCGGCGAGCGGCGAACTCGACGCCCGCGAGGACATCGTGGACGAGATCGTCGAGCAGTGCCTGGAGACCGGCGCCGACGTCCGGTTCGTACCGGACGGCACCCTGGACGACGCCGAGCGGATCGCGGGCGTGCTGCGCTACTGAACGAGGGGGCGACGAGGAGGTACGGCCGCGGTCGGCCTCCTCGTCGTGCCGCCCCCAGGGCGGAACACGCCCTCGGTCACACGCCGTCGAAGAGGGCGCTCAGGCCGCGTTCCACGGCCTCGCCCAGGTCCTCCTCGCCCGGCGCGACGACGGCGCACGTCCGCAGCAGGAAGCGCTCCAGGGCGGGCGTGTCGAACTGGAGCAGCGCCATGCCGTGCGGGGAGTGCAGTTCGACGACCGTGCGCTCGCGGCCGCAGGGCCAGACGCGGACGTCGCCGTCCCCGGCCGGACCGCGCAGACCGGCGTCCAGCAGTCCGCGGGCGAACGTCCAGACGGCGCCCCGGCCGTCGAGGGAGACCTCGCCCGGGAAGTCGAGGTGCACGGCCAGCGGGTCCGAGGACCGGTACCGCAGCGTGGCGGGGACGGGGAGTTCGCGCTCCTCGCCGGTGATCAGACGGGCGCGGGCGGGCTGCTCCAGGGCGATCTCCATGGGCACTCTCCCCTGTTTCGGCGGCGGTGATTTTTGCGGCTTGCTTTTAGGACCCTGCAATCACCTTTCGCATGACACTTGTGCGCGGATTCTTTTTGTGAGCTGCGTCACTCCGGTGAAGACGCACCCCCTCGGCACACGGCCGCCGGCTCCCCCTTCTAGAACACTTGGCCGTCGAACGTGCGCATGAGCGCCGCGCGACCACCCCGCAAACCCCCCGGATCGCGTACGCCGCATACGACACGCCCCTCCCGGGCGCGTACACCATGCGTACCGTCCGACCTGTTCCTGGAGACTCTGGCATATGCCGGACGCACCACCGCATCGGGTGTTGCCAAATCCCTTACGGGGCGTCGCGGGCTGTGCGACAGTCGTAACGGTCCCTCCGTCGTTCCTGGTCGTACCGTCCCCTCATCGGAGAGCGTCATGCCGCCCCATGTCTCCGCGGACCGCCCCGCCGCGCCGCCACCCGGACCCGGTCCGGTCGACGCGTTGATCACGCAGACGCGACGGCTCAAGGGCGACGTGGACGCCGTGCGGCGGGACACCCCGAGCGACGCCTCCGGACCCCGCGAGCGCTGGCAGCGCGCCCTGTGCGACCTCGCCCTGCACCAACTCGACGACCTGGACGCGCATCTGGCCCAGCTGCGGGACGGCCCCGCCCCGGCGCCGCGCTCCGGGGCCGTGCTGAGCCGGGTCGGCAGCGCCGAGTGGAACCTGCTGACGGACGAGGCGAGCTGGTCCGGGGAGCTCTACCAGATCCTCGGCCGGGACCCGGCCGCGCCACCCCTGACGCTCGACGAACTCCCGTCCCTCGTGCACGACGAGGACCGGCGCCGGCTCACCACAATGGTCACCGCCTGCCTGATCGACGCCCAGCCGATCGACGGGGAGTTCCGGATCGTCCGGCCGGACGGACAGGCGCGGACCGTGCACATGATGGGCGAGCCCGTGCTCGACGCCGACGGCGCCGCGGCCTCCATGTGGGCCGTGCTGCGGGACGTCAGCGAGGTCCGCCGCCGCCGGCACACGGTCAGCGAGACCCGTGACGCGCTCCCCGGGACCCGGCGTCCCGCGCCGGGAGAGCACCGGCTCACGGCGCGGGAGGCGGCGCCACCGTGCCGAACCTCCCGGAACCCGGCGCGGCAGGGCTCCGGCACCCTGGACATCGCGGCGCACCGGCTGTCGTCCCCGGCGAGCACACCGATCGGGGTCGACTGGTACGACTCGCTCGAACTGCCGGACGGGGCAACGCTGTTCAGCGTCGGTGACCTCACCGGTCAGGACATCGCCGCGGCCTCGGGCACGGCGACGCTGCTGGGCGCCGTACGCGGCATGGCGATGGCCGGGACCCAGCCGGGACAACTGCTCTCCTGGCTGGGCCACTTGCTCGACACCGGTGACCAGCCGGCCCTCGGCAGCGCCGTGTGCTGCCGCTACCGGCGCGAGACCCGCACGCTCACCTGGGCGAGGGCCGGACACCCCGCCCCGCTGCTGTTCCGCGGCGGGGCCGGGCGCAGGCTGGACTCCCCCTGCGGCCCCCTGCTGGGGGCGACGCCGGGCGCCGGCTACGGCGACGCCGAGGAGACCCTCCGGGCGGGCGACCTGATCGTGCTGCACACCGACGGACTGCTGCCGGGGCAGGGCGACATGGACTCCTCGCGCCGGCTCCTCGACCTCGCCCCCCGCTTCGTCGAGGCGGGCACCGCACAGGACTGCGTACGGCTGGTCGCAGAGGAGTTCGGTGACAGGGAGCACGAGGTCGACGCCTGCGTGCTCATGGCCAGGGTGACGGCCTAGCCGTCACATCGACGGGCCGCGCGCACCGGGCGCACGCTCCCGCTACGCCTGGGCGCTGGCTCCTCCCTGTGGCTTCCTCGCCTTGGGCAGCGCCAGCCGGATCTCCTCCCGCAACTCATGGATCTTCGGGTAGCTGGAGTACTCGGCGGTGAGCCGGTACATCTGCCGGAGCCGGTCCCAGGTGCGACCCGAGGAGTTGGAGCCCATCGACATGAGCGCCAGCCGGGCGTAGCGGTCGGCCTGTTCGGGGTCGTCCGCGATGAAGCAGGCGGACGCCATGGACAGATGGTCGAAGATCTTCGACCGCTCCCGGCCGTCGACGCGCAGGGCGAGGGCCTTCTCCGCGAAGTGCTGGGCGTGGGCGGCCGCCCCCGGCTCGAACTCGGCCAGGGTGCGGTAGGCCAGGGCCTGCATGCCGTACAGATCCTCGTCCTTGAAGGTCTGCATCCAGCTCGGCGGCGGTACGTCGCTCTTGTCGGAGACGAACAGGTCCTCGGCCTGCCCCAGAGTGCGGCGCATGGCCTGGCCCTTGCCCATGGACGCCTGCGCCCAGGCTTCGATGGTGTGGAACATGGCCCTGGTGCGCGGCAGGACCTGGTCGCCCGAGCCGGACTGGGCGAGCTTCATCAGGTCGAGCGCGTCGTCGGGCCGGCCGAGGTGCACCATCTGGCGCGCGGCCCGCGAGAGGGCCTCCCCGGCACGGGGCCGGTCGCCGCCCTCACGGGCCGCGTGGGCGGCGATGACGAAGTACTTCTGGGCCGTGGGCTCCAGGCCGACGTCGTGCGACATCCAGCCGGCGAGCACGGCGAGGTTGGCGGCGACGCCCCACAGGCGCCGCTGGAGATGGTCGGGATGACGGTAGGCGAGCATGCCGCCCACCTCGTTCAACTGGCCCACCACGGCCTTCCGCTGGAGTCCGCCGCCACGGGCGGCGTCCCAGGCCCGGAACACCTCGACCGAGCGCTCCAGCTCCTCGATCTCCTGCGATCCGATGGGGGCGGCCTCGTAACGGTCGAACCCGGCGGGGTCGGCGTGCAAGGGGTCGTCGAACTGGGGGGCGTCGGCCCTGAGGGCCGGGTCGGTGCGCAGCCAGTCGTGCATGGCGCTGCTGAGTGCGGATCCCGCGGCGAGCGCGGCACCCGCGCCCACCAAGCCGCGTCGGTTGAGCATGAGGTCCATTCCCGTGAATTCGGTGAGGACCGCGGCGGTTCGCTCGGGCGCCCACGGCACACCGTCGGGATGCTCCACGCTCCCGGCGTCCTGCCGTCTCCCCGCACGCCCGTGCCGGACCAGACCGAGGTCCTCGATGGTCACGACACGGCCGAGACGCTCGGTGAACAGGGCCGCCAGCACCCGCGGCACCGGATCGCGCGGGATCTCTCCCATGTCGATCCACCGCCGCACCCGTGAGGTGTCGGTCGCCAGCTGGGGGTGGCCCATGGCCGCCGCCTGCCGGTTGACCAGCCTCGCGAGTTCGCCCTTGGACCAGCCGGCCAGGCCGAACAGATCCGAAAGACGGGTGTTGGGTTCTCCGCTCACGTCAAGCCCCCAGGTTCTCGGCTGAGTTGACAGTAGCCCGGTGAAAGGTGCCTCGGGACTATTCGCCAGGGTTCGCCAGGGTGCGCCAGATGGTGTGCCACTGGGCGCCGGGTGTCAGGTAGGAACGCGCCACCCCGACCCGGTCGCCGGGGGACATTCCCCAGGGTGTGTCCCGGCGGCCGGGTCGGGTGGCGCACTGACGTCGCAGGCACACGAAGGGATCTGTCTCTCCCATGTACGCAGCATCGTCCTCCGTGTCCGCCCCGCCCCGGCCGCTGCGAGCCCGCCCGGCGGGTGGCGGTCCCTACCTCGACCCCGCGCGTCCGGCGCCCGCTCCCGTGCTCGGCGCGGGCCGGCCGCGGCGCCCCGCGGGGCTCGGCACCCAACCGCTCAGCGGGAGACTCGACTTGTCCGGCCCTCAGGGCGCCCAGCTGCGCGCGGCGATCGCGTCGGTGCACCGCATCTGTCCGGAGTTCGCGCCGGTGCAGGTGCTGCGCCGCAGCGGACGGTCCGTGCTCCTGGTCGGCACGACCGGTCGCAGCACGGCGGTCGCCAAGTGCTTACTCGACCAGTCCCCCGCCTGGGCGGAGCGGATCCGGCACGAAATAGCGGCCTACCGCTCGTTCGTCCGGCACCGCCCCCCGGTGCGGGTGCCGAGACTGATCGCGGCGGATCCGGACAACGGCACCCTGGTGATCGAGCGGATGCCGGGCCGGGTGGCGGCACTCCAGCGGCATCCGGTGGAGTCGCCGCCGCGGGCGGACATCAGAGCGGCGCTCGGCGCGATCTGCCGGCTCAACGCGTGGCGCCCGCCCGCGGGGACGTTCGACGCGCCGCTGGACTACGCGACCCGGATCTCCCGGTACCACGATCTGGGCCTGCTCACCGACCGGGACATGGGTGACCTGCAGAAGCTCCTGCACGGCATCGCGGCCTCCGCGGGCCGGCAGGGCATGGGCCAGTTCTGCCACGGCGACGCACTGCTCTCGAACATCCTGCTCTCACCGGCCGGTCCAGTGCTGGTGGACTGGGAGCACGCGGGCTGGTACCTGCCGGGCTACGACCTGGCGACGCTGTGGTCGGTGCTCGGGGACGCGCCGGTGGCCCGGCGGCAGATCAGCCAGATCGCCCAGTCGGCGGGCCCGGCCTCCCGGGACGCCTTCCTGGTGAACCTGATGCTGGTGCTCACCCGTGAGATCCGCACCTACGAGATGGCGGTGCAGCGTTCGATGCACGACCCGGCCCCGACGGCACCGGGAACGGCCCACCAGGGTGCCGCGCCGTCCGGCGAGGAACAGCGGCTGCTGCTGAGGCGGCTGCACGACGACTGCCAGCTGGCCCGCCGGGCCGTGCGTGCGGCGGTCGGCACTCGCTGACGGGGTCGACGGCCCGTGGCGCGCCCTCCGGATTCGGAGGCGTTCCGCGGGCCTTCGTGCGTCCGGTCATCGGTGTAGGCCACTGACGCCGCGCAGGCCCGGCCACCGCCCCCGCGAAACTCCCGGGAACACTCGGTTGACATGGGTATTCGCCCAGCCCTTGGCATGATTGACGGATCGTCTGACAGCGGGTACCACTGACCACGCCCGGCCCGCACGGCTCACCGCGCACGACCGTCCCAGGAGGCTGCTTTGCGAGGATCCGTCACCGCCGTCGCCGCCGCGGCCCTGTTGGTGCCCCTGCTCGGCGCCGCCCCGTCCGGGGTCCGCGCCGACTCCGGCGACCGGCTCCAGTCGGCGTTCACCGCGGCCGCCGCCGAGTACCACGTGCCGTCGAGCGTGCTGCTCGGCGTCTCCTATCTCCAGTCCCGCTGGGACGCGCACAGCGGCGCGCCCAGCGTGTCCGGCGGTTACGGCCCGATGCATCTGACCGACGCGCGCGCCGCGCTGGCCGACGCGCCCGCGCACCACAGCGAGGGCACCGAGGACCCGCGCGGGGACAGTGCCCGCCCGGCGCCGCCCCCCGTGGCGAAGGCGCTGAAGACCTCGGAGGTCCCGGCCCGGCTCAGGACGCTGCCGAAGGCGGCGGAGCTGACCGGGCTGAGCCCCGAGCGGCTGCGGACCGACCCGGCCGCGAATGTGGCGGGCGGCGCCGCGCTGCTCGCGGCCGCGCAGCGCGCGCTGGGCGAGCCGCTGAGCTCCGACCCGGCCGACTGGTACGGGGCGGTGGCCCGGTTCTCCGGCGCCGACGACACGGCGACGGCCACGGCGTACGCGAACGACGTCTTCGAAGTGCTGCGCACCGGTCAGGAGCGGCGCACCGACGAGGGGCAGCGGGTGTCGCTGGCCGCGCGTCCCGGACTCGCCCCCGACCCCGCGCAGCTGCGGCACGCCGGGCTGCGCCGGGCGAAGACCGCGGAGACGGAGTGCCCGCCGACGGTGTCCTGCGAGTGGATCCCGGCGCCCTACGAGGAGTTCGGGGACGGCGACTACGGCAACCACGACCTGGGGAACCGCCCGGCGGGCCAGAAGATCGAGTACATCGTCGTCCATGACACCGAGGGCGCCTGGGAGGGCGTCCTGGACATGGTGCAGGACCCGACCTATGTGTCCTGGCAGTACACGCTGCGGTCCACCGACGGGCACATCGCCCAGCATGTGAAGGCCAAGGACGTGGCCTGGCACGCGGGGAACTGGTACGTCAACGCCAAGTCGATCGGTCTGGAGCACGAGGGCTTCCTGACCCGGCCGGACTCCTGGTACACGGAGGCGATGTACCGCTCGTCGGCGCGGCTGGTGGCGTACCTCGCCAAGCGGCACGGCATCCCGCTGGACCGGCAGCACATCCTCGGGCACGACACCGTGCCGGGCCCGACGACGTCGACGATCGGCGGGATGCACACCGACCCGGGCCCGTACTGGGACTGGCGGCACTACTTCGAGCTGCTCGGCCGGCCCCTGGCGCCGACCGCCGGCGCGAAGGGCGGCCTGGTGACGATCCGCCCCGACTACGCCACGAACCGGCCCGAGTTCACGGGCTGCACGACGGCGGGCGAGCGATGCGCGGACCACGGTTCCAGCGAGGTGCGGCTGTACTCCGGGCCCGGCGAGTCGTACTCGCTCATCAAGGACATCGGTCTCGGGTCCACCCCGACCAAGGACGTCAACGACCTGTCCTCGCGGGTGTCGACCGGGCAGCAGTTCGCGGTGGCCGGCCAGGACGGCGACTGGACGGCGATCTGGTACCTCGGGCAGAAGGCGTGGTTCAAGAACCCGGCGAAGTCGCCGACGGCCGTGCACGCGGTCGGTGACGTGGTCACGCCGAAGGACGGCGCGGGGAGTGTGCCGGTGTACGGACGCGCGTACCCCGAGGCGTCCGCGTATCCGGCGGACGTGCCCGCGCAGGCGGTGTCGCCGCTGCCGTACACCCTGCCGGCCGGGCAGCGGTACGTGGTGGGCGGCAAGGTGCCGGGCGAGTACTACTACGCGGTGACCTTCGACGAGGGCTCGCACCGGGTCGTGCGGGGCACGGACCAGTACTACGAGATCCAGTACGGGCACCGGGTGGCGTTCGTCCGGGCGGCCGACGTGAACGTGGTGCGGTCGGGCAGCTGACGGGGCCGCCCCGCCGGGCTCAGCCCTGCTGGAAGAGCTCGGCGGGAAGCGGCTTCAGCAGCGCGTACAGGTCGTCGGTGATGGGGCGGTCCCAGGCGGCGATGGTCACCAGGACGTTGTCGCTGCGGTCGAACTGCACGCAGGAGATACGGCTCTCGGAGAGCTTCAGCCGGCGCACGATCAGCAGGTTGTCGCCCTGCATCACGGGGACGTCCTCGCTGCCGACGACGGTGACGTCCTCCTCGTTCTCCAGCGCCAGCAGCAACTGCGCCACCTCGAACGGGATCTCGTCCTCGTCGGTCTCCCGGGCCGGGGAGCCCTCCGGCAGATTGCCGATGATCATGGCGGGGCCGCGGCCGCCGAAGAGGTCGTACCGCAGGAAGACGCCCTGGCAGCTGCCGTCGGGGGCGGGCAGCAGCCCGGCGCCGAGGTTCCCGGGCCAGTCGCCCGGGTCCATGGCCAGTACGTCGAAGTCGGGCCCGGCGGGCGTGGCGCTGCGGCGGCGGAGGAACGACATGCCGCCATGGTACGTGGCCGGGCCCGTTCCACGGCGTGCGGGCGGGGCGTGCGGACACCACCCCCGACCGTCCGCTACTCCTCCGCGGGGGCGGGCGGGACCACGGCCACCGGGGCGGCGGCGTGCAGCAGGACGGCCTGGGTGACCGAGCCCATCATGCGGGCCGGGGCCAGCAGCCGGCGGCGGTGCCGGCCCACGACGACGAGGGTCGCGTCCCGGCTGGCGGCGACGAGCTGACCGGCCGCGTCGCCGGGGGCCACGACCGCCTCGGCGCGCACCTCCGGGTGGCGGGCACGGTGCGGGGCGAGGAAGCCCTCGGCGAGGCTGCGGGTCTCCGCCTCGACGGCGTCCTGGTCCTCGTCCGGGGGCATGATCTGCGCGGTGGCCGTCGTCCACAGGTGCAGCGGCCAGGTGTAGGCGGCGACGGCCTGGAGCCGGGCGCCGCGCCGGGCGGCCTCGGCGAAGGCGAAGGACAGCGTGGCCTCGTCGGGGCTGTCGACCTGGAGGCCGACGACGACGCGTGGCCCCGGTCCGACGGGCACACCGCCCTCATGGACCCGGCGTCCCGGCTTGGGCACGACGACGACCGGGCACTCGGCGTCACGGGCGGCGGCCAGACCGGTGGAGCCGAGCAGGAGGCTGGCGAAGCCGCCGCGGCCCCGGGAGCCGAGCACCAGCAGCTGGGCGGTCGCGCCGAGCGCGGACAGCGTCCCGACGGCGCCCTCCAGGGCGTGGTACGCGATCGGCGGCTTCTCGTCGCGGCCCGCCAGGTAGCGGCGCGCCAGGTTCAGGACCGTGTCGTCCTCCGGTTCCGGACGGCCGACGGGCAGGGCGTCGGGCCTGGCCCACGCGGGGTACTGCTGGACGTGGACCACGCTCAGCTGCGCGTCGCGCGTGAGCGCGGCCTCGAACGCCCAGTCCAGTGCGACCAGGCTGTCGTCCGAACCGTCTACCGCCGCGATGACCGGCAGGGTGCTCATGGGTTCCTCACCTCCGGAGTACGACCTTCGCGCCCCGGGGCCAGCCTGACGCAGGCACCGGCCGGGGTGCGGTTGTCCAGGTCGCGTGTCCGGAAAAACGAGGGCGACACCCCCGGATCGGCTCGGGACCCCTAGGCCTGTCGTTCGGATCAGTCCGGCCCGGCCACGGCGCTCGCCGCCGACCAGAGCCCGCGACGCCGGAATGATCCAGACGACAGGTCCTAGGTCAGGTCGAACTCGCCTTCCCTGGCGCCCGACACGAAGGCGCCCCATTCGGCCGGGGTGAAGATCAGGGAGGGGCTCTCCGGCCGGTCGCCGTTGCGCATCGCGATGAAGCCCTCGACGAAGGCGATCTGGACATCGCCGAGGCCACGGCTGCTCGAGTGCCAGTCGGCGTTGCTGAGGTCCAGCTCCGGCTTGTCCCAGCCCGCGAGCGGCGACTGCTGCTGGATGGTGCTCTCGGCCACGTCCGTGCTCCTCCCGGTTCGTCGTCCGCGGCCAGCCTAGCGACCGGTTCCTGACGCCAACAGGCCACGTGAGGGGGACCTTTGTGCCAATGGTCGTCTCCGTCGCACGGGGTGCCGCTCACGCGTGCGGCGGGGTGGAGCCCACGAGCCGCAGCGCGAAGAACTGCGAGCCGCCGCCGTAGGCGTGCCCGGGCACCCGGCGGGCTCCGTCCGCCCGCCGCCAAGTCTTTGCCCGCGATTGACCTGCGGATCTGAACGGGGGGCGGGGGCGCGCCGTACGCGAGGGAGGCGGTCCCGACCCGCGGGCCCGGTCCGCCGTACCAGCAGGGAAACCGCACGGAAGGATCACGGGTGTCGCACCTCACGCCCCCTCGCCAGCTGCCGGACACGGACGCGGACGCCGACGGGAGCCCGGACCCCGACGTGACGGCGGCGGACGGGCCCGACGGGAAGGACTCCGAGCCCGGCACGCGGAAGCCCGACGCCGGGGAACCCGCCGCCCCCGACGCGGACGAGCCCGCCGCGCAGGACCCCTCCCCCTCCCGCGGCGGCTGGTTCGGCTGGCGCCGGCGTTTCCCGCGGACCGCCCGCGGGGTGTGGCTGGGCACGACCGTGCTGGCCGCCGTGCTGGTGTACGTCGTGCTGATCGTGCCCAACCGGCTCGACCAGATGCCCGTCCAGTCGTTCCTCCGCCTCCCCGTCGAAGGACTCGTCCTCGCGGTCGTCCTGCTCGCCCTGCCGCCGCGGCCACGGCGGATCACGGCCGCCGTCCTGGGCGTGTTCCTCGGGCTGTCGGCCGTGCTGAAGTGCCTCGACATGGGCTTCCGGCAGACCCTGGCCCGGCCGTTCGACCTGGTCTTCGACTGGGTGCTGCTCGCGGACGCCGCGGACTTCCTGAAGGACTCGCTCGGCCGTACGGGCGAGGTGCTCGCGGTGATCGGGGTCATCGCCCTGACCGTGGCCGTGCTGGTGCTGAGCGCGCTCGCGATGCTGCGGCTGGCGGACGTGCTGGCCCGCCACCGCCGGGTGGCCGCACGCTCCACGCTGGTCCTCGGCGTCGTGTGGATCGTCTGCTTCACCGTGGGCGTGCAGACCGGCGGCGTCACCGTGGCCACCAAGGGCTACGCCCAGTATCTGTCGAACCGTGTGCAGTACGTCCGCGAGGGCCTCGCCGACGCCGAGGTGTTCAAGAAGCAGCTCACCGTCGACGCCTACGCCAGGACCCCGTCCGACCAGCTGCTGACCGGGCTGCGCGGCAAGGACGTGATGCTCACCTTCGTCGAGAGCTACGGCCGGGTCGCCATCGACGACCCGGAGATGGGACCGCACGTCGACGCGACGCTCAAGGCGGGTGACGCCCGGCTGAAGGCCGCGGGCTTCTCCGCGCGCAGCGGCTGGCTCAGGTCGCCGGTGACGGGCGCCGGCAGCTGGCTCGCCCACTCCACGTTCCTGTCGGGCCTGTGGGTGAAGAACCAGCAGCGCTACCGCTCCCTGACCACCAGCGACCGCGCCACCCTCACGAGCTACTTCCAGAAGACCGGCGCGTGGCGGACCGTCGGTATCGTCCCCGGCGTCCGCAAGGCCTGGCCCGAGGGCAAGTACTTCGGCCTGGACCACATCTACGACTCCGAGCACCTGGGGTACCAGGGCCCGTACTTCAGCTGGTCGCCGGTGCCGGACCAGTTCAGTCTGGAGGCGTTCCAGCGGCTGGAGCACGGGAAGAAGAACCGCGACCCGATCATGGCGGAGATCATCCTCGCCTCCAGCCACAACCCGTGGTCGCCGATCCCCCGCATGGTCGACTGGGACGACCTGGGCGACGGCTCGGTGTTCGACGGGATCGAGAAGGAGGGCACCGACCCGGCGCAGGTCTGGAAGGACTCCGACCGGGTGCGCACCGAGTACCGGCGTGCCATCGAGTACTCGGTCCAGAGCCTCACCGAGTGGGTCGAGCGCTACGGCACCGACGACACCGTACTGGTCTTCCTCGGCGACCATCAGCCCGTGCCGACGGTCACCGGGGGGAGCGCGAGCAGGGACGTGCCGATCACGATCGTCGCCCGGGACCCGAAGGTCCTGGAGCGGATCGAGGGCTGGAACTGGACGGAGGGTCTCAAGCCCGCCGACGACGCCCCGGCCTGGGGCATGGACCGGTTCAGGGACCGTTTCCTGACGGCGTACGGCCCTCAGGGCCGGTGACCGTCCGCCGGGCGGGCGCCGCCTGCCCGGGCACGGACCGGCCGGGCGCGGCCGGTTCCTCCGGATCCCCGGCGGCGTCCAGGAAGGCCGTGATCCGCCGGACGAACCACACCGGGTCGTCCAGCCACGGGTAGTGCCCGGCGCCGGGCTGCACGGCCGGTTCGGCGCGCGGCAGAACGGCGGCGGTACGGCGGGCCAGATCGGGGCAGGGGCCGCCGTCGGCCCCGCCCGCGAGGACGAGGACCGGGGCCGTCAGACGGGCCAGGGCGGCGCGGGTGGCCGCCGGATCGCAGACGCCCTCGGAGAAGTAGACGTCGGCGGCCTCGTCGTTGGACTCGTCCTCGGCGCGGGCGTCGTGCTCCCGGGCGGCGTCGTCCCAGCGGCCGTAGAAGAACGGGGCGATGGCCGGGTCGAAGTCGCCGTCCCCGGTCAACCACCGCTCGAACAGCGGGTACGCCTCGGCGAACCAGGGCTCACCCTGCCGCCGCCGAGCCGCGGCCCGGCGCTCCTCGGCCGTCGCCGGCATGCCCAGGACCCACGGGGTCGTGGTGACCAGCGCCAGCCGTGCCACCCGCTCCGGGTGCCGGGCGGCGTACAGCAGGGCGAGGCTGCCGCCGGCGGAGTGGCCGAGCACGTCCATGCGGGAGAGCCCCAGGTGCTCCCGCACCCGGTCGACGTCGTCGACGAGACGGTCGCAGCGGTAGGTGGCGGGGTCGGCGGGTGTCCCGGAGGCTCCGGTGCCGCGCAGGTCGAGCAGGACGAGGCGCCGGTGCGCGGACAGCCCGCCCAGGTCACCGAGGTAGGCGGAGGCACGCATCGGCCCACCCGGCAGCACCAGCAGCGGTTCACCGTCCCCGCGCAGGTGGTAGGCGAGTTCGGTGCCGTCGGCGGCGCGCAGGGTGGGCATGGGCCCGATCATGGTCGTGGCACGCGCCGGCCCGCAAGGTGATTGCGGGCGGCTCCCGGCGCGGCCGTTCTCAGCTAGCCGAAAAATCCGTGCGACCCCCTTGCCTGATCACGCACTCCCTGAATTACTGATCCCGGAAGACCCTGACCGAATGATCGGTCGTCCGGATTGGCACGGTTGGTGGGAGATATCCCTATGACGGATGTGACGGACCTGCGGGACGCGGGGGAACGCCTCGACCTGGAGGGGCTGCGGGCGCTCCAGCTGGAGCGGCTGCGGGCCTCGCTGCGGCACGCGTACGACAACGTGCCCTTCTACCGGGAGTCCTTCGACAAGGCAGGGATACGGCCGCAGGACTGCCGTTCGCTCGCCGACCTGGCCCGGTTCCCGTTCACGACCAAGGCCGACCTGCGCGAGAACTACCCGTACGGGATGTTCGCGGTGCCCCAGGAGCGTATCCGCCGCCTCCACGCCTCCAGCGGCACCACCGGGCGGCCCACGGTCGTCGGCTACACCGACGGCGATCTCTCCCTGTGGGCGGACATGGTGGCCCGCTCGATCCGGGCGGCGGGCGGGCGGCCCGGCGACAAGGTGCATGTGGCGTACGGCTACGGGCTGTTCACCGGCGGGCTCGGCGCGCACTACGGGGCCGAGCGGCTCGGCTGCACGGTCATCCCCGCGTCCGGCGGCATGACCGCCCGCCAGGTGCAGCTGATCCAGGACCTCAAGCCCGAGATCATCATGGTGACGCCGTCGTACATGCTGACCCTGCTCGACGAGTTCGAGCGGCAGGGCGTCGATCCGCGCGGCACGTCGCTGCGGGTGGGCGTCTTCGGCGCCGAACCGTGGACCGAGCAGATGCGGCGCGAGATCGAGGAGCGCTTCGCCATCGACGCGGTCGACATCTACGGGCTGTCCGAGGTCATCGGACCGGGTGTGGCCCAGGAGTGCGTGGAGACCAAGGACGGCCTCCATGTGTGGGAGGACCACTTCTTCCCGGAGATCGTCGACCCGGTCACCGGTGAGCCGCTGCCCGACGGCGAGGAGGGCGAGCTGGTCTTCACCTCGCTCACCAAGGAGGCCATGCCGATCGTCCGGTACCGCACCCGCGACCTGACCCGGCTGCTCCCGGGCACGGCCCGGGTGTTCCGGCGGATGGAGAAGATCACCGGGCGCAGCGACGACATGGTCATCCTGCGCGGCGTCAATCTCTTCCCCACCCAGGTCGAGGAGATCGTGCTGCGCACGCCGGGCGTGGCGCCCCACTTCCAGCTGCGGCTGAGCCGGGAGGGCCGGATGGACGCGCTGACCGTGCGGGCCGAGGCCCGCCCGGACGCGTCGCCGGCGGTCCGGGACGCCGCCGCGCGGTCGATCGCGGCGGCCGTGAAGGACGGCATCGGCGTCTCGGTCACCGTGGAGATCGTCGAGCCGGAGTCGCTGGAGCGCTCGGTGGGCAAGATCCGGCGGATCGTGGACCTGCGCCCCAGGTAGGACTCTCAGGAGCTGTCCCGCGCGAACCGGTCGCGCAGTTCCCGCTTGAGGATCTTGCCGCTGGCGTTGCGCGGGAGCCCGTCCACGAACACCACCCGCTTCGGGGCCTTGAAGTGGGCGAGCTTCTCGCGCGCGTGCTCGATCAGCTCCGCCTCGGTGACCTGGCCGCGCGGCACGACGACCGCGGTGACCGCCTCGATCCACCGCTCGTCCGGCAGCCCGATCACGGCGGCCTCGGCGACGCCCTCGTGGGTGTAGAGGGCGTCCTCGACCTGTCGTGAGGCGACCAGGACCCCACCGGAGTTGATGACGTCCTTCACCCGGTCGACGATCGTGAAGTAGCCGTGCGCGTCGCGCACCGCGAGGTCGCCGGAGCGGAACCAGCCGTCCCGGAAGGCCGCCGCGGTCTCCTCGGGCTTGTCCCAGTAGCCCTCGCACAGCTGCGGGGAGCGGTACACGATCTCGCCGGGCGTGCCGTCGGGCACGTCCTTGCCGTCCTCGTCGACCACGCGTGCGTCCACGAACAGCACGGGCCTGCCGCAGGAGTCCATCCGGCCGTTGTGCTCGTCCGGCGCGAGGACGGTGGCGAGGGGGCCGATCTCGCTCTGCCCGAAGCAGTTGTAGAAGCCCAGCTCCGGGAGCCGTTCGCGCAGCCGCTCCAGCACGGGCACCGGCATGATCGAGGCGCCGTAGTACGCCTTGCGCAGCCCGCTCAGGTCGCGGTCGGCGAAGTCGTCGCGGCCCGCCAGGGCGATCCACACCGTGGGCGGGGCGAACAGGCTGTCCACCCGGCCGGCCTCGATCAGGTCCAGCAGCCGGTCGCCGTCGGGGGCGTCCAGGATGATGTTGGTGGCGCCGACCGCGAGGTAGGGCACCAGGAAGACGTGCATCTGCGCCGAGTGGTACAGCGGCAGGGAGTGCACGGGCCGGTCGCCCGCGCTGAGGTCGAGCGCGGTGATGGCGCTCAGGTACTCGTGGACCAGCGCGCGGTGCGTCATCATCGCGCCCTTGGGGAGGGCCGTCGTTCCGGAGGTGTAGAGGAGCTGGACCAGGTCCTCGGTGCGCGGCTCGGGACCGTCGTAGGGTTCCGCACCGGCGAGCCGGGCGAGGAGGGAGTCGTCGGCGTCGCGCAGCGCCAGGGTCCGGGTGCCCTCGGGCAGCCGGGCGGCGAGGCCGGGGTCGGCGAGGACCAGCGCGCTGCCGGACTGGTGGACCAGGTAGGCGAGGTCCTCGCCGGTCAGGTTCTGGTTGACCGGGACGTGGACGAGTCCCGCGCGGGCGCAGGCGAGGAAGCCGATCAGATAGGCGTCCGAGTTGTGGCCGTAGGCGCCGACCCGGTCGCCGGGGGCGAGCCCCTGGCCGAGCAGGACGGTCGCCGCGCGCGAGACGGCGTCGTCGAGTTCGGCGTACGTCCACGAGCGGTCGCCGTACTCCACCGCGATGCGTGCCGGGGTGCGGTGGGCGCTGCGCCGCAGCACCCCGTCGACCGTGCTGCCCTGTCCCTGCGTCATGACCCATGATCCTCGGTGCGCCCCCGGGGACAGGTCAAGCATCCGGGGGGTCGATTGCACCGACCAGTAGGTACGCTCAACCGCTCCTTCCCTCAACGACGTCGGGAGGCACGATGCGCACCACCCGCCTGAGACGACTGGCCGCCGCGGCCACCGTCCTGCTCACCGCCACCGCGGCCCTGCCGGCCGCCGCGGCCGAACGGCCGGGCCGGCACGACCACCCTTCGCACGGCGGCCTGTCGGCCGAGATCCGCTACACCGAGTACGGCATCCCCCATATCGTCGCCAGGGACTACAAGTCCCTCGGTTTCGGCACCGGTTGGGCGCAGGCCGCCGACCAGGTCTGCACCCTCGCCGACGGGTTCCTGACCGTGCGCGGCGAACGCTCCCGGTTCCTCGGGCCGGACGCGGCGACCGACTTCTCCCTGTCGTCGGCGAGCACGAACCTCTCCAGCGACCTGTACTTCCGCGGGGTGCGCCGGACACGGACGGTCGAGAAGCTGCTCGCGCGGCCCGCGCCGCTCGGGCCGAGCCGCCAGGTCTCCGATCTGCTGCGCGGTTTCGCCTCCGGGTACAACGCCTGGCTGAGGCAGAACCGTGTCACCGACCCGGCCTGCGAGGGGGCCGCCTGGGTGCGGCCCGTGACCGCGCTGGACGTGGCGGCCCGCTTCTACGCCTTCGCGGTGCTCGGCGGCCAGGGCGGCTCCGTCGACGACATCACCTCGGCGCAACCGCCCACCGGTGCCGCGGGCGCCAAGGGCACCGCGGCGCCGGACGCCGACGCCGTGATCCGTGCCGTCCGGCAGCGGACTGCCGACGCCGCCATGGGGTCGAACGCGGTGGCCTTCCGGGGCGACACCACGGCGAGCGGTCGCGGTCTGCTGCTGGGCAATCCGCACTACCCGTGGCAGGGCGGGCGCCGCTTCTGGCAGGCGCAGCAGACCATTCCCGGGGAACTCGACGTCGCGGGCGGGTCGTTGCTGGGTTCGCCGACGATCTCCATCGGCTACAACGCGCATGTGGCGTGGAGCCACACCGTGTCGACGGGTGTGCCGTTCAGCCTGCACCAGCTCACGCTGGACCCGGCCGACCCGACCGTCTACCTCGTGGACGGCCGGCGTGAGCGGATGACGAAGCGGACCGTGACGGTCGCGGTCAAGGGTGCCGCCCCGGTGACCCGTACCCAGTGGTGGACCCGGTACGGACCCGTCGTCGCCGACCCCGCCGGGAATCCCCCGCTGCCCTGGACGGCGACCACCGCGTTCGCGCTGCACGACCCGAACGCCGCGAACATGCGGTTCGCCGACACCTCGCTGGTTTTCAGCAAGGCCCGCAGCACGGCCGACGTGCTGAAGTCGCTGTCCCGGCACCAGGGTCTGCCGTGGGTGAACACCATCGCCGCGGACTCCTCGGGGCACTCGCTGTTCAGCCAGTCGCAGGTGCTGCCCCGGATCACCGACGAGCTGGCGGCGCGCTGCTCCACCCCGCTGGGCAGGGCGACGTATCCGGCGGCGGGCCTCGCGGTCCTCGACGGTTCGCGCGGTGACTGCGCGCTCGGCCGGGACGCCGACGCCGTCCAGCCGGGGACGTTCGGGCCGGCGCGCATGCCGACCCTGAAGGACGCTCCGTATGTGGAGAACTCCAACGACAGCGCCTGGCTCGCCAACGCCGACCGGCCGCTGACCGGGTACGAGCGGATCTTCGGCACGGTGGGCACCCCGCGTTCGCTGCGCACGCGCGGTGCCGTCGAGGACGTGGCGGCGCTCGCGCGCGAGGGCTCGCTGACCGTACGGGACCTTCAGCGGCAGCAGTTCGCGAACCGGGTGCCCGCCGCGGATCTGGCGGCCGCCGACGTGGCGAAGGCGTGCGCCGCGCTGCCGGGCGGCACGGCGACGGGCAGCGACGGCACGGCGGTCGACGTGTCGGCGGCGTGCCGGGTCCTCGCGAAGTGGGACCGCACCATGGACACCGGCAGCCGTGGCGCCCTGCTGTTCGACCGGTTCTGGCGGAAGTTCAACGCCACCGTGCCGGCCGCCGAACGGTGGAAGGTGCCGTTCTCGGCGGCGGACCCGGTGCGCACCCCGAACACCCTCGACACCGGCGCACCCGGGTTCGCGAGGGCGCTCGCGGACACGGTGGCCGAGCTGAGGGGGGCGGGCATCGCGCTGGACTCCCGGCTGGGCGACCACCAGTTCGTCGTACGCAACGGGCAGCGCATCGCCGTTCCGGGCGGCACCGAGCAGCTGGGGGTGTGGAACAAGGTCGAGCCGGTGTGGAGTCCGGCGCGGGGCGGCTACACGGAGGTGACGACAGGGTCCAGCCACATCCAGGCGGTCGGCTGGGACGGCAGCCGCTGCCCGGTGGCGCGGACGCTGCTGACGTACGCGCAGTCGTCGAACCCGAGGTCGCCGCACTTCAGCGACCAGACCCGGCTGTTCTCGGGTGAGAAGTGGGTGACGGCACGGTTCTGCGAGAAGGACGTCCTGGCGTCGCCCGCGCTGCGGATCGTGCGGGTGCGCGAACGCTGAGCGGTCACGGCCCCGCCGCGCGTCCTCGCCGGGCGCGGGGCGGGGCCGTGCCGTCGCACACGGGCCGGGCGCGGCCGTGCCGGTACGGGTCGCCCAACCGCCGTTCGCCGCATGGGCAGGACGACGGACGGCCTTTTCTGATGCATCGTCAGATCATGTGCGAGTCATGGAATGGGCGCACACCGTTGACATGACCCCGTTCTGACAGGAAAGTTTCACCGGGCACGGCGATCACGAAAGATAGTTTCAGCCGGACGGTGGGAGGACCTCGGTGGCGGACGACAAGGCAGGCATGACGCGACGTCGACTCGGCAAGGGCGTCATGGCCCTGGGCGGCGCCTTCGCACTCGCCCCTCTCCCGGCCCTCCCCGCGGCCGCCGCGACCCGCCGCGCCGGCACCCTGCGGCACGGCTCCCCGGAGCGCGCCGGCCTCCTCTCCTTCGCGCTGCGCCGGCTCGTCACCGACGCCGAGGCGTTCCTCGGCCCCTCCCCGCAGCACCCCTGGTACGCGGGCGCGGTCCTGCTGGCCGGGCGCGGCGGCACGGTCGCCCTGCACGAGCCGATCGGCATGGCGGTGCGCTACCGGGCGTACGACGAGAAGACCGACACGGGCGTGGAGTTCCCCGCCGACCAGCAGATACCGATGGCCGAGGACACCGTCTTCGACCTGGCCTCGGTCTCCAAGCTGTTCACCTCGATCCTCGCCGTCCAGCAGATCGAGCGCGGCACGCTCGGCCTGGAGGCGACGGTCGCCTCCTACCTCCCGGACTTCGGGCGGGCCGGCAAGCAGGACATCACGATCCGTCAGCTCCTCACCCACACCTCGGGGTTCCGGGCCTGGATCCCGCTCTACAGCGCGCCCACCCACGCGGGGAAGCTCCAGCTCATCTGGGACGAGGCGCCGCTCAACCCGCCGGGCAGCACGTACCTCTACTCGGACCTCAACCTGATCTCCCTCCAGCTGGTCCTGGAGAAGATCACCGGCCGCGCCCTCGACACCCTGCTCCACGACGAGATCACCGGCCCGCTCGGGATGAGGCACACGCGCTACAATCCGCCCGCCTCGTGGAAGCCGCGGATCGCGGCGACCGAGGACGCCCGCACGCCGTGGTCCGGCCTGGACCGCGGGCTGGTGTGGGGCGAGGTGCACGACGAGAACGCCTTCAGCCTGGGCGGCGTCGCGGGCCACGCCGGGGTGTTCTCCACCGCCTGGGACCTCGCGGTCCTCGGCCGGACCCTGCTCAACGGCGGCTCCTACGGCCGGGCGCGCATCCTCGCGCCGGACTCCGTGGAGCTGATGTTCACGGACTTCAACACCGCGTTCCCCGGGGACGAGCACGGCCTCGGCTTCGAGCTCTACCAGCACTGGTACATGGGGGCCATGGCCACCCCGCGCACGGCCGGCCACACCGGCTTCACGGGCACCTCGCTGGTCCTCGACCCGACGACCGACTCCTTCCTCGTCGTCCTCGGCAACTCCGTGCACCCGGTGCGCGGTTGGCGGTCCGGGTCGGCGCCCCGGGTGGCCGCGGGCAACAACATGGCGCGCGCGGTGCCGGTGCGCCCGGCCCATGGCCGCACCGCCTGGTTCTCGGGCATGGCCGGCGCCACGACAGCCACCCTCACGCTCCCCGCGCTCGACACCTCGCGCGGCGGAGCGCGGCTGACGTGTGCCGTGTGGTGGGACACCGAGCCGGCGGCGGACGTCCTCGCGCTGGAGGCGTCCACCGACGAGGGCGCCACCTGGGAGCCACTGCCCTTCACGACCACGCGCAAGGGCGACGGAAGCGAGGAGCACCCCACGGGCACGGCCACCGGCTGGTCGGGGCGGGCCTGGCACCGGCTGGCCGCGCCGCTGCCCGCCGACCCCGCCCTGCGGGTGCGCTGGCGCTACACCACCGACCGGCTCTACGTCGGCCGGGGCGCGTACGTGGACGGGCTGCGGGTCGAGGGATCCCACCGGGTCCTGTTCGACGAGTCCCGGCCCGCGGACACCGCCCGGCTGACGGCCACCGGCTGGACGGCCTCTGCGGACTGACGCTCCGTCAGGAGCCGTCGCCGGCCTCCAGCACGGCCATCGCCGCGTTGTGCCCCGGCACCCCGCTCACCCCTCCCCCGCGCACGGCGCCCGCCCCGCAGAGCAGGACGTTCGCGTGGCGGGTCTCCACACCCCAGCGGCCGGTCGACTCGTCGGCGTACGGCCAGGACAGGTCACGGTGGAAGATGTTGCCGCCGGGCAGGCGCAGGTCGCGTTCCAGGTCGAGGGGCGTCTTCGCCTCGATGCAGGGACTTCCGTCGGCGTCGGTCGCCAGGCAGTCGGCGAGCGGTTCGGCGAGGTGGGCGTCCAGCTGGGCCAGGGTCGATGTCAGCAGGTCCTCGCGGACCGCGTCGTTGTCGCGCTCGAACAGCCGGGCGGGGGTGTGCAGGCCGAACAGGGTGAGCGTCTGGTAGCCCTGTTCGACGAGGTCCGGGCCGAGGATCGTCGGGTCCGTCAGCGAGTGGCAGTAGATCTCGGACGGCGGCGCGGTGGGCAGCTCCCCGGCGGCGGCCTGGGCGTGGGCGGCGGCGAGCTGGCCGTAGCCCTCGGCGATGTGGAAGGTGCCGGAGAACGCCTCGCGGGGGTCGACGGAGGTGTCGCGCAGCCGGGGCAGCCGCTTCAGCAGCATGTTGACCTTCAGCTGGGCGCCCTCGGCGGGCGCCGGGGCCGGGTCGCCGGTGAGGGCGGCCAGCTCCTGCGGGGAGGCGTTCACCAGGACGTGGCGGGCGCCGGCGACGCCCTCGCCGTCCGCGGTGCGGTAGGTGACCTCTGCGGTGCGCCCGTCGGTGTCGATGCGGACGGCCTCGTGGCCGGTGACCAGGTCGGCTCCGGCCGCGCGGGCCGCCTCGGCGAGGGCGTCGGTGAGCGCGCCCATGCCGCCGACGGGGACGTCCCAGTCGCCGGTGCCGCCGCCGATCACGTGGTAGAGGAAGCAGCGGTTCTGCTTCAGCGAGGGGTCGTGGGCGTCGGCGAACGTGCCGATGAGGGCGTCCGTGAGGACGACGCCCCGCACCAGGTCGTCCGTGAACCGCTCCTCGATCGCGACCCCGACCGGCTCCTCGAAGAGCATCCGCCAGGCGTCGTCGTCGGCCACCCGGCGGCGCAGCTCGTCCCGGCTCGGCAGGGGTTCGGTGAGGGTCGGGAACACGCGCCGGGCGACCTCGCCGGTCAAACCGTAGAAGCGCTGCCACGCCCCGTACTCGCGGTCGTCGCCGGTCAGCCCGGCGAACGCCTCCCGGGTGCGCTCCGGTCCGCCGCCGACCAGCAGCCCGGTCGGCCGTCCGTCCCGCTCGACCGGCGTGTACGAGGAGACGTCCCTCTTGCGGACCCGGAAGCTCAGCCCGAGATCCCGGACGATCTTGTCGGGCAGCAGGCTGACCAGGTACGAGTAGCGCGACAGCCGGGCGTCCACCCCGGCGAAGGGACGCGTCGACACGGCCGCCCCGCCCGTGGTCCCCAGCCGCTCCAGCACCAGCACGGACCGTCCGGCCCGGGCCAGATAGGCGGCGGCGACCAGGCCGTTGTGTCCTCCCCCGACGATCACGGCGTCGTAGGTGCGCTGTCCGGGGCGTGCGTCGTGTGCGGGCATGGTCCTTGGTAACACGGGGTGATCCACTGCGGCCAGGGCTGGAGGGCTGGGACGCGCCCGGGTCAGCGGTCCCCGGCCACCCGCTGCTGCCGCTGCAGCGCCACCCGGCGGTACAGCTCGGCCGCCTCCGCGGCGTGGCCGAGCCGGCCCAGGCAATGGGCCTCGTCGGTGCGGCTGGCGAGGGTGTCGGGGTGGCCGGCGCCCAGGACCCGTTCCCGGGCGCCGGCCACCCGGCGGTACTCGGACAGCGCGTCCGGCCAGCGGCCGAGCCAGCCCAGGCCCACGGCGACCTCGCGCCGGCTGACCAGGGTGTCCGGGTGGTCGGCGCCGAGGACGCGCTCGCGGATCGCGCACACGTCGCGGGCCTCGGCGAGCGCCTCCTCCCAGCGGCCCAGCCGGCCCAGGTTGACGCCGAGGCCGTGGCGGGCGCGCAGGGTCTCCGGATGGGCGGGGCCGTGCACCCGGGTGCGGTCGTCGACGAGGGCGCGGTAGAGCTGGAGCGCCTCCGCGCCGCGGCCGAGCCGGCCGAGGCTGATGCCGACCTCGTAGCGGGCGGCGAGGGTGTCCGGGTGGTCCGGGCCGAGGGCGTGGGCGCGGGCCTCGGCGACCTCGCGGTAGGTCTGGAGCGCCTCCGTCCAGCGCCCCAACTGTCCCAGCGCGTAGGCGACTTCGTACCGGGTGACCAGGGTGTCGGGGTGGTGCGGGCCGAGGACGCGGGCGCGGGCGGCGGCCACCTCCTCGGCCATGCGGTGGGAGTCCTCCGGGCGGCCGAGTCTGCTGAGGTTGAACGCGAGGTTGTGGCGGCAGCGCAGGGTGTCGGGGTGGTCGGCGCCCATCGCGCGCTCCCGGTCGGCCAGCACGGACGTGTAGACCTGGTGGGCGTCGACGTGCCGGCCCAACTGACCCAGGACGTATGCCATCTCCTGGCGTGCGGCGAGCGTGTCGGGGTGGTCCGGGCCGAGCGCGAGGCTGCGGGAGCGGGCGACGTGCTTGTACGCGCGCAGCGCGTCGGCCGCGCGGCCGGTCCGGCTGAGGGCGAAGGCGAGTTCGTAGCGGCTGGCGAGGGTGTCGGGGTGGTCGGGGCCGAGGAGGTGTTCGCGTTCGGCGGCCACCGCCCGGTGCACCTCGCGGGCCTCCGTCCAGCGGCCGAGGCGGCCCAGGCTCAGCCCGGCGCCGTGCCGTCCGGCCAGCGCGGTGAGCGCGGCGGCCGTGGGGGCGGGGTCGGTGCCGGACGGCCGCGGGATCCATTCGCCGGTCAGACCGGCCGCGGCGTCGGGCGGTGTGCCGCGCGGTCCGGTGCCGGTGGCCTTGTGGCCGGTGGTCATGCCCCGGGTCCAGGACGGCAGGCGGGGGGCGGGCCGCTCGGGCCCGGTCGCCGGCCGCGCGGTCACCACGGTGGGGACGTAGGCCGGGGTGGTGCGGCCGAGGCTGATCCGGCGACCCAGTTCGCGTCCGTCGTGCGGGCGTTCCTCGGGGCGTTTGGCGAGCAGGTCCAGGATGACCTGCTCCAGGTACTCGGGGAGGTCTGCGCGGTGGCCGCGCGGCGGCCGGGGCGGGGTGTCGCGGTGGCCGACGAGGACCGCCCAGGGGTCGTCGAGGTCGAACGGCGGGACGCCGGTGGCGATCTCGTACAGCACGCAGCCCAGGGAGTACAGGTCGCTGCGCTGGTCGACGTCCTCTCCGCCGATCTGCTCCGGCGACATGTAGTGGGGGGTGCCCATCGCCACGTTCGTGCCGGTGAGCCGGGAGGTGAACCCGATGTCGTGGGCGAGGCGCGCTATGCCGAAGTCGCAGATCTTCACGGTGCCGTCGGCGACGCGCATGATGTTCGCCGGTTTCAGATCGCGGTGCACGATGCCCTGCTGGTGGGTGTAGGCGAGGGCGGCGGCGACCTGCTCGGCGATGTCGACGACGTCGGCGACGGGCAGCGGGTGGTGCTTGTTGTCCTCAAGGAGCTGGCTGAGGTTGCGGCCCTCCAGCAGCTCCATCACGAGGAACAGCACCTCGTCGGACTCGCCGAAGTCGTGGACGACGGTGACCCCGCGGTGCTGGAGCGCGGCCGCGACCCGGGCCTCCCGGCGGAACCGCTCCCGCAGGACCCGCATGAAGGACGGGTCGTGGTGCGGCCCCAGCGGATTGAGGCACTTGACGGCGACGCGCCGGCCCAGTGACTCGTCGCGTGCCTTCCAGACCTCGCCCATACCGCCCCGCCCGATCGGTTCGAGCAGCCGGTACCGGCCCTGGATCAGCCTGCTTTCCCCCATCTGCCGCGCTCGCCCCCCGTATGGTCCGCCCTTCCGGCTCGTCCAGTATGGCGAGCTATCGTCCGAGTTTGTACGGTGCCGGGCGGGCGCCGGGGCCGAGCCGGTCCATGGCGCGCAGGATGTGTTTGGGCGGGAGTTGCCAGCGCAGACGTGCGGGAACACAGCGCAGCGCGGTGCCCGTGGCACGCAACCGGCGGGTGACGGCGGCCGGTTCCGGGGCCGGACGTCCGTACAGGTCGTGGGCGTACGGCGGCAGAGCGGCGTACGCGAGCCGGGCCACGCGCCGCCACAGCACCTCGCGCGCCGGGACGAGGAGGGGGTGCGTCGGCGGACGGAGCAGGAAGTCGTCCACGACGCGCGCCTCGGGTCCGCAGGTCAGCTCGGGCCGCACGGTCTCGAAGTACGCCGCCATCTCCTCCTGGTCGCCCGGTACGGCGTGGGGGTCGAGGCCCACCAGGCGGGCGCTGACCCGGTGTTCGGCGATGTACCGGTCGGCCTGCGCGTCGGTGAGCGGGAAGCCGGAGCGGCGGGCGACCTGGAGGTAGGAGTCGATCTCGGCGCAGTGCACCCACAGCAGCAGCGCGGGCTCGTCGACGCCGTACCGCTCGCCGGTGTCGGGGTCGGTGGCACCGAGCATGCGGTGGATCTTCCGGACCCGGGCGCCGGCCTTCTCCGCGGCCTCGGTGGTGCCGTAGGTGGTGGTGCCGACGAAGTCGGCGGTGCGCCGCAGCCGGCCCCAGGCGTCCCGGCGGAAGTCGGAGTTCTGCAGGACGCCGCGCACCGCGCGCGGGTGCAGCGCCTGGAGGTAGAGGGCACGGATGCCGGCGACCCACATCATGGGATCGCCGTGCAGCTGCCAGGTGACCGAGTGCGGGGTGAACAGCCCGGGATCGCCCATACCGGCAGGCTAACGCCGCACCCGCGGCATCCCCAGCCCGATCCGGGCGATGATCTCGCGCTGGATCCCGTTGTTGCCGCCGCCGAAGGTGAAGATGACCGCCGAGCGGTAGCCGCGTTCCAGTTCGCCCCGCAGGACGGCGCCCGCACAGGGCGAGGAGAGCCCGCGATCCCGGCGGGGGGTCTCAGACGAGCAGCGCCATGAATTCGGTGCAGGCGCGGGCGCACGCGCGGCAGGTGAGGGCGGTCTCCTCGGCCTCCGGGTGCCGCTCGAAGACATGCGCGCTCTCCAGGCAGACCGTCCGGGTCCACTCCAGCTGCATGCGCAGCGTGTCCTCGGCGTCCGCGTCGAAGTGACCCTGGTCGGACAGCATCCGGCAGGTCGCGTCGCAGACCTCGGCGCACAGGATGCCCTTGCGGCGCAGCAGTTCGTGGTCCTCGGCCCCGTCCGGGTCGACGAGGCTGGCGCGCAGGGCGCATGCCCGGGCGCACTCGGTGCAGGCCTGCGCGCAGGTGAAGCGGTCCTCCAGGAACCGGACGAGTTCTTGCTGCGATGCCGTCGATGTCACGTGGGCCGGGTAGCCCCGCCCGCCCGGCGTCAAACCCGCGCCGGGCCTGGTTCGCCCGGGGTTCCGGGGGTACCCGCGGGCCATGAACATCGCATCGACGGACATCGCCGCATCGGGTGCCCTGGGTGTCGGACTGGCCGTGGTCGGCCTGGTCCTCGTGGCGCTGCTCATCGGCGCCTTCGCCCTGGGGGTGCGCTCCAAGCGCCGGGAACCGCCCCGCCCCCGCCCCGAGGAACAGCCGCGGCTGCCCGCGGACGGCCCGGTCCACGAGATCCGGGAGAACCGCGAGCCCGACGAGGTGCCCCGGAGCGACCAGCGCCTGAGCCCGCACGAGATGCCGGGCGGCGGCAACGTCTCCTCCCGCGGCAGCTCCGCCGAGGGGCGGCCGCGCTGGGACGAGGGCCGCAGCGGCTCGTTCGGCAGCGGCGGCTCGGGCTGACGCCCGTCCCGTCGGCGCCGGAGACGGGTACGCCGGGCGCGTGCCCGGTCCGTCCGACGCAGTCGTCCACAGGGAAGTGAGAACCATGCCCGACCGTTCCCACCACGCACTGCCGTTGCCCGACTACGACCATCTGCCGCTCGGCGGTCTGCAGAGCCGCGTTCGGTCGCTGACCGCCGGGGAGGTGGAGGAGTTGCTGGCGTACGAGCACGCCCACGGCGACCGCCTCCCGGTGACGGAACTGCTGGACGCCCGGCTCGACCAGCTGCACGCCGGTGCCGAACCGACCTCGGGCGATCCGGGGGCCCTGCGCCCCGAGAGCGGCGGGCGCCGCACGGGCTCCCCGGTGTCGCCGGCGACCTCGCCGCAGCCCTTCGGCCCGCCGCCGCACGGCACCCCCGACCAGCGGGGCCGCCCGAAGGGCGACCGCACCGGATGAGAGTCCGTCGCACGGCGCGGATCCCGGGAACACCCGGGGTCCGCGCCGTCGTCGTGCACCGCACCGGGGGTACCCGGGGTGCGCCCGGTGGACCCGCTCAGTACGGTGCAGTTCGGGTGACCGGGATCGGGTAGTGGGGAGACGCCATGTCCGGCGACAACACGGGGAAGCTGCGGCGCAAGACGTACGAGAAGGAGCTGCTGCGGCTGCAGACGGAGCTGGTGAGGCTCCAGGAGTGGGTGCGGGCCGAGGGGGCCCGGCTGGTCGTGGTCTTCGAGGGCCGGGACGCGGCGGGCAAGGGCGGCACCATCAAGCGCGTCACGGAGCATCTCAACCCCCGGGTGGCCCGGATCGCGGCGCTGCCCCGGCCGACCGAGCGCCAGCGCACCCAGTGGTACTTCCAGCGGTACATCGAGCATCTGCCGGCGGCCGGTGAGATCGTGCTGTTCGACCGCAGCTGGTACAACCGCGCGGGCGTCGAGCACGTCATGGGCTTCTGCACCAAGCAGGAGTACGAGCTGTTCCTGCGGCAGTGCCCGCAGTTCGAGCGGATGCTGGTGGAGGACGGCATCCTGCTGCGCAAGTACTGGTTCTCGGTGAGCGACGAGGAGCAGCAGGAGCGGTTCCGGCGGCGTCTGGAGGACCCGCTGCGGCGCTGGAAGCTGTCCCCGATGGACCTGGAGTCGATCACCCGCTGGGAGGACTACTCGCGGGCGAAGGACGAGATGATGGTCCACACCGACATCACCGAGGCACCCTGGTACGTCGTGGAGAGCGACGACAAGCGCCGGGCCCGGATCAACATGATCGCCCATCTGCTGGACTCCGTGCCCTACGGCGAGGTCCCCCCGCCGGTGATCGAGCTGCCCGAGCGGCCGGAGTCGACCGGCTACCAGCGCCCGCCCCGTGAGCTGCGCACCTACGTCCCGGACCACGCCGCCGGTCTCTAGAGGGGGCGGACGACGGCGACCGGGCAGGGCGCGTGGTGGAGGACGGCCTGGCTGACCGAGCCCAGCAACAGGCCGGTGAAGCCGCCCCGGCCGCGGGCGCCGACCACGAGGAGCCCGGCGTCCGCGCCGGCCTCGATCAGGGTGTGCCGGACCCGGCCGCGCACCAGCCGGCGCTCGACCCGCACGTCCGGGTACAGGTCGCCCAGTCCGCCGAGGGCCTCGGCGAGCACCCGTTCCTCCTCGTCGTGCAGCCGCCCCTCGTCGTAGGTGACGAAGGGCGGGTCGGCCGGTGAGGCGTAGGCGCGCTCGGTGCGGTTGCTCCAGACGTGCAGCGCGACCAGATCGGTGCCGTGCCGGGACGCCTGGGAGAAGGCGAACTCGACGGCGCCGCGGGCGGCGGGCGAGCCGTCGACGGCGAGCAGGACCGGCCCGGCGGGTCGGGGGTCGCCGCGCACCACGAGGACCGGGCAGGAGGCGTGGGCGGCGAGCTGCCCGGCGGTGGACCCCACCATCAGGGCGCCGAAGCGGCTCAGTCCCCGGCTGCCGACGACGATCATGGACGCGGTGCGCGACTCGATCTCCAGCACCTCGACGGGGTCGCCGACGACGACCTCGTGGGCGGCCTCGACGCCGGGGGCAGCCGCGTGGGCGCGCTGCTCGGCCTCGCCGAGCGTGCCGTCGATGAGCTGGCGCACCCCGGCGGCGGAGGCGGGCTCCCAGGGGCGGCCGCCGGCCGGGATGCGCGCGGGCGGCCTGCCGAAGGCGTGCACCACGCGCAGCGCGACCCCGTGCGCGCGGGCCTCGCGGGCGGCGGCCTCCACCGCCGTGAGGCTCGACGGCGACCCGTCCACGCCCACCACCACCGGACCGGCACCGTCCATGGTCGTCCCCTTTCCGGGCCACTCCCCCGCTCTTCCAGGGTCGCCCCGCGGCCGGTGTCGCGCAGGCCCGGCCGCACGAGGCCCGCGCGTCAGCCGGGGAGGACCAGCCGGGCCCTGTCGCCGGGCTCGACGGAGACCTCGCGGTCCGGAAGCCGGATGGTGATCGGGGAGATGTCGGAGGACGGCACCGCGATCTCCAGCAGGCCGCGCTCCAGCCGCAGCCGTACGCCCCAGTTGCCCTGGTAGCGCAGCGAGAAGCCGTACGAGGACAGCTCGGGCAGCGGTACCGGGTCGAGGCGCAGGGCGCCGTCGCGGGTCTCCAGACCGGTCAGGCCGCGCTGGACGAGGTCGAGGGTGCCGGCCATGGCGCCCAGGTGGATGCCCTCGCCGGTGGTGCCGCCCTGCACATCGGCGATGTCGCCCTGGAGGGCCTCCTGCACGAACGTCCACGCCTCGCTGCGCCGGCACCGGGCGAGCACCCAGCCGTGCACGAGACCGCTGAGGGTGGAGCCGTGACTGGTGCGGTGCAGGTAGTACTCGACGGTGCGCCGCCACACGCCCTCGTCCAGCCGGTGCCCCAGCCGGCGGAACAGCGCGCCCAGTTCGGACGGTGAGAACAGGTAGCCGAGCATCAGGACGTCGGCCTGCTTGGACGCCTTGTAGCGGTTGACGGTGTCGCCCTCCGCCTCCAGGATCCGGTCGAGCCGCCGGATGTCGCCGTACCGCTGCCGGTAGCCGTGCCAGTCCAGTTCGGACAGGTCGCCGTAGCCCTCGAACTGGCTGATGACCCCGTCGTGGAAGGGGAGGTGCAGGGTGCGGGAGACCTCCTGCCAGCGTTCCAGCTCCCCGCCGTCCAGGGCGGTCCGCTCGACGAGTTCCCGGCGGCGCGGCTCGGGCAGGGTGTCCATGAGGTCGAGCGTGCGGGCGAGCACCCAGGCCGCGGTGACGTTCGTGTAGGCGTTGTCGTCGAGTCCGGGGGTGCCGGCGTCCGGGTAGGCCTCGTGGTACTCGTCGGGCCCGACGACACCCTTGATGCGGTGCCGGCCCAGGGCGTCGTCGTACTCGGCCTTGTCCGCCCAGAAGCGCGCGATCTGCAGCAGCATCTCGGCGCCCTTGGTGTGCAGGAAGTCCGTGTCGCCGCTGGCCTCGCAGTACTGCCACACGTTGTACGCGATCGCCGAGCCGACGTGGTGCTGGAGCCAGGAGTGGTCGGGCAGCCAGCGCCCGGAGCGCGGGTTGAGGTGGAGCTGCTGGGTCTCCTCGCGTCCGTCGCTGCCGCTCTGCCACGGGTACATCGCACCGCGCCGGCCGGCCCGCGCGGCGGTGGTGCAGGCCTGTTCGAGGCGCCGGTGACGGTAGTGCAGCAGGGCGCGGGAGACCTCGGGGAAGTGCAGGTTGAGGTAGGGCAGGACGAACAGCTCGTCCCAGAAGACATGACCGCGGTAGGCCTCGCCGTGCAGTCCGCGCGCGGGCACGCCGACGTCGAGGTCGGCGGTGTGCGGGGAGAGGGTCTGCAGGACGTGGAAGAGGTGCAGCCGCAGGATGCGGCCCGGTTCGCCGGGCACGTCGAGTTCGGCGCGCCGCCACAGCTGGCCCCAGGCGACGCGGTGGGTGCCGGACAGCGCGTCGAATCCGGGTGCGCGGGCGACGCGGTCGACGGCGGCGTGCAGGGGGTCGCTGATGGCCGGGTCGTGGGAGGTGTGCAGGGCGACGGTCTTGTCGACGGTGGCGGGGCGGCCGGGGGCGAGGTCGAGCGTGACGCACTGGACGATCCGGGAGGTCTCGCGGCGGACGGTGACGGTGACGGGGGCGTCGGCGGTCAGCCGGGCGGCGAGGCCGACCCGGACGTCGGACGTACGGGTGCGGCAGCGCAGCCAGACGGTGTCCGGGGCGGAGGTGCCGGTGTGCACATGGGTGAGGTGACGGCCGTCGAGGTCCCGGTAGCGCGGTACGCCCGCGTTGGTCACCCCCCCGTCCAGGGCCGCCTCCACCTCCAGCGGACCGGTGAGCCCCTCGCCCGTGAACTCGGTCCGCAGCGCGGCGACATGGGGGTCGGCCATGTGCACGAGACGGCGCTGACGCACGGTCAGGATGCGTCCGCCGCCGAGGCTGTACCGGGTCAGCCGCTCCAGCACGCCCGTGGCCAGGTCGAGGCCCTGCCGGTGCTCCAGCACGTCCGCGGAGTCGGGGTCGATCCAGTCCCCCTCGGGCAGCCGGTAGCGCAGCGGAAGCCAGTTGGGGACGTTGACCATGTCCTCGTTCTCGACCTCGCGGCCCGAGACCTCCGAGGTGAGGCGGTTGTAGATGCCCGCCACATAGGTTCCCGGGTAGTGGACGTCGTCGGCGTCGCACTCGGGGAGCGCGCCCCGGGTGGCGAAGTAGCCGTTGCCGAGCGTGCACAGGGACTCCCGCAGCCGTTCGTCGGCGGCCTTGTACCCCTCGTACTCCCAGCTCCAGCCGTCCACCTCGGCGTCCCGGCCCACGTCCGTCACTTCGGCTCTCCTCCCGCGCACAGTTCCCCGAGGTCGCGTACGACGATGTCGGCGCCGTGCCGCAACAGGCGCGCGGCGGTGTCCGCGCCGGCCGCCCGGTCGACGCCGACGACCAGGGCGAAGCCGCCGCGCCGCCCCGCCTCGACGCCCGCCAGGGCGTCCTCGACGACGGCGGACCGCCCGGCGGGCACGCCGAGCCGGCCGGCCGCCTCCAGGAACAGGTCGGGCTCCGGTTTGCCGGCGAGGCCCAGCCGGGCCGCCTCTCCGCCGTCCACGAGTGCGTCGAACAGGTCGAGCACCCCGGCGCGGTCCAGCAGTTCCCCGGCGTGCCGGGACGCGGAGGCGGCGGCCCGGGGCACGCCCGCCGCCCGCAGCTCCCGCACCAGCCGTACGGTCCCCGGGTAGGCGTCGACGCCCTGCTCACGGAGCCGGTCGGTGAACAGGCGCTCCTTGGCCGCGGCGACCTCCCGCACGGTCTCGGGCGTGGCGTCGACGCCGCGCGCGGCGAGGAAGGCGGCGGCCCCGTCGAGCCGGGATCTGCCGTCCACGTGGCGCAGATAGTCGTCCCGTACGTCGAACGGGCGGCGGGCCGCGGGGTCGGCGGGCGGATGGGCGCGCAGGAAGTCGTCGAAGGCCACCTTCCAGGCCGCCGCGTGCACCTTGGCCGAGTCGGTGATCACCCCGTCGGTGTCGAAGACGACGGCGCCCACGCCCCGCAGGATGGGGGCGAGGGACCCCTCGGAAGCGGGTGCGGTCATGGCCGGTGCCCCGGACGGGTGAGGGGCAGGGCAGGGCGGGCCGCCCCGCAGGGCGGTGCCGGTGGGCCGTCCGGGTGGCCCTCTGCCGGGCCGGCGTCGTGGATCGTGAGGCCCACGGCCTCCTCACCTCCCTGTCACGGCGGTCCCGCGTCCGGCGGGGTCCGCTCATGCGTACCCGCCGATCGTCGTCCTCTCACGGCTGTGCCGCCCATGGGCCGAACGTCCCGCGCGGCGTCCCGGGTGGCGCGCGGGGCGGGGTCAGAGCAGGGACGGGCCGCCGCGCAGCTGCGGGTACAGCGCCTCGGTCCCCTCGGACAGCACGCCCTGCACGCGCCGGCTGACGTCGTCGGCGAGCACCTCGTGCAGCCCGGCGTCGACGCCCTCCAGCGTCGCGCGGGCCACCACGGCGGGGTCGGCCTTCGGACCGGGGACGGCCGCGGCCATGTCCGTGGCGAGGTAGCTGACATGCAGGGCGGTGACCTGGGTCCCCTGGTCGGCGAGGGCCAGCCGCAGGGCGTTGGTCACCGACCACTCGGCGGACTTCGCGGCGGCGTATCCGGCGCTGGGGACGATCGACACCCAGGACAGCACGGACAGGACGTTGACGAGGGCGCCGCCGCCGTTGCGGGCGAGGACGGGGGCGAAGGCGCGGCTCATGGCGAGCGTGCCGAGCACATGGGTCTCGAACTCCGTGCGGAACGAGTCCAGTTCCGTGGTGAGGATGTGCGCCCGGGTCGTGGAACCGGCGTTGTTGATCAGGAGGGTGACGTCCTCGGCGAGATCCGCCGCGGCGCGGACCGACTCGTGGTCGGTGATGTCCACGGCGACGGGTTCGGCCTCCGGCACGGCGACCTTCGCGGGATCGCGGGCCCCGGCGTAGACCTTGGCGGCTCCGGCGTCGAACAGCGCCCGGACGAACTGCTCCCCGAGCCCGCGGTTGGCCCCGGTGACGAACGCGACAGACCCTTCCACCTTCATGCGCGTACCTTCCCGGCAGGTGGTCCCGGGGGCCGGCGACCGGTCGGTCGCGCCGGGGTCCGCCGGCCCGTGGCGGTCTCTCCGAAGCTATATCGCCCGACCGGCCGCCACCACTTGACACCGGCCGCGCGCCCCGGCCCGCGCCCGGAACGGGTTCGAGACCGTCGCGGGCGCGGGGACCGCGTGGGTCACCAGGCGCTCGCGCCGCCGTCGACGGCGTAGTCGGCGCCGGTGATGTAGGCCGCCCGGTCCGAGGCGAGGAACGCGGCGAGTTCGACGATCTCCTCGGGGCGGGCGAACCGCTTGAGGAGCGTCTTGCTGGTGATCGCGTCCCGCGCGGCCTGGTCGTCCCCGAGGTCCCGGTCGCTGGCGGGGGTGAGCACCGGGCCGGGGCTGATCGCCACCGCGCGGATGCCGTGCGGGGCCCCTTCCAGCGCGAGTTGCCGGGTCATGCCGATGACACCGGCGTTGGCGGCGGTGTGGGCGACCATCGGAGGGGTGGCACCGGCGATGAGACCGGCCTCCGAGGCGACGTTGATGATGACGCCGCCGCCGCGCCGGACCAGGTGGGGCCAGGTGAACTTCGACACCAGGAAGGGGATGTCGAGTTCGCCGGCGATGGTCGCGTGCCAGTCCTGCACCGGGAAGTCGGGCATCGGGCCGAAGCGCTGCATGGCCGCGTTGTTGTAGATCACGTCGAGTCCGCCGTAGGCCGCGGCGGCCTCGTCGGCGAGTCGCCGCACGTCGTCCGCGTCGGTGAGGTCGACCGGGGCGATGCTCGTCATCTCGCCGCCCGCGCGGCGGACGAGTTCGACCGTCTCCGCGTCGGCGGCGGCCTGGATGTCGGTGCCGACGATACGGGCGCCCTCGCGGGCGAAGATCTGGGCCGCCACCCGGCCCATGCCGCCCGCGGTGCCGGTGATGAGCGCCACCTTGCCGTCGAGTGTTCCCATGGCACTGCTCCTAGGTGTGAGACGCGTGGGCGGGGATGCGCCACGCGGTGGGTGATGCGGGGGCTCGCAGCCCTCCGACATTTGCTTGACGAGTCAAGCAATATGCGGAACCCCGGCCCTCGCCGATTCATTCCCGGGACGGGTCCCGGCGTCAGGTCGCCTCGCCGGACGCCGCCCGCGCTGCGGCGCGGGCCCGGCTCACGGCGCGGCCCAGCTCGGTCCGCGGGAACCGGTCGAGCATGGCGCGCAGTTCGCGGGCCCCGACATACGCGCCGAAGGGCTCGGTGCCCGGCTGGAGCCGCACCCCGTCGGCGAGGGCCCCCGCCAGGACCGGGTCGAAGCCGAGGCTCCCGACCAGCCGGGCCACCACGGCCCGGTCCTCGGGGCGGTCACCGGCGACCGCGATCGCCGTGCGGTCGTCGGCACCGGCGGGCCGGGCCCCGCCCTCCAGGTCGTGATAGCCCATGTGGTTGAACGCCTTGACGACGCGCGAGTCCGACAGGAACGCCTGGACCAGTTCGCTGGTGGAGCGGCGCGGGTCGGCGAACTCCTCGCGTACGCCGTCGACCTCCCACCAGTAGTTCATGGCGTCGATCACCAGCCTGCCCCGCAGCGCCTCCACCGGGAGGCTCCGGTACCGGCCCAGGGGCAGGGCCAGGATCACCACGTCGGCGGCCTCGGCGGCCTCGGCGGCGGTGACCGGGACCGCGCCGGGCGCGAGGACGTCCACGGTGAGGGCGATGGCGCCGGGCTCGCCCGACCCCGAGATCAGTACGTGGTGGCCCGCGGCGAGGGCGAGCCGGGCCAGTACGGTGCCGAGCTTGCCTGCGCCCAGGATGCCGATCGTGCGTATGTCCGTGTCCATCGGATCTCCTTCCGTTCCGTCCGGGTCAGCCGGCCAGCAGGTCGCGGACCATCGGGATCACCTTGGTGCCGTACAGCTCGACCGCGCGGAGCCGGGCGCTGACGGGCAGCGCCCCGGCGGTGTAGAGGAGGTCGAACCGGCCGACGCCGAGCGAGCGGACGGTGGCGGCCATCTTGCGGGCGACCGTCTCGGGCGAGCCGATGTACAGGGAGCCGCGCTCGATCTCGGCCTCGTACTCGGCGCGCCGCAGCGGGGGCCAGCCGCGCTGGGCGCCGATGCGGTCGCGGATCTCCCGGTACGGCCGCCAGTACGTCTCCCGCGCCTCCTCGTCGGTGTCGGCGACGAAGCCGGGCGAGTGCATGCCGACCGGGTGGGCCGGGGTGCCGAGCTGGTCCGTGGCGCGCCGGTAGAGGTCCACGTACGGGGCGAAGCGCTCCGGGGGGCCGCCGATGATCGCGAGCATCATCGCGAGGCCGTGGCGGGCGGTGCGCAGGACGGACTGGGGCGAGCCGCCGACGCCGACCCAGGTGGTGAGGCGCCCGGACTCGGTCCGGGGCAGGACCTGGGCGTCCCTGAGCGGGGGCCGCACCGTGCCCTCCCAGGTGACGGGCCGCTCCTGGAGGAGACGCACGAACAGGTCGAGCTTCTCCTCGAACAGCACCTCGTAGTCGGCGAGGTCGAAGCCGAAGAGCGGGAACGACTCGGTGGACGAGCCGCGGCCGAGGATGACCTCGGCGCGCCCGCCGGACAGCGCGTCGACCGTGGCGAACCGCTGGAAGACCCGGACCGGGTCGTCGGAGCTCAGGACGGTCACCCCGGAGGACAGGCGGATGCGGCTGGTGCGGGTGGCGATGCCGGCGAGCACGGTCTCCGGGGTCGACACGGCCCACTCGGGGCGGTGGTGCTCCCCCACGGCGAGCACGTCGACGCCGAGGCCGTCGGCCAGGACGGCCTCGTCGACGACCTGCCGGATGGCCGCGGCGTCGGTGAGCAGGACGCCGGAGTCGTCCACGGGCACGTCACCGAACGTGTCGAGGCCGAGGACGAGCGCGGACGGGTCGTTCCGGTGGGAGTCGTTCGGGTGGGACATGAGGGCTCCTGGATGAGTGGTCCGCGCGAGCACGGCGCACGGCCGTCGTTTTGCTTGACACGTCAAGTATTGCTCGGCATACTTGACTCGTCAAACGAAAGGAGGCGGCATGAGCGGCAGACGCCGGGCCTACCCGACGACCGAAGAGCTGCGGATCTGGCGGGACTTCATCGAGACCGCGCAGGCGCTCCGCACCGAGCTGGCCGCACGCCTGCAGAAGGACTCCTCGCTCTCCCCCGGCGACTACGCCACCCTGCTGGCGCTGAGCGAGGCGGACGGCGGGCGACTGCGACCCTCCGCGCTGGCGCTGACCCTCGGCTGGGAGCGCAGCCGCCTCTCCCATCAGCTGGGACGCATGGAGCGCCGCGGGCTGGTACGGCGTGAGGAGTGCGCCACCGACAGCCGCGGCGCCGAAGTGGTACTCACCGACGAGGGCGCCCGGGCGTTCCGGGCGGCGGCGCTCCCCCACCTGCTCGCGATCCGCGAGCTGTTCGTCGCCCCGCTCACGCCGGAGCAGATCACCGCGGTGGGCGACGCCGTGAAGGCCCTGGCGCCGGGCCGGGCGCGCGGCGGGACGGCTGAACACGGGCCGCCGGTGGTGCCGTAGATTCCCTGACGTCACGATCGTTTTCCGACAGGCATCTCTCGGCACCACGTGCCCGATCACCGGACGGAGTCGCCATGACGACCACGCCACTCGCTCGCCAGGACTGCGCGGTCGCCGTCCTGGGCGGGCCGACCGCCGTCATCGACATGGGCGGTCTGCGGATCGTGAGCGACCCGACCTTCGACGAGGCGGGCCCGCACGGATACCTCACCAAGACGGCGGGGCCGGCCCGGACCGAGGACGCGGTGGGCCCGGTGGACCTCGTCCTGGTCAGCCACGATCTGCACCCGGACAACCTCGACGAGCGGGGCCGCGCGTTCGCGCTGACCGCCCCGCTGGTCCTGACCGGGCCCGTCACCGCCGCCCGGCTCGGCTCGCCGGCGCTCGGCCTCGCCCCCTGGACCAGCCACTCCCTGCCCCGCGCCGACGGCGAGGGCGACCTCACCGTGCTCGCGGTACCCGCGACGCACGGCCCCGACGACGCCGAACGCGACGCCGACGGTAACGTCAACTGCGAGGTCACCGGCTTCGTCCTGTCCGGCCAGGGGCTGCCCACGCTGTACGTCAGCGGCGACAACGCCTCGATCCGGGTCGTGGCGGAGATCTCCCGCCGCGTCCCCGACATCGCCGCCGCCCTGCTGCACGCCGGAGCGGCCCGGGTGCCGGCGAAGTTCGACGGGCGTCCCCTGTCCCTCGACAGCCGGCGGGCCGCCGCCGCGGCGGCCGTCCTCGGAGCCGGCGTGATCGTGCCGGCCCACTACGACGGCTGGGCCCACTTCTCCGAGGGGTTCACCGACCTGGAACTGGCCTTCCACGAGGCCGGACTGTCCTCGCTGCTGCGGACCGCCCCGCACGGCTCCTGGGTGGATCTGCGCCCCTGACGGCCCTCGGCCCGGGGACGGCCGGCGGGAGTGCCGGGCGTCCGCGGGTGCGACCCAGAGGGAAGGGGAGCAGCATGGGGCCGTGGGGATCGCGGCCATGGCCCCGTCCGCGGGCGTGGCGAGCACCCCCTCTCCGCAGCCTGCCGCGACGACGGGAGCGACCATGAGCGCGAAGCTGCTTTTCGTGATGACCGGGGCCTCCTACTGGACGCTCAAGGACGGGACGAGGCACGCGACCGGCTACTGGGCCGAGGAGTTCGCGGCCCCCTACAAGGCGTTCACGGACGCCGGCCACCGGGTCACGGTGGCGACCCCCCGCGGTGTGGTCCCGACCGTCGACATGATGAGCCTGCGCCCCGACATGGCGGGCGGCGCGGACACCGCGCTGGAACTGGAGGGGATCATCCGTTCCGCGGAGGAGATGCGCCGGCCGCTGCAGCTGGCCGTCGCGCGGCTGGAGGACTACGACGCCGTCTACTTCCCGGGCGGCCACGGCCCGATGGAGGACCTCTGGGAGGACCCCGACGCCGGACGGATGCTGACCGCGGCCCTCGCCTCGGGCAAGCCGCTGGCCGTCGTCTGCCACGCGCCGGCCGCCATGCTCTCGACCCGGCTCCACGGCGTCTCCCCCTTCGCCGGCTACCGGGTGACCGCCTTCACCAACGACGAGGAGGACGGCGTCGGGCTGGCCTCCCGGGCACGGTGGCTCCTGGAGGACGAACTGAAGGTGCTCGGCGTGGACTTCGTACGCGGCGAGATGTGGAAGCCGTACACGGTGGTGGACCGCAACCTCTACACGGGGCAGAACCCGGCGTCGGCGGCGGCACTCGCGGCCGAACTGCTGAAGGTCCTCTGAGGGTCCTCTGAAGGCCCTCCAGGGGAGGGGCCGGTCAGCGGCAAGCCGTGCGTGGTGCCCAATTACACTGTGTTCATGGCAGATACGACGGCGATCAAGCCCCTCGATCAGGACGAGGAAGCGTTCCTCCGGGCCCTCGGACGGGTCATGGCGTACCTGCCGCGCGTCGTCGACGCCGACATGGCCAAGGAACAGCCGATCACCAGCACCGAGTACACCGTGCTGGTGCATCTCTCCGAAGCTCCGGAGAACCGGCTGCGGATGAGCGACCTGGCCCGTATGTGCGGGCTCTCCCTGAGCGGGGTGACCCGCGTGGTCAAGCGCCTGGAGGCGCAGTCGCTGGTGCTCCGCCAGAAGTGCCCGGACGACGGCCGGGCCTGGCTCGCCGTCCTCACCGACGCGGGCTGGGAGCGTCTGGAGCTGGCCTGGCCGACCAACCTCGCGAGCGTGCGGCGGCATGTCTTCTCCCGCCTCGAGGGCTGTGACATCGCCGCGGCCGCCCGGGTCCTGGAGCGCATCGCCGCGGGCGACTGACCGCGGCCGGACGTCCACGGCACCGGCCGCCCCGACCACCGCGCGCACGGGTGGCCGGGGCGGCCGTCGCGTCAGGCGGCGGTCCGCAGCGGGGCCAGCGCCTTCGACCAGGCCACCACCTGGTCGAGCGTCGTCACCAGGGTGTCGCGCTGGACGGGCGCCGGCGTGAAGGTGGTGAAGTTCTCGAAGTCGGTGAACAGCGAGAGCGCCACCTGCGAGCGGACGTCGGCCAGCTGGAGCTCGCCCGCGATGCCGCGCAGGTGCTCCACGGCACGGGTGCCGCCGACCGAGCCGTAGCTGACGAACCCCACAGCCTTGTTGTTCCACTCGGCGTAGAGGAAGTCGATCGCGTTCTTCAGCGCGCCCGGCACGGAGCGGTTGTACTCCGGCGTCACGATGACGAAGCCGTCCAGCGAGGCGATCTTCTCGGCGAACGCCTGGGTGTGGGGCTGGGTGTAGTTGCCGAGGGACGCCGGGTACGCCTCGTCGAGGACGGGGAGCTTGTAGTCCAGCAGGTCGACGACTTCGAACTGGGCGTCGGTGCGCTCGGCGGCGACCTCGTGCACCCAGCGCGCCACGGCCTCGCCGTTCCTGCCCGGGCGCGTGCTGCCGATGATGATTCCGATCTTGGTCATGGGGACCTTCCGTGCGTGATGCGTGATGCGTGAGTGCGGTACTGCGTGCACGCGGTGAGGCGTGTCTGCGGTGAGGCGTGAGGCGGCCCACGGAAATACTTGCTCCGTCAAGCAACCTCACCGAGAAGGTAACTCCATTTGATTGACGAGTCAAGCAATGCCGTGGGGGGCGCTCGTCGCCCGGTGTCACCCTCGTGGGTGCCGTCGTGTGGGCGGGGCGCCTCGGAAGGGCACAGTCACGAGCGATGCCCCCTCACGCAAGGACCGGTCCATGAGCGCCGCCGCGCAGTTCGACGTGCAGGAGGTCAGCCCGTCCTACTGGCGGGTGACCTTCTCCAACGGAGCGATCAACCTGATCGACGCCGACACCCTCGATCAGCTCGCGGAGCTGATCACCCGTATCGAGGAGGCCCCCGACCTCACGGTCGTCGTCTTCCGCAGCGCCCGGCCGGACTTCTTCATGGCGCACTGGGACATGCTGGCCGACACCGCCCGGGTGGCCGCCATGAGCCCGGCCGCCTCCGGACTGCACCCCTACGCCGACAACCTGTACCGGCTCGCGCGGGTGCCCGCTCTCACCGTCAGCGAGATCGCCGGCCGCACACGGGGCGCCGGAAGCGAGTTCGTCCTGGCGACCGACGTCCGGTTCGCGGGTCCGGGCGCCGTCCTCGGGCACTTCGAGGTCGGCATCGGCTCGGTGCCCGGCGGGAACCCCTCCGGGCGGCTGGCCCGGCTGCTCGGCCGGGGCCGCGCCCTCGAGGTCCTGCTGGGAGCCGACGACTTCCCCGCCGACCTCGCGGCGCGGTACGGCTATGTCAACCGCGTGCTGCCGGAGGACCGGCTGGAGGACTTCGTGGACGGTTTCGCACGCCGCGTCGCCGGTTTCGACAAGGTGGCGGTGCGGCAGGCGAAGGCCCTGGTCGACGCGGTCACCGAGCCGCCCGTGGAGGAGTTCGCCGCGTCTCTGGCCGCGTTCTTCCGGACCTCCGGGCGCCCGGAGAACAGCGCCCGTGTCAAGCGGCTGTTCGACGCCGGGCTGCAGCAGCCGGACGGCGTCGAACGCGACCTGGGGCGGCACCTGGGACCATCGTCCTGAGGGCCTTGCCCGTCCATGCCTCGCCTCACGATGAACAGGAGGCCCCGCCATGCGGATCACCTTCCCCGGAGCCGTCGCGGACGCCGCGTACGCGCAGGTGAACGAGGTGCTCGCCCCGCCCGTCCTGCAGCACAGCGTCCGGGTGTGGCTGCTCGCCGACCACATCGGCCGGCCGCAGGGCGTCGACGGTCTCGAACGCGAAGCCCTCGCCGTGGCCTGCCTGTTCCACGACGCGGGCACGGCCGACGTCTACGACGGGCCGCAGCGGTTCGAGGTGGAGGGCGCCGACGCCGCGCGGGCGTTCCTCGCGGAGCACGACTGGCCGCGTCCGCTCGTCCAGAGCGTGTGGGAGGCGATCGCGCTGCACACCTCGCCGGGGATCGCCGAGCGGATGGGGCACCTGCCCCGCCTCGTCCGGGAGGGCGTCCTGGCCGACTTCGGGCGGACCGACCTGATCCCGCCCGGCGACGAGGAGTCCCTGACCGCCGCCCTCGCCGCCTTCCCGCGCATGGACGTCGAAGCCGTGCTGAGCGGCGCGGTCGTCGCGCAGGCGCTCCGGCAGCCGGAGAAGGCCCCGCCGTCGAGCTGGCCGGGCGGGCTGCTCGCCGCGCACCGGGCCGGCGCGGACCCGGCGTTCTGACGCGCCGACGCGGGACCGTGCCGGGTGCGCGACTCGCGTCCCGCGGGACACCGGCACGCCCGCGCAGATGACCCGCGCTCCCGCAGGACCGATACTTCCGACAGCGGGACTTCTCGGCGCCCCGCGTGCGATCGTTGGCCCGTACCCACTCTGAACAGCACCGACGCAGGTCGCCTGGCCACCTGTGAGAGCTTCCCGGGAGGTACCCATGAAGATGCTGATCAACGTCCCGTAGTCTGGCGCGGCCGCAGACCTCAACGACTCGATCGTCCACCTGACCATCTGGATGACCGCCCGCGTCCTCTCCGGACGGCCGACCACACAGGTCACCGGCTTCTAGGACACCACAAGACCGCGGGGCCCACTCGTCCGGTACTTCGCCGAAACGATCGGCATGGGGGGAAACCTTCTGCTCGTTACCGGCCCGCGTGCCGACGGCACCGTGGCTCCGGAGCAGGCTCGACGGCTCGAACGGCTCGGAGAGTGGATACGGCGTCACTCCGCAGCCGACCACGGCAGCGTCGCGGGTCTGCCGCCCGGGCACCACTACGGACCGAGCACCCTGGCCCCGACCGCCGTACTCCTTGCCTGGTCTGCTTCGCCCCTCCGAGTGAAGCGGTCTTCTCCGTGCGCGGCCTGTGAAAGCCAGTACGCCGGGTCACCGTCCTGGGAACCGGGACGGAACTCGCCCACCGGCGCACCGGTGGTCTGCACGACGTCCCCGGGGACCTATGGATCGACCCGCCCGCGCCGTCGGACCTCGCCCCACACGGCAGCGTGCTCGCCGTGGAGTTGGACGGAGATGGACTCCCCTGGCGGATGTCGCAGTGTGCGGGGAACGGGTTCCGGCACCCCGGTGTGTAACACTCCGGGCGCCCTGTCGGTCATCGGGTAAAAGCCTCACAACACCGTCGAAAGCGCCTCGCCATGAACAGCACACCGTACGAAGCGGGCCGGATCGGGCTGCTCCTCATCGACACAACGAACGAGGTATTCCACGCGGACGGGAAGGGATATCCGTTCTACCAGGCGGAGTTCGACCGGATCGGCACCTTCCACAACCTGAAGCGGCTGCTGGCCGGGGCGCGCGAACTGGGCCTCCCGGTGTTCTTCGCCCCCATGTCGTACACCGAGGAGGACTACACCACCTGGAAGCGCCCGGCCGGCATCCACCAGGTGATGTTCGAGAACCGCATGTTCGAGGAGGGCAGCTGGGGCGCGGAGTTCCACCCGGACCTCTCTCCCGCCCGGGGAGAGATCGTCATCGCGCCGCACAAGAACATCGACGTCCTGGCCACGACCGACCTTGACGTGCAGCTCCGCCAGCATGGGGTGGAATACATCGCCATCGCCGGGATGATCGGCACCATGTGCGTCGAGTCCACGGCCCGTAGCTGCATGGAACGCGGGTACCACGTGACCATGTTCAGGGACGCCACCGCCTCGGACGCGGGACCTGAGGCCTACGACGCGATGATCAAACGCTACCCGGCCATCTCCCACGCCGTGTACGACGTCGATCAGTACCTGGAGGCCGTCCGCGCCACCCACATCTGAGCCAGTCCTGCGCCGGAGTGGCACGCCCGGGTCAACCAGGGGCGTCGGGTCGGACGGGCGAGCTGGTGGCACCCGTGCCGACCAGGCAGGAGGCCATGCGGCGCGGTTGATGCCGAACGCCGACGCACCCCTCGGATGTGCGCCCTGGCGAGCACTCCGCGCGCGGCAGCAGTTACCAGGGCATGGTCCGCATGCGCACGATTCGTAGTGCACAGGAAGACTACGGACTCGGCTACGGACGAGGCGGAGATGGCCGCGTTGCGGAACGCGGCAGGCGGCCGGCTCGTGTGCGTGGGTGACCGGGTCAGCCGTGGCAGCTGATGTGCCAGGCGGGTGGTGATCGTGGTCAGGAACAGGACGGGGTTCTCGACCTCCGCGCAGTCGGTGACCACTTTCACCGACACCCCCACCCCGGACGCGCGTCGCGAACCTCCAGGCCGAGCACCGGACGACGAAGGCCGCGCCGTTCTCTGACAGTCCCGCTCACGACGACCGTGTGATCGCCATGTGAGGTCGTGGCGGCGACTTTCGCGCGATCGTGTGGGTTATGTGATGGGTCGTCACAAGTACCGATCGTGGATTGTCGTGGAGAGAAGAGGACGGAGTGACCTCGTCACTTCGTCGATGACTTCTGTCGACGCTTTCCGAAGGACGACCACATGAGTCAGATCAACGTCGCACGCCCGGACGCACCGATGAGGGACGAGGCAGTTCCGTCGCGCTACGCGCTGAAGGTCGGCGACATCGCTGTCACGGTGATCAGTGACGGGGTGCTGGCGATCGACCCCACGACGCTGGCCACCAACGCGGACAAGGCCGAGCTGTCGGCCTGGCTCCGTGACAACTTCCTGCCGCCTGAGGTGATCGACTACCCGCTGAACGTGTCGGTGGTCCGCAGTGGGGACCGGACCATCCTCATCGACTCCGGGCTGGGTACGGAGTTCCCGGGCTTCCCCCGGGCCGGGCAGTTGGCCATGAGGCTGGACGCCGCCGGGATCGATCCCGCGTCCGTGACCGACGTGGTGCTCACCCACTTGCACATGGACCACATCGGGGGACTGCTCGTCGAGGGTCTGAAGGGCCGCCTGCGCAAGGACCTCCGGGTCCACCTGGCCGCCGCCGAAGCCGAGTTCTGGCAGGCGCCCGACTTCTCCCGCACGGCCATGCCGGCGCCGGTGCCCGAGACGCTCGTCACGACCGCCGCGCGGTTCCTGGATGTCTACCGCGGCCAGTTGCGCCCCTTCGAGACCGAGTTCGAGGTGGCGCCCGGTGTACTGATCGAGCGCACCGGCGGTCACACTCCCGGTCACAGCATCGTCCGCCTGGAGTCGGGTGGAGAGCGGCTCACCTTCGCCGGCGACGCTGTGTTCCAGTGCGGGTTCGACCAGCCCGGCTGGTACAACGGTTTCGAACACGACCCCGAGGAATCGGCTCGGGTCCGGATGCGTCTGTTGAAGGAGATGGCGGCGAGCGGTGAGCACCTGATGGCCAGTCACCTGCCGTTCCCGTCCGTCTGCCACGTGGCGACCGCCGGCAACGCCTTCCGTTTCGTGCCGACGGTCTGGGACTACTGAGTCTCGGCATCGCTGCCGGTTCCGTCAGTCTGAGGGGTTGGGCGGAGCCCGCTCAGCGGCGGACCGGCGCAGGCCGGTCCGCCCGGCCAGGAAGACGTTGCGTTCGGCAGTACCACGAGGGTCTGTGATCATCACTCGTCGGACCGATCACGCTGGTCGTGGTTCAGCTGTCCGGCGTCCAGAGTGACCCGGCCAATGGCGTCCCGCAGGATTCGCTGGATCTTGAGGGGCTCCGTCGACGCGCCCATGGCTCCGCGGGCCTGCCCCTTCTTCGCGCTGTAGGCACGTTCCATCGCCGCGTGCACCGCTTGCGCATCGTCGCGGGCCCCGTCCACCACGTAGTACATCCAGACGAGGCGGGAGCCTTGAGCACGGAAAGGCACTCCGATCAGCCACGTCACCGACTGGGTGCCGTCAGCACGGCTGCCCGTCCTCGGACCGCTCGCCATCCGTCCTGTGCCGTCGCCCGTCGGGCCGGTCTGTTCCGCGAACTCGGGACCGGAAATGGCCTCAAGCCCCGGAGGGTCCATTTCGAGCAGCATGATCTCGTCTCCGTTCCGGCTGCGTCGTGAGCCGCGAGGGATCGACGTGGGATCAGCGACGCACGTGGTCCGTAGTCTCTTCACCCTGTTTGACTGGACGGCCCCTCGTTCTGTGACGACCCTGCGGTGGGCTGGTTGTCGGTGCCCGTGATCTGGTCCCGGACGCCGCGCAAGGCGGACAGGAGCCGCTGGGTTCCGTCGGCGGTGCGGCGTTCCTGCCGCACGCGGTCGCGTCGTCCGGCGGGCTGGCGACTCGGGCGAGGCTTGCCGGTCCGGTCCCTGACCTGTGCCTCCGTGCGGGCTCCCCGTTCAGCCGGGTGTCGTCGTCGGCCGTTCGGCGAGCACCGTGCGCAGTTGCCGTCTGGAACTGATCCCGAGCTTGGCGAACACCTTGCGCAGGTGCCACTCGACCGTGTGCGGGCTGAGGAACAGCTGCGCACCGATCTCCGGATTGGTCAGCCCGTCCCGGGCGAGCCCCGCGATGTGCGCCTCCTGCGGGGTCAGGGCCGCACCGGCCGCCGTGCCGCGCCGCACCACTGTCTCCCCGGTGGCCTGCAACTCAGCGGCGGCACGGGCCGCGTACCCGCTTGCGCCGAAGTCGGTGAACATGTCGCAGGCCGTCCGTAGCTGTTCCCGGGCGTCGCCCTTTCGGTTCTCCCGCCGCAGCCACTCCCCGTACACCAGGTGCGCGCGGGCCAGTTCCACCCGTAGTCGGGTGCGGCCCAGCCGGTCGACGGCCTCCCGGTAGGACTTCTCGGCGTCTCTTTCCTTCTCCAGCAACGCACGGGAACGCGCCTGCACCCCCAGCGCCCAGTTCGTCCCGGCGGCCTCCGTCGTCTCGGTGAGCCGGTCCAGCGCGTCGTGCGCGGCTTCCTGCGCACCGCTGCGCGCGCCCGCCTCCACCAGCTCGACGAGGTACCAGCCGAAGAAGCCGAAGTCCTCGTACGCGCAGGCGCGCTGGGCACCGGCAAGCGCGGCACCGTACCGGGACAGGCCGTTGTACAGGACGGCCGTCGCATGGTGAGCCAGACCGAGGGCCCGTCCTTGGCCCTTGTCGGTCGCCGTCCGAGCCGCCTCGTCGATCGCCTTCTTCGCCTGGTGCTCGTCGTCGCGCCAGGCGACCAGCAACAGGGACGTGTAGTCCGGCGGGGTGTTGCCGGTGGCCGTGTTCAGCGCGTTCGCCTCGTCGATCAGGGCGGACGCATCGGCGAACTCACCGGCCTGAAGGTGCACGCCTGCCCGGTAGGTGAGCGCGACGGGGAGCGACGCGAGCGCGCCGGTGCCGCGGGCCAGCCTGACGGCACTGTCCGCCAGGTCGTGCCACGCCTCGTCGTCCCACAGCTCCGGCGCGATGGGCTCGGGAGCCACGGGGCAGGCCAGCCACAGCCAGCGGACGGTGTCCACGTGTCCGCCGCCGGCTTCCCGCTGGAAGGCCCGCAGAGCACCCCTGAGCGGTTCCACTGCGGCGGCGTAACCGGCCGTGAACCGCGTCGAGACCCCCTCCAGGATGTGGTCCACGCGGCTGGGCCGGCCGGGCGCGCGAGGAGCGGCCTGGGCGAAGTCCGCCGCCTCCCGGACGGTTGTCGCGCCGCCCAGCCGGCCGGCGAAGATCGCCGCCGCCAAGGCCTCGAGACACGCTTCGCGGGTCAGCTCCGCGTCGAGCGGTGCCAGGCGGTCGGCTGCCTCCAGGAAGAGCGGGGCGGCCTCGCTGCCGCGGCTGCGAACGAAGACGATCCGCGCGTGCAACCGCCGCACCCGGGCAGACTGGAGAGGGTCGAGGGGGCCGGCCTCCGCCGCTCTGGCCAGGTGATAGGCGGAGTCGACCGATGCCGCGTCGAATGCCGCCTCGGCGGCCGTCAGGGCACGCGCGCTCCGCGTCCTACGGTCCGGGGTCAGCTCCGTGGCGCGTTCGAAGAAGGCTGCCGCCGCGGCCAGCCCGCCCCTCGCGCGCGCCCGGTCGGCGCACCGCACCAGTTCGGCGGCCACCTCCTCGTCGGGGAGCACGGTGGCCAGGGCGCGGTGCCAGGCCCGGCGGTCCGCGTCCCGCACCGGGTCGGTGACCTCGGCCAGGGCGCGGTGGACCTCGGTGCGGTCGTACTCGCTCGCGTGGTCGTAGCAGGCCGAGCGCACGAGCGGATGACGGAAGCGGACCCGGCCGCCGATCTCGATCAGTCCGAGTGCCAGGGCCGGTGACGCCGCGTCCATGGAGATGCCGAGCCGCTCCGCTCCTCGACGCAGCAGGGTGACGTCGCCGAGCGGTTCGGCCGCCGCGAGGAGCAGCAGGCGCCGGGTGGCGGGCGGCAGGGACCCGATCCGGTCCCGGAAGCTCTCCTCGATGCGGCTCGCCGAAGGCCGGGACGCTCTGCGGGGGAAGCCGCCGCCCAGATCCGCCATGGTGATGCCGCGCGGCAGCTCCATCAGAGCGAGCGGATTGCCCCGGGCTTCGGCGAGGATCCGGCTGCGGACGTGCGCGTCGATCGGTCCGGGTATCACCGAACGCAGCAGGGCCAGGGCTTCGTCCTCCGGCAGCCCTTCGAGCGTCAGCGTCGGCAGCCCCTCGAGCAGCCGCTCGGTGTCAGAGTCCCGCACGGCGAAGACGAGACCGACCGATTCCGCTTGCAGGCGCCGTGCGACGAACCCGAGCACCTGCACGGACGCGCGGTCGAGCCACTGTGCGTCGTCCACCAGGCAGATCAGCGGTCTCTCCCGGGCCGCCTCCGCGACCGTGTTCAGGGTCGCCAGACCCAGGAGGAACGCGTTCGGGGCGGGCCCGGTGACGAGACCGAAGGCCACGTCGAGTGCTTCGCGCTGGGGGGTGGAGAGCTGGCCGGCGTCGTCGAGCAGGGGGGCGCAGAGCTGGTGGAGGCCGGCGAACGGCAGCTCCATCTCGGCCTCGCTGCCCGCGGCACGAACCGTGCGGCAGCCCTGCGCGTGGGCCGCCAGGTAGTCGAGGAGTGCGGTCTTGCCGATGCCTGCCTCTCCCCGCACCACAAGGGCGGCGCTACGGCCGTCCCGTACTTGCGCCGCCAATTGTTCCACGGTCTGGCGATCACGGCTGCGACCGAGCACCATGCACCCCGCACTGGGCCAGAAGGCAGTGACAACGGCGAGCCTACTCCTGCGGGTGTCGCGCGTCCCGCGCTGCGAACGTCGGCGCGCGTCCTCCTGAAGCCGCCACCAGCAGCTTTCCTCTTGGCTTCGGACGTGGCTGGGCGTGGGCCCCCGCCGGGTACCGCGCGGTGCACCGCCGCGGGTGCCCGTTCGGCTGGGGGGTCGACGCGTCACGCAGCAGGGTCCGCTCCAGAGCCTCCAGGTCGCCGCCTCGCGCGGCGCCGGGGAACGCCCGCACGACGCGACAGTGCGTGGCGGTGTCGTCGCCTGCCGTCGCCGTGAGGTGTCGAGGCGCTGCTGGACGACATTGACGACCACCGGACGGTGACCGTCCGTAGCAGGGCCGCCGGGCTGTGCACGGCCCGACGGTGGGTGCACACCCAGTCGGCCGCCGCAACCGCCCTCGCTCACCGACCCGGTGCGCCCGTGGGCGGACGCGCCGATTCGGATGAGCGGGTAGAACGGTCGAGAGACGGCGTCCGAAGGCCCGGTGGTGGTCGGACGCGGCGCGGTGCTTCCTCACCATGCGGGCCACAGCCCGTGCTCGTCGGGGTATCAAGGCTCGACGTCCCTCGCTCGCTTCTGGTGCCGACCTCCTTGTCACACTTCTGATGGGTATGCGGTCTGTGGTCCGTAACCTCGCCGTTCCCGAGGAGCTGTGCGGCGAGGTTTCCAGACTGTCCCCCTGACGCGGAGCACAGAGGATCACCATGCGAGAACGCCGGACACTCTTCCCCCTCCGACGCGTGCGGACGGACGTCCTGGACGTCGCTTACCACGAGGCGGGCCCCGAGGACGGTGACACCGTCCTGCTCCTGCACGGCTTCCCCTACGACGTCCACAGCTACGTGGACGTGGCCCCGCTGCTGGCGGGACACGGTTTCCACGTCGTGGTCCCCTACCTGCGGGGCCACGGCCCCACGGTCTTCCTGTCGCCGTCGACTCCCCGCTCCGGGCAACAGGCGGCGCTTGGCGCCGACGTCCTCGCCCTCATGGACGCACTGGGCATCGAACGGGCCTACCTCGCGGGCTACGACTGGGGAGGGCGCGCCGCCTGCGTCGCCGCGGCCCTGTGGCCCGAACGCGTCCTCGGCCTCGTCTCGGTGAACGGCTATCTCATCCAGGACATCGGCGCCGCGACGCGGCCCCTCCCGCCCGAACGCGAGGCGGGCTTCTGGTACTTCTACTACTTCCTCACCGAACGGGGCCGTACCGGTCTGGCCGCCGACCCCCGCGAGGTCGCCCGGGTCATCTGGGAACGCAACTCCCCCGAGTGGGCCTTCCACGCGCGTGACCTGGATCGGACCGCGAGGGCCTTCGCCAACCCCGACTACACCGAGGTCGTGGTCCACTCCTACCGGCACCGACTGGGCTTCGCGCCCGGCGCGGATGCGTACGCGAAGCTCGAGGCGCGTCTCGCCGGCCTCCCGACCGTTCCCGTGCCGACGGTCACCCTCGACGGCCTGGCCGACGGCAACTTTCCCGCTACGGACGGCTCCGCGACGGCCCGGCACTTCACCGGACTCCGTCTGCACCGCAAGGTGGCCGGCGCCGGTCACAACCTCCCCCAGGAACGTCCCGAGGCGTTCGCTGCGGCCGTGTGCGACGTACGCGTACTGCGGCAGGAGAACACGCGGCCGCACCGGACCGCCGGGTGACGTCAGCACCCCCATATCCAGCGAGTGCTGCGTCCGGTGGCAGGGCGCGACCACGCTCGGGGGAACGGGGTCACTCCCGTACTCTCCGAGACCAGCACGTGACACGACCGCGTCTGGGGGTTCCGTGGGCTGATCCGACGGCGCCGTTTCTGGTCTACCCCTGGATTGGTTACCGTCCCTCTTGAGAGACACGGGGCGTTTGCAGTGCCGACCGGCGGATCGCCTCACTCGTACTGCCGTCCGGGCGAAGCGGTTGCTCAGAGGGTGGGTGAGTCCGGCCTCGGCCCTTTCTTTCTCCCAGTGCACACCCTGCGTCCTCCTGCGGCGCCCTTGGTGTGCCGTAGGCCGAGGCGTGCGGCACCCTGGGGGATCCGTGGCCCCGGGGCCGGCCGACCGTGGCGCTTCCGTAGTCCGGGGCGGGGGGGCGGAGGGAGTGAGCTGCGGGCCCGCAACTGTCGCTGCCGTCGGTCAGTGATCTTCGGGACGGACGATCCGGAGGGCCGGGCGGCCCTGCCCGCTCGACGTGGTGCCGGTGCCGTCCGGCCGGTACGTAGGAGGCACTTTGAGGTACACGTTCGAGGTGCCTTCGCCGTCCGTACCGTATCGGTACTCGCGCCCCGGGTCGTGGGCGCGGTAGGCCGCCAGCGCGGTGAGACAGTGGGCCCGGCTGAGGAAGGGACCGCCCATGTGCTGCCGCCCCGGTCCCTGCGATGCTGCCGCCCCGTGCTTCCGGGCGCGGCGCCCGGCCCCGCACCGTCGCGCGGAGAGCCGACGCCGCTCGGTGTGCCGCGCGCGCCATTCCTGACGCACGGGAGAAGAAGAGAGCCGAACGCACGGTGTCACCTGCGCTCTGCATCGGGCAGAGCGTCTTCCGTCGGCAGTTCCCGCTGACGTCCCCGCGGAGACCGCCGCGGTCATGGCGGCCGTCCAGCGGCCCGTGACCGATGCCGCGTTCGGGGGGGGGGGGGCGCCTCGGCCGCGGCGTGGAAGGACATCCCTTCGCGGGTTCTCGTGGCCACCGAGGAACGCAACATCCCGGCGCGAACGCAGGTCTTCCTGGCCGAACGCGCGGACGCCACGGTCCGGAGCCTCACCTCCTCGCACGCGGTCAGCGTCTCGCGTCCCGTACGTCACACACAGAGCGCCGTCGGGCGGGTGAAAAGGCCGGCCAGGGGGCTACTCAGCGGCTTGCGACTCTCTACTCGGCCGCTGACACGCGGCCGAGTCGTCCCGCGTTCCCGGAGCCGACAGGGCCGTCCGCCGAGTCTCGCCCACTCACCTGCCCGCCTCGCCGCCGTCGGCATGTCCCGGGCCCGGCCCACCGACGCCCACCGGCCGTCCACCGACACCGCTCAGGGAGCGGGCGGTGGTGTGGGAGCGCCGCGCGGTGGGGCGATCTTCGCGTACGTCGTCGTTCCCGCAGCCTGCGCGGAAGCGACGGCGTCCGCTTCCGCGGGGGCGGCGGTGATGCCACCGCCGGGGATCCAGCCGCGGTCGACGACCTTCGTCTGCATGATCAAGGCACCGGCCAGGATGAGCAGACCGAAGATCAGCATGCTGATCAGACCCACGGTTCCGTCGAGCTTGCCGATGCTGCCGAGTACGGCACCGAACCAGCCGAAGTCGGCGTCGCCGAAGGTCGTGTTGGCCTCTCCGAACGAGCCGAGCGCCTTGAGCAGGATCGCCGGCAGGAACGTGATCAGCAGACCGTTGAGAAAGGAGCCCACCGCGGCACCCCGGCGTCCGCCGGTGGCGTTGCCGTAGACGCCGGCCGCGCCGCCGGTGAAGAAGTGCGGCACCAGGCCGGGCAGCACCAGCGCCAGACCGAAGGCCGGGTTGAACACCCAGACGAGGGCCGCCAGACCCGTCAGGCCGCCCAGGAAGCTGAAGATGAACCCGATCAATACGGCGTTCTGCGCGTACGGGAAGACGATCGGGGCGTCCAGGGCCGGCTTGGCACCGGGCACCACCCGCCTGGCGATGCCCTGGAAGGCGGGCACCAGTTCACCGAGGATGGTGCGGACGCCGAAGAGGATGACGGCGACGCCGATGCCGAACTGCAGGCCCTGCATCACCGACTGCATGATGTAGTCGCCCAGGTTGGCGGCCGGGTCACCGCCACTGCCGACGAACGCCTTGAACGCCGCGTCCTGGCCGGCCTTGGCCAGGAACAGCAGGGACATCACCAGGTAGATGAGGACCATCGACAGAGCGGTGGCAACCATGGAGTCGCGCAGGAAGCGCAGCCCCTCGGGCAGCTTCATCTCCTCCGTGCTGCGGCTGTTCTTGCCCACGAGCTGCCCCGTGGCGCCGGACACGATGTAGCCGGCGGTGCCGAAGTGGCCGATGGCCAATGTGTCGTTGCCGGTGACCTTCTTCGTCCAGGGGTGCGCGAAGGCCGGGAGGGCGACCAGCAGGATGCCCAGCAGCACGCCGCCGCCGAGCACCACCGCGACCGAGCCCTGGCCTGCGGTGGCCATGACGATGGTCAGCAGGGTCGCCATGAACAGCATGTGGTGACCGGTGAGGAACACGTAGCGCAGCGGCGTGAACCGGGCCAGGGCCAGGCTGACCAGGAACCCGAGGATCATCAGCCAGGCGACCCGGGCACCGAACTCGCTCTGCGCGATGCCGACGATGGCCTCGTTGGTCGGAATCACCCCGTGGGTGCCGGTGGTGCCCTGGATCATCCGGCCCAGCGGATCCAGGGACGAGCTGACCAGCCCCGCGCCCGCCCCGACCAGCAGCAGGCCCAGAGTCGCCTTGATGGCGCCGCCGACCGTCTGCCCGACGGACCTCTTCAGGGCGGCCAGTCCCACCGCGGTGATGATGCCGATCAGGTAGGCGGGCTGGCTGAGTATCTCGTTGACGAGAAACTTCGCGATGTCTATGACCCAGTCCATGACAGGTTCTCTCTCGTCACACGTCGTAGGTGTCGCGCAGGACCGCGTCGACCTCGGTGGTGCTGCTGAAGTCGCGGACGACCTTCACGGGGATGCCGACGTCACCCAGCGTTCTGGCTATCTCCTGAGAGGTGAGGATGGCGACCGCTTCCGATGCCTTCCCCTTGGCGGAGATGGTGTCGGTGGCCTCTACCGACACCTGACGGGACCAGCCCCAGCGGTCGAGGACCTGCTCCAGGGTGTTCTTCAGGAACAGACTGGTTCCCACGCCGTTGCCGCAGACGGTGAGGATCTTCTGCTCCGACAGGGCCGGAGCGGCGTCCTTGGCCGGGGCGGCCGGTGAGCCGCGCCGGCCGTCGGCGCCGGTCGGCTCACCCTCGAGCACGCGCAGCACTTCCTCGGGGCTCGTCGCCTGCTGTAGGGCGCGGACGGTGTCGCCGTCGGCGAGTACTTTCGCCAGCGCGGCCAGCGCCGCCGTGTGCGCCGTCGAGTCGACGGCGGCCAGCGCCACGACGAGGTGCACCGGATCATTGGTCTCGTGACCGAAGGCCACGGGAGAGGCCAGCCTCACCCACGACATGCCGGTCTTCAGCACCGCCTCGAAGGGGCGGGTGTGGGCCAGGGCGAACCCCGGGGCGATGACGATGTACGGGCCGTTCTCCTCGACGTTCCGTACCATCGCCTCGGTGTACTCGGCCGTACTGATGCCCTCGTCGACCAGCACCTGCCCGGACACGCGAACGGCGGACCTCCAGTCCTCCGCTTCCACATCGAGCCGGATGCCGTCGACCGACAGAAGGTCGGTGAGTGCGCTCATGACAGTGGAACCTCCTTCGTGGGCGTAAGTCGGTCGGTCGCAGCTCATGACTGTTCCGCCGTTACACCCCACTTGACCACCCGTGACCTGATGTGTGACGCCGGTAAGGTGTGAAATGGCTCTCGCTGTCCGGAACCAGGAACCCGCGACGACCTGGAATGGACGCACCGTCGAGATACCCGATGAGCTCGTACCTGCCCCGGCTCCGTAGCATCAGCATCGTTGCTAGGCCACTGCCGGGCTTGAGTCTCCCCCCGGGAGAGGGCCCACGCTGGCGGACATGAACAGCAATGATCTCGACGAACGCGTCGCCGTGGTGGCGGGCGGCGCCCGTCGTCGTGCACGACGACGTCGTCGCTCGGCCACTTCGGTCACTGCCCGTCGGGCAGACGGAGTCCATCCGACCGGCACACGAACGACTGTCGGGGAAACCAATGTTAGGGAAAATCCACGGCGGTCCCGTCACCGCATGGCCAAGTTCACGTCGACTTGTCCCACTGTCACATGTGACCACACCGTTCGGACTTACCGTGTGAGATGAAGGTACATCAGCTGCCCACCCGGCCACGCTCTTCTGTTCGGGCCCCCGGTCGCTCCCGGTGTCCTGACCGGAACGCCGGGGCTCCGTTCCGCCGGGGGCCGTGCGGCCGGCCGGTACGGAAAGCCTCAGCCGTGGGGAGCTGGACGCGAGTGTGAGGTTGCCGACCAGGGTCGCGGCGATCGGCAGGTCGCGGTCGCCGATGGGGTTTCGAGCCGGTTCAAGCGGTCTCCGCGCCGCGAGTGACGGTCATCGGGCGCGAGCAGTAAGAGAGTATGGGGCGCGGTCAGGGCACGGTCACATTGCTGCGCCCATCCGTCCTACGACGCCCTTGATGAGTGCGGCGAGGGCCGCCACCCGCTCGGGCGTGGCCTGGGACTTGAGCAGCGAGGAGCTGACGGCGAAGTGCCGGCCGCCCGCCGGCGGTCCGGGCACTGCCGCCGCGACGCAGACGATGCCCTCGGCGGTCTCCTGGTCGTCGACGGCGTGACCGGCCGAGCGCGCGTCACGTACGTCCGCGAGCAGTGCGTCGAGGGTCGTGATCGACCAGGACGTACGGGCCTCGAACGGCTCGCGGTCCGCCAGCAGGTCACGCACCCCCGTGTCGTCCAGGCCCGCCAGCATGGCCTTGCCCAGCGCCGTGCAGGTGACCGGGAGCCTCGCGCCCGCCCTGCTGGCGAGGCGCATCAGGACGGTGCCCTCGTGCACCGCCAGGTAGACGACGTCCGTGCCGTCCAGGGTGGCCAGTTGCAGCGTCTCCTCCCGGTCGCCCAGGCGGCTCACCTGCTCCCGGAAGGCGTGGACCGGATCGAGAGCGTCCAGGTAGGACTGGGCGAGCCGCAGTAGCCCCGGGCCCAGGGCGAAGCCGCCCTCCACGGCCCTGACCAGTCCCCGTTCGCACAGGGCCGCGCAGATGTTGACGACGGACGCGCGCGGAATGCCGCCCGCGGCGGCGGCCAGGTGAGAGGGCGACAGCGCCCGGCCACGGGCGTCCGCCAGCGCGTCGAGGATCGCGCCCGCCCGCAGCACCGCCGGTGCCGGTGCGGCACTGGCCCATACCGATCCGTCCCCAGTACTCATGGCGCCCCACCTTAGTTGTCAGCCTGTTGACAATACATCAGTCCATTGACAACAAGCGGTGCCGTACACCGATACTGAGTCGGCAAGCACCGGAGCGGCGGCCGCCGCGACGGCGCCGACACGGAACACCCGCGCGCGGACGAGGACCGACAGGACCTCGACAGGACGGCGCGCCCAGCCACGCTCCTCCACGCCCGGCCGGCAAGGACGCGACCGGCGGCCAACGGCCCGACCCGGCCCCCGACCCAGGAAAGCGGCACATGAAACTCGTACGGCTCGGAGACCCCGGGCGGGAACGCCCCGCCGTCATCGACGACCGGGGCACCACCCGGGACCTCTCCCCCCTCACCCCCGACATCGACGGCGCCTTCCTCGCCGCACACGGCATCACCCGCACCCGGCAGGCCCTGGCCGAGGGCGCGCTGCCTGTGCTGGAGGCCGAAGGGCTGCGCTTGGGACCGCCCGTCGCCCGGCCCGGCGCGGTGGTCTGCATCGGGCAGAACTACGCGGCGCACGCGGCGGAGTCCGGCAGCGAGCCGCCCACCCGCCCGATCATCTTCCTCAAGCCCCCGAACACGGTGGTCGGCCCGCACGACGACGTGGAGATCCCCCGCGGCTCCACCAGGACCGACTGGGAGGTCGAACTCGCCGTCGTCATCGGCCGCACCGCGCGATACCTGGACTCCCCCGAGCAGGCCCTGGAACACGTGGCCGGCTACACCGTCTCTAACGACGTCTCCGAGCGCGACTTCCAGCTGGAGCACTCCGGCGGCCAGTGGTCCAAGGGCAAGTCCTGCGCCACCTTCAACCCGCTCGGCCCCTACCTCGTCCCGGCCGACGAGGTCCCCGACGTCCAGGACCTGCGACTGCGGTCCTTCGTGAACGGCGAGCCGCGACAGGACTCCCGCACCGCGGACATGATCTTCTCCGTCGCCCAGCTCGTCCACGACCTGAGCCAGTACATGGTCCTGGACCCCGGAGACATCATCAACACCGGCACCCCGCAGGGCGTCGCCCTGTCCGGCCGCTTCCCCTACCTCAAGCCCGGCGACCTGATGGAGATCGAGATCGAAGGGCTCGGGCGCCAGCGCCAGACGCTCCGCTCCGCCTGACCGCGGTGCCGCTGGACGCACTGGCGGTGGCCCGGTCCGGGTCCGCCAGGTCCATGTATGCCCGGCGTTGCGGCCACGGTCCGTGACGGGCCCCGCGGTGAGGACAGGACACGGCCCCTTACCGGCGCGGTCCCCCGCAGTGCCGTGCCCGGCCTTGCCGGCTCACGCCGGCAGCCGGGTACGGCCCGATCACGGGGACCGCGGCACGCCTCGCCGCTGGGTGCTCAGGGCCGAGCCGGAAGGTTTTCCAGGAAGTCCGCCGCCGGTGTGAAGAACAGCGAGCCGGTGACGGCGGTGGAGAAGTCCAGGATGCGGTCGTGCCGTGCCGACGCGGTGCCCAGGAACATCCGCTCCAGCATCGTCTCCGTCACCTCGGGGGTTCGGGCGTAGCCGATGAAGTACGTGCCGAACTCCTCGCGGCCCACCGACCCGAAGGGCATGTTGTCCCGCAGGATCTCCAGATCGCTGCCGTCAGGGCCGGTGACACTGGTGAGAGCCACGTGGGAGTCGGCGGGCTTGACGTCGTCGGACAGCTCCACGCCGGTCGTCTTGCGGCGGCCGATCGCGCGCTCCTGGGCCTCGACGGAGAGCCCCTGCCACGCGTCGAGGTCGTGCAGGTACTTCTGCACGACGACATAGCTCCCGCCTGCGAAGGCCGGATCCTCGTCACCGACGAGGACGGCCCGGCGTGCCGCGGCTCCCGTCGGGTTCTCCGTGCCGTCGACGAAACCGAGCATGTCGCGTTCGTCGAAGTACTTGAAGCCGTGCACCTCGTCCTGGGGGGTGACCGCCCCGCGCAGGCGGCCCATGATCTCGGTGGCGAGTGCGAAGCACAGGTCCAGCCGAGCGGCCCTGATGTGGAAGAGCAGGTCGCCGGGGGTGGCGACGGCCCGGTGCACCGGCCCGTCCAGTTCCTGGAAGGGGTGCAGCAGAGCTGGACGCGCCCCCGAGAACAGGCGGTCCCATGCCTCGGAACCGATGCCGGTGACACAGCTCAGCCTGCCCTCGGGCTGCGCGCGGAACCCGACCGCCCGTTCCAGCGAGGCGACGTCCGACAGCAGGTCCCGGACGGTGTCCTCCCCGCCGCTGTCGATCGTGACGACGAGGAAGATCGCCGCACTGGTCAACGGGGACAGAACCATCTGGGGCTCCGGTTCCGCGCCTTCTCCGCCCATGGACGAACACCCTCTCCTCACTCATACCTGCGCACACCATGTCACATCAGTGTGGACGGGTGATGCCGGGTCCCCGGTCGGGCGCGTTCACCGCGGCGCGCACCCTCGCACGGGAGGACGGCGCCGACGTCTTCGGCCCGGTCATGCGGCCTCGTAATCCTCGGCATCGTCGCCCGCGTGCGGCCGGCCGGCGGTGTCTCCGCGCCCTTCCGGGTCCGCGCCGCGGCCCGTGGCCAGGCACTGTCGCGCACGGTGCACCAGGTGTCGGGCATGGGTCTCGTCGACACCGAGGACGGCGGCGATCTCGGGGTAGGGGCAGGCCAGCCTGTCCCGCAGCACGTAGGCCGCTCGTTCCACGAGGTCCAGCCGCTCCAGCATGAGCAGGACGCCGAACTCGACCGGCTCCGAGCGCACGGCGCCGGTCCCCGCGTCATCGCCGGTGTCCAGGGGCTCGGGCAGCCAGGGACCGATGTAGGACGCGCGCCGCGACCGCGCGGACTGCGCGAGGCTGATCGACAACCGGGTGGTCGCCCTGGTCAGGTAGGCCCGTGGATCGGCGACCGGCGCGTGGTCGGTGGCCTGCCAGCGCAGCCGGACGTAGCGCACGACGCCCTCGGCCTGGGTGACGCTCCCGAGCATTGCGTACGCGATCCCTAGCAGTCGCGGCCGCTGCCGTGCGAAGGTGTCCTCGGGCCGACCCTGGGGTCCGGCGGGTGGTTCATGAGCTGGCACGGAGGCGTGCACACGGCCCCGCTCGTCCCCGGTGTTGTCATCCTCATCCCTCTTGGCAGACATCACTTCCACGTTTCCTTCCCGAGACGAGCAGCCGAACAAGGGCCTCGTTCAGACGTCGTGGTACTTCATGGCCGAACCTACGCCGCCGCCGGAGGCGATCGGGCCGACTGAGCGGGTCGACAGTCATTCCGCAGTCATTCCCTGGTGGAGGACCCCGCACATGGAGGAAAGAGGGAGCCATGTGGGGAAAACACCGGCCCTCCCCCGCCTCGTCCCCTCCGTCACCGGTGGCGCTCCTGTTCGGTCATTGGTTAGGTGAGGACAGCTCGGTCGCGGCCGTGGGCGCCGCTCCGAGAGAACCCCGCAAAAGGTGTTCCGATGAAGGTTGTGGTAATCGGCGGCGCCGGGCTCATCGGCTCGCAGGTCGTCGCCAGGCTCGGCGAGCACGGGCACGAGGCGGTCCCGGCCTCCCCGAACACCGGTGTCAACACGATGACGCTCCGCGGCGCCGACGCCCGCACCGCGGAGCCCCACTTCGACGAGTGGGCCGCAGGGCAGCGCCAGTCCCGCCCCGGCAACCAGACACGGCCGGCAGGTCAGCGGTTCCAGTAGCCGAACACCCGGGACGCTGCGTCACCGGTGTAGTCCGCCTCCAGCTTCAGATACTTGCCACGGGCACCGAAGGTGGGGTTGAAGATCAGTTGCCTTCGCTCCGCCGGAACCGGAGCCTCGGCGGCGAAGCGGGCGGCGAGCGGGTGCACGTGGAAGGGGAAATTCGCCGAAACGCTCACGGTGCTCACGCAAAGAATGAGGGGCGTTTTCGAGACGCCTCGAGGTCGGAAAGGAACCGAGCCAGATCCGTCGCTTTCCCAGTACGCACAGCTCTCCTGCTTCTTCGGATCACCAAGGGGGTGATGGTGCCTACGACTCGCTCGTGGTCCGTGAACGCAACGGTCTGCGTCCTGGACCGCCTCGTCGGCCACCAGTCTGACACGGTGTGTCACCAGCATCAGCCGGACCACACGGTCAGCACACCCGTTCTGGACTTCCTCACACTGTCTGAGCCGCACCGTCAACCCCCGTCCGCGGCCCAGTCCTGCCTGGTGGGCGCGGTCACATTGCTGATGCACGGACTCGACCACCAGGATCACCATGGCGGAGTACCACCGACGGACCCGTCGGCTCCACCCACAACAACACCCCATCGTCCAAGGAGAATCATGACCGGCCACGAAGCCGAGGCCGAGGGACAGATCCTCGGTCGCATCAACGGAATGATCAGTCAGGAGAAGGACCTGCGAGAACAACTCGCAGAGCAGGCGATCGACGAGTCGACCGAGCACGCCCGTCTGGCCCGTCTGGAGGCAGAGCTGGACCGCTGCTGGGACCTGCTCCGACAGCGCAGAGCGCGTGTATCAGCAGGTCAGGACCCCGACGATGCGCAAGTTCGGCCGACTTCGCAGGTCGAGGACTACCTCTCCTGATCCGGTTCCGCCAGGGGCGCGCTGATTCCGGCGGGATCGCGAGCCCCGACGCCGTGGTGGGGCAGCCGTTTCGGTGGCGGGTGATCGTGACATCGATCGCGAACCGTGGTGTGTGCCCCGCTGCGCGCCTGAGTCCGCCGGCCCGGCGGTCCACGTTTTGAGACCGCATTCTTCACACCGTGTATGCAGTGGTCGTATGCTCACCGCGCTCCGAAGTGGCCGACCGTTCGTTCGGTGCGCTTTGAAGTGCTAGGAGTCGATCGTCCCCGTCCGGCACGACCGCAGGAGATACAGACACTTGAAGCGACACCCAAGATGCTGGAGCGTTGCGGCAGTTGCCGCGGCCTCGGTGCTCGTGTTCACGGGACCGTTCGGTACACGTGCCGTGGCACGGCCCGGCTCCGCACCCGCACTCGCGGCGTACCAGGCGCCCTCTCCCACCGGCGTTCCCATCGGCCAACACACTGTGACACTGATCACCGGAGATGTGGTGACCACCCGTCAAAGCTCGGGCGGAGCCGGTGGGACGGTCACCGTGCGGGACGCCGACGGAAACCCCGCGCGATCGCGTCTCACCGTGGCGGACGGTGACATGTTCGTGTACCCGGAGTCCGTGTTGCCCTTCGTCGCCGATGGCAGCCTCGACCGTGAACTGTTCAACGTCACCGACCTGGTCGAGAACGGGTACGACGACGCCTCCCGCGAGCGGCTCCCACTGATCGTGTCGTACCGGAGCGCCGCTGCGCACCGTACGGCCGTGGTCCCCGACGGCGCCCGCAAGGTGCGCGACCTCGCCAGTGTCCAGGGCGCCGCGCTGAGCGCCGACCGGGCGCGGACCGCGGAGTTCTGGCGATCCGTCACCGGGGAGAACGCGGTCGGCGACGGCGTCGGCGATGCACGCACCGACGCCGCCTTCCGCGGTGGCGTCGCACACATCTGGCTCGACGCCCCGGTCGAGGCCGACCTCGCGGAGAGCACCGCGCAGATCGGCGCCGCGAAGGCCTGGGACGGCGGCAACACCGGACAGGGCGTGGAGGTAGCCGTTCTCGATACGGGCGTCGACGCAGGGCACCCGGACCTCGCCGACCGGATAGCGGCGCGGCAGAGCTTCGTCCCGGACGAGAACACCGACGACCGCGACGGGCACGGCACCCACGTGGCGTCCATCATCGCCGGCACCGGTGCTGCCTCCGACGGCAAGGAGAAGGGGGTCGCGCCCGGAGCGCAGCTGAGCATCGGCAAGGTGCTGGACAACTCCGGGCGCGGGCAGATCTCCTGGACGCTGGCCGCAATGGAATGGGCCACCGTCGAACGCCACGCGAAGATCGTCAACATGAGCCTGGGCTCCAGTGAGCAGTCGGACGGCAGCGATCCCATGAGTCAGGCCGTGGACCGGCTCAGCGCCCAGACCGGCGCGCTGTTCGTCGTCGCGGCGGGCAACGCGGGCGAGGCCGGCACGATCGGCGCCCCTGGTGTGGCCACCTCCGCGCTGACCGTGGGCGCGGTGGACTCCACCGACACCGTGGCCCCGTTCTCCAGTCGGGGCCCCCGGGTCGACGGCGCGCTGAAGCCGGAGATCACCGCCCCCGGAGTCGGCATCCTCGCCGCCAACTCCTCCTTCGCCGCAGGCGGCAACGGCCCATACCAGAGCCTGAGCGGTACCTCTATGGCCACGCCGCACGTCGCCGGCGCCGCCGCTCTGCTCGCCGCCGTACGTCCCGACCTCACGGGCAGCGCCCTCAAGGACGTCCTCGCCAGCAGTTCGCACCGTACCCCGCAGTACGACGCGTTCCAGGCCGGCAGCGGCCGGGTGGACGTCGACGCAGCGGTGCGCGCCGGGGTGTACGCCTCGGCGACGGCCTACGCCTCGGGCGGCTCCACGGGCCCCGAGCCGCGCCCGGTGACGTACACCAACACCACCGGCGCCGCCGTCACCCTGAATCTGTCGGTCGCCGCGACGCACGCGCCCGAGGGGATGTTCCGGCTGTCGGCCTCCCGGGTCACGGTGCCGGCGCACGGCACCGCCGATGTCACGCTGACGATCGACGGATCGGGCTCGGCAGGTGGCCGCACCTACAGCGGCCAGATCCTCGCGACGGACGCCGGCGCGCGGAGCGTGGCGCACACCGCGGTGTCCCTGGGCCCGGTCCGGCACAAGCTGACCGTGCGCTTCAGGGACGCGGACGGCAACCCCATGCCGGGCGTGTTCGACCTCCTGAGGTCCGGGGACTCCGAGTCCCTGCCCGTTCTCGTGGGCGACAGCGGCACGACCGAGCTGTACCTGCCGGAGAGCATCTACTCGGCCCTCGCCTTCAAGACCGTTCCCGGCGTCCACGGCCCCCACTCGTGGGGCATGGCGCTGCTCGGCGACCCCGAGATCCGGCTGGTGAAGGACACCACGATCACGTTCGACGCGAGCCGGATCGAGCGCATCGAGACGACGGTGCCCCAGCGGACCGAGGCGACCTACCAGCGGCTGGACTACCAGCGCTCCATGGGAGGGATGACCTACCGGACGGGCTTGGAGACCCAGACCGCCTACGACAGCCTGTGGGCGCAGCCGACCACCCACAAGGTGACCGAGGGCGACTTCCTCGTCAACGCCCGCTGGCGCAAGGAGCAGCCCGCGCTGACGGTGTCCACCCGGACCAGCGACTTCACTGACGTCCTGCGCCAGGACGGCGTCACGGCACTGGCGACGGGCAAGCGCGAACTGCCGTTGGTCTTCGCGGGCGACGGCTCCGACGCCGACTACGCCCGGATCGACGCTCGTGGCAAGGCCGTGGTGGTACGCCGCAACGACGACGTCGCCGACGCCGTCCAGGCGGCCAATGCCGTGACCGCGGGGGCCGAACTGCTTCTGGTGGTCAACAACGAGGACGGCCGTGCCCTGCGCGGCTACGGCGAGCCGTTCGGACGGCCCGTCGCCCTCGACGTCGCGCTGCTGAGCACCGACGAGGGGGAGAAGCTCGCCGCCCAGGCGAAGGTCCGCGGTGCGCGGGTCACCGTGACCTCCCAGCCGGTCAGCCCCTACGTGTACGACATCCTGTCGAGCTGGCACAACGAGATCCCGGCCCGGATGACCACCCGGGCGGACTCCCGCTCCCTGGCCCGGGTCAACGTGGCCTTCGACAGCCCGCTGCCCGACGGGTCCGGAGGGGAGTTCCGCTACGACTGGGTCCCGGGCAGCGGCTGGACCTTCGGCGGCCCCCAGCCCGAGCCCGTCAGCGGCGCCCGTACCGACTGGGTCTCGACCGGGGACTACCGCTGGAACCAGGAGGCGTACGCGGGGGGCGTGGTCTACGAGATCGGCGCCAAGACGGCCTACCGGCCCGGGAGCCGCCAGTCGGAGCAGTGGTTCGGGCCCATCGAACGCCCTCACCTCAACGACGCGTACCGTTCGCCCCTGCGCATCGGTGACTCGATGGCCATCGACGTCCCCGCCTGGGGCAGCCGGGACCACATCGGCCTCAGCCAGGACGACACCGGCGCGACCACGCAGCACATGACCCTGTCCCAGGGCGGCACGACCCTCGGCGAAGGCGTCTTCTCGCTCGTCGAAGGCAGGGCTCCGGGCCCCGGGAAGCTGCCCTACCGGCTCGTCGTCACCGGTGAGCGCGAGGCGCCGTTCACGCCGTACTCGTCGGCGACCCGGACCCAGTGGGACTTCGTCTCGGGTGCCGCCGACGACCCGGAGGCCAAGACGGTTCTGCCGCTCGTACAGCTCGACTACCGCGTCGAACTCGACGGTGACGGCCGCGCCAAGCGGCACTCCACGGTGACCGTGACGGCCGCTCACCTGCCCGGCGCCGCGCACGCCGGCCACCTCGGCGCGCCCACGCTGGAGCTGTCCTACGACGACGGTCGCACCTGGCACCGCGCCGACCGCGCCGGGGGCGGCGGGTTCCGCCTCGACGCCCCGCGCGGGGCGAAGTTCGTCACGGTGCGGGCCGGCGCGCGGGACACCGTCGGAAACACGGTCCACCAGACGGTCACCCGGGCCTTCGGTCTCCGCTGACCCGGCGTCACCCCGGCAGGACGCGGGATACGGCTCCGGGCAACGCTGCCCGGAGCCGTATCTGGCTACCGAATTCCGATCCTGAGCGACTGCGGCGCGGGGACGTTCATCCGACGGGCCGTCCCAAGTAGGCGCGGACGACCCTGGGGTCGTCGCTCAGTTGGCCGACGGGTCCCGATGCCACGAGCTCTCCCCGCTCCATGAGGTGTCCGCGCTGCGCCACCCGGAAGGCGAGGCTCGCGCTCTGCTCGACCAGGACCAGCGTCGTGCCACGCCCGGCCAGTTCCACGAGGGCGTCGGTCACCACCCGGACCGGCTGCGGGGCGAGCCCCAGCGACGACTCGTCGAGCAGCAGCAGCTTCGGACGGCTCATCAGGCCCCGGCCGATGGCCACCATCTGCTGTTGGCCGCCCGACAGCGTGCCCGCGGGCTGCCGTCGGCGGGCGACGAGCGCGGGGAAGAGGTCGCAGACCGCGTCCAGCCCGGCCGCGGCGGGTCCCGCCGCGTAGCCGCCCAGCCGGAGGTTCTCCTCGACAGTGAGCCCGGCGAACACGTGACGGCCCTCGGGAACGAGCACCAGCCCCGATCGCGCCCGCTGCTCCGCCGACCAGCGGGTCACGTCCGTGCCGTCGAACTCGATGGTTCCCAGCCATGCACGGGACAGGCCCGCCAGCGTGCGCAGCAGCGTGGACTTGCCGGCGCCGTTGGGTCCGATCACGGTGACGGCCTGCCCGGCTCCCACCGAGAGATCCACTCCGTGCAGCGCCTCGATCCGGCCGTGTCCGGCCACCACCCCGGTGGCCCGCAGCAGTTCGAGAGGGTGAAGTCCTGCACGGCCGTCACCCCGCCGTATCGCACCGTGAGTCCGCGGATCTCGACTGACGCGGTCACCGTCCACCTGGGGCGGCGCATATGACTGACACTTTTCTTGTACACACTGTTCCGGCCGGGGTGACGTGACGCGCCGTCACTGCTCCGTCCTCAACAGGCCAACGGGGTTGCGGTGTTCGTCACCATCTTGACCGTGGCGGCGCAATGGTTGTGACAGCTGGTGCACCCCCAGTCCATCGACCGCCCGACGACGTCGTCGAGACGCACCACCCTTCGCATGCCCAGCAAGGTAAACCACTGTTAAAGGATTCGATCTCTCGTCACAGGGGCCAGCCGCCGCTTGTCGGAAGGAGCATGACTGACTCACTGAAGTCGAAGACGCACACCTCCGACCCAGTCGTCCTGATCAAGACCTACACGGTGCCTGCGGAGGAGGCCGACTACTTCACCGAGGCCTACCAGGAGAACGCCCGGATCATGTCGACGCAGCCCGGTTTCATCCGCTCCCGGCTGCACCGCCCCCTGGCCGACGCCCCGGAGACGCGCTTCGTTCACATCGCCGAGTGGTCCTCGGGCACCGCACTCGACGAGGCCACCGGCAATCCGGACTGGCACGCCGCGCTCAAGCGCCTGTTCGAGGACCCCGCACTCCACATCACGTCGGAGCCCGCCAGTTATCGCGTCGTCGTCGAGTTCCGTTCCTCCTGACGAACACGACCCGCAGCCCAGCGCCACGCCGCCACCACTCACCCTCCACGCTCATGAGGACATGACATGACTGCTGAGCCCACAGGTTAAGACACATCCCGTCGGACGCTGCTCAAGCGCGCGACGGTCCTCGCCGCGGTCCCGACCGTCGCCTCACTGCTCGGAAGCTTCCCGGGCACCGCCGCGAAGTCCACCGGTGTCCTCGCCGCCCCCGACGTCTTCACCGTCGACAACGCCGTGGTGATGCTCGAGTCGCTGCGCATCGACTTCGGCGAGCTCGGCCCCTTCGGCGTCCGACCATAGCCACCAGACGTCGAACAGTGCTGCCGGTGAGCAGGTCACAACACACTCTGTTGAACCGAGCAGGCTCTCGTGGCACCGACAACCAACATCGTCCTATAGTCATCCCCGCATCGAGTCGCCTTGCGCCGACGGCCTTCCACGGCCGCATTCCGGCACGCCTCGGTGCCCGTTACTTCCTCATAAGGAGCATCCCCTTGCACAAGGTGCATAAGTCCCGAAGGGCAATCGCTGGGCCCGTCGGGGTCACGGTGGGCGCACTCGTCGCGGGTGGCCTGTTGGCCATGTCGGGCGCTGCCCAGGCCGACATGGCGAGTGACTCCTCGGGCCGACGCCAGGAGGCACTGCTCGCCGCGGCGGACGAGTACCACATCCCGCCCGCCGTGCTGCTCGCTCTGTCCCACCAGGAATCGGCGTGGGACGGACACGGCGGCCTGCCGAGCACCGATGGCGGTTACGGGCCGATGAATCTCACCGACGTCACCCCCGCCATGCTGGCCGGCGGCGGCGCCGGTGCCGCCGGCCGAGCCGACCTTGAGACGCTTGCCGCCGACCCCGCCCTGCACACGCTGGACCAGGCCGCGGAGCTGACCGGCCTGTCCGCGCGGGACCTGCGCGAGGACGACGCCGCGAACATCCGGGGCGGTGCCGCACTGCTGGCCTCGTACGAGCGGGAGCTGGTCGGCGGAACACCCGCGGACCCCGCCGAGTGGTACGGGGCCGTGGCCCGCTACAGCCAGGCCAAGCAGGAGAAGGCAGCGGCGAGTTTCGCCGACCGCGTCTTCCGCACGGTGCGCGGCGGTGCCTCCGCGACGACCCAGGACGGCCAGCGCCTGCGCCTGGCCGCCAGTCCCTCGGTCACTCCCGACCAGCGGCAGATCGACGCCCTGCATCTGAAGACGGCATCCACGGCGGCCGCTACCGAATGCCCCACGACGGTCGACTGCACCTTCGTCGCCGGCTCTCCGGTCGGCCGCCAGGTGGCCGACCGGCCCACGAACGGCATCCGCATCGACACCATCGTCATCCACGACCTGGAGTCCACCTACGAGGCCGGTGTCGCGGGCCTGGCCAACCCCACCAACCCCGCCTCGACCCATTACGTCATGTCGTCGTCAGGTGCGGTCACCCAGATGGTCCCGACCAAGGACATCGCCTTCCACGCCGGCAACTACTCGACCAACCTGCACTCCATCGGGATCGAGCACGAGGGCTACGCCGCCCACGGCGCCGCCTGGTACACGGAGTCGCAGTACCAGGCCACGGCCGACCTGGTGAAGTACCTGGCCGCGCGCTTCGGCGTACCGCTGGACCGGCAGCATGTCATCGGCCATGACAACGTTGCCGGACCGAACTCCTCGCTGGTCGCGGGCATGCACTGGGACCCCGGCCACGCGTGGGACTGGAACCACTTCATGAGCCTGCTCGGGGCGCCGGTCGGCGGGCTGCCCGAGGTGCCCGAGCCGGGTGAGGTCGTGGCGATCACGCCCTCCTTCAAGGACAACGTGCAGACCTTCCAGGTGTGCCCCTCCGACGACCCCACCGGGCAGACGCCCGCCTGCACCGAGCGACAGCAGCAGGCCAACTTCGTCTACCTGCACACCGACCCCAGCGAGACCGCCCCGCTCTTCGGCGACCAGGCGATCCACGGCACGGCCGCGGGTACCGACCGGGTGAACGACTGGGGCAGCACGGCGCAGGCCGGTCAGCAGTTCGTGGTGGCGGAGGTCCAGGACGACTGGACCGCCATCTGGTTCAGCGGGACGAAGGTGTGGTTCCACAACCCGGGCGGCACCAACACCCGTATCCGGTACGGAGTGAAGATCATCAAGCCCTCGGGGAGCGCGCCGGTGGCGCTCTACGGCTCCAGCTATCCCGACAAGGCCGAGTACCCGGCCGGTCTCGGCGCCTCCACCCAGGCCCCGCTGAGCATGTACTCCATCCCGGCCGGACAGGCGTACGTGGCCACCCAGGACGCCTCGGCCACCGACGACTACTTCCCGTCCAGCGGCGCGGTCGTCATCGGCGGGAAGAAGATGTACACCGTGCAGTACAACCACCGCGTCGCACTCGTCTACGCCAACGGTGTCACCGCGACCACGGCGACGCATCACTGGGAGAACGGCGGCGTCTGACCGTCAGCACGTCGCCGTCGTCGGCGGTGACGTGACCTCCTTTCCGGCGTCGTCCCGAACCGGGCAGGCTCCCGCCCGCGGCCGGGTGACCTTCCTCGAAGGTCATCCGGCCGCGGCCGTCCCGTGCCGGATTCCGACCCTCCCCGTCAGGACGGCGCCTGACCAGGGTCCGTTCACCCGACGCCGGTCGCCCGTGCCACCGTCTGGGTCACCGTGCCGCCCCGTGTGTCTGCGGCCCGGACCCGCGACGGCGCGCTGCTGCAGCGCCGCGGGGTACGTCGACGCGTCCGGAACCCTGGAGTTGGGAGCCGAGGCCGCCGTCGGCCGTGGACGAGACCAGCGCGGCCTTGAGCTGACGCCCCGTCCGCCCGGGGTGCCGCTGGAGCAGGACCGCCGCCGCGCCGGCGACGTGCGGGTCGCCATGGAGGTGCCGGAGATGGTCAGGTATCCGGGGGTGCGGGATGCCGGGGTCGAGGTGGAGGAGGCTGCCCTCGGCGGCCGCGGCGGTGATGTCCACACCGGGGCGGTGATCCACGAGGTGCCGGCGGTGTGTGCGCGGCGGCTGCCGCCGAACGCGTCGGTCTCCATCGTGAGGAGAACGGTCTCCCTGTTCCGCGGTGCGGGGCACAGCTGGACGGACCGTGGCCGGGCACTACGTGTGTCCCGGGACCTCAGGCGTGCGTGACGGACGACGCGGCCGGAACCGGACTGGCGTCCGGCCGCTCACAGCCAGTTGCGGCGGGCCGCCGCCACACCGGCACCGAACCGGTTGGTGGTGCCCAGCTCCGCGTACAGGTTCTGGATCCGACGGCGCAGGGTCCGGGTCGAGACGCCGAACTGGCGGGCGATGGCGTCGTCCTTGACGCCGGCGGCGAAGAGGGCCAGCAGCTGGCGTTCCTCTTCGGTCGGCCGTCGCGCGCCGCCGCCCGGCCCGGCGCTGTCGGGTTCCGGTGCCGAGGGGGCGTGCGCATCGCTCAGACGGGCGGCAACGGCCCAATAGCGGTCGAAGAGGTCGGACAGCACCTCGATCAGGGGCGGCGCCTCGGTGTAGAGGCAGTCGGTGCTGCCGCCTTCCAGGGCCAGCGACACCATGGCCGCCGAGCGATCGACCAGGACGAGTTTGACGGGCAGCACCGGCACCACCCGGGCCTCCTCGCCCCGGGAGACCAGACTGCCCAGGTCCTGCCAGCCGCCACCGTCGTCGAAGCTGGCGGCGGCATAGACGGCCCGTACCCGGACCCCTCGGCGGATCACCGCCTCGTCCAGCGGCTCGTTGGGCGCCAACAGGTAGGGCGGACGCTGCAGCTCGCGGATCTCGCGCCGGGCGGCCTGTTTGAGCCGGTAGTAGCAGTCACCGACCTCCTCCGCGCCGCTGATGGTCCGGGTGTCGGGCTGGGGGGTGCTCGACCTCCGTGCCTCGTCGAAGAGTTCGCCGAGCGAGGCGGCGGCGTCGCGCACGGCCGCCAGTTGCCGGGTTCGCGACTCCACCAGCGCGGAGAGCGCGTGTCGCGGATCCACGGTCAGGTACTCGCCCGAGGAGCGGCGGCTGAGCAGTCCGTTGCGGTGCAGGCGTTCGAGCTGGGCCACTGCCTGGGACCGGTTCAGCCCGAATGCAGTGACGAGGCTGTCGGCGGTCCCACCGCCGCGTGTGAGCAGTTTGCGGTAGACGGCCTCCGTGTCCGCGTCGAGTCCGACCAGCGCCATCGGCGCCTCGGTTTCCGCCATCGCTCTCCCACCCTGACCCTGTAGCGCGAACATATGGTGCGCCTTGCGTACCGTACGCCGGAACACACGAAATACACACGGTGTAGCGTGTCGCGATTGCGGCACGATGCGTCTTTTGCATCGTGTCCACTTGGTGACATGACACGGAAGGGCCAAAGGGGTGTCTTTACAGCCTCGCCAGCGGGATGGCTGACTTCGATCGATCCCTGCACATCTAGTCGGTGAGGTCCCTTTGCCCATCCCCTGGTCCCGCGGACGCGGGATGACCGTCGGCGTCGCCGCCCTGTTGGTGTTCACCGCGACGGCTCCGGCCGCCTCGGCGGCCCCGGCGAGGACGTCCCCCGCGCCGCCCTCCGCTCCGGCGGGACCGACCCGCACCGTCACACTGGTCACCGGAGACAGGGTCACGGTGACCGGCGAGGGTGAGGCCGAGACCGTACTGTCGGTGACCGATCCCCATGGCAGGACGGGCGGCGCACATGTGATGCGGGTCGGCTCCGACACGTACGTCTATCCCGACGCGGCCGTCCCGTACCTCGGGTCGGGAGCCCTGGACGGGCGGCTCTTCAACGTCACGGAGCTGATCGAGGACGGGTACGACGACGCGCGCGCCGACGAACTGCCGCTCCTCGTCACGTACACCGACACGACGGCCCGCGCGCGCAGCGCGAAGACGCCCGAGGGTGCCCGGCGGACACGGGCGCTCAGCAGCATCCAGGGGGCCGCCATGTCCGCGGAGCACTCCCGCGCGGCGGACTTCTGGAGCTCGCTCACCGGTACCGGGGACACGACGGCCGGCGGCTCGGCGGCCCGGTCGGCCGCGTCCGGGGGCCGGCTGGCCGGCGGCATCGCCAAGGTGTGGCTGGACGGCAAGGTGCGGGCCACACTGTCGGACACGACGGCGCAGATCGGAGCGCCGGAGGTCTGGTCGGGGCAGAACACGGGTGAGGGCGTGGGCGTCGCCGTCCTGGACACCGGCATCGACGCGGGCCACCCGGACTTCGCCGGGCGCGTCGCGGCCACCGAGAGTTTCGTGCCGGACCAGGACGTCACCGACCGGAACGGTCACGGCACCCATGTGGCGTCCACCGTGGCGGGGACGGGCGCCGCGTCCGGTGGAGTCGAGAAGGGCGTCGCCCCGGGGGCGTCGCTGCACATCGGCAAGGTCCTCGACGACAGCGGGAGCGGTCAGGACTCCTGGGTCCTCGCCGGCATGGAGTGGGCGGTCCGCGACCAGCACGCGAAGATCGTCAGCATGAGTCTGGGCGACTCCCCCACCGATGGCACCGACCCGCTCAGCGAGGCGGTGAACCGGCTCAGTGAGGAGACCGGAGCGCTGTTCGTCGTCGCCGCGGGCAACTCCGGCCCGGAGGCGTACACCGTGGGCACGCCCGCCGCCGCCGACGCGGCGCTGACGGTGGGTGCGGTGAACGGTCCGGGCAAGGGCGTCGACCAGCTCGCGGACTTCTCCAGCCGCGGTCCCCGCGTGGGCGACAACGCCATCAAGCCGGACCTGACCGCACCGGGTGTGGGCGTTCTCGCCGCGCGCTCGCGGTATGCGCCGGAGGGCGAGGGCGCCTACCAGTCCATGGACGGCACCTCGATGGCCACACCGCACGTGGCGGGCGCCGCGGCCCTGTTGGCCGCCGAGCACCCCGACTGGACGGGGCAGCGGCTCAAGGAGGCACTGGTCGGCACCACCGCGGGCACCCAGCGCTTCAGCCCGTTCGACGCGGGCAGCGGGCGGGTGGACGTCGCCGCCGCGGTGCGCTCGACGCTGCTGGCGTCCGGTGACGCGTTCGCGCAGGCGCACTACCCGTACACCCCGGGCCAGACCGTCCGTCGGGACGTCACCTACACCAACTCCGGCCCCGCGCCGGTCTCGTTGGATCTCGCGCTGAGCCCCGCCGAACTGCCCGAGGGCCTGTTCACCCTGTCCGACGGACAGGTGACCGTGCCCGCCCACGGCACCGCGTCCGTCGGCGTGATCACCCACCTCGACGCGGCCGAGGACGACGGCGCGTACGCAACCCGCCTGGTCGCCACCGGCCCCGGCGGAGCCGTGCTGGCCCGCACCCCGGTCGGGGTGAACAAGGAGGGCCGGCGGGCGACCCTGGCGCTGACGGCGAAGGACCGCCACGACAAGCCGCTGTCCGGAACCGTCGTCCTCAAGGACGTCGAGCGCGACACCGCGCCGAAGGTCTACTCCGTGGACTCCTCGGGCCGCCTGGACCTCCGGTTGCCGCCGAGCACCTACTCGGTGTGGATGGACTCCGCCGTGCCCGGCGTCGACGGCATGCACACGCTGGGCCTCGCCATGTTCACCGCACCCGAGGTCGACCTCGGCTCGGACACCGCGATCGTCTTCGACGCCGACGACCTGCGCAAGGCGGACGCCGTCACACCACGGCCCACGGCCAACCAATTCCTGCGGATCGACCAGTACCGCGGCAACACCGGCCTGTTCCCCTTCATGGACAGCTATCTCGCCGAGTACTGGCGCTATGACAGCCTCTGGGTCACGCCCACGCCCAAGGTGCGGACGGGCTCGTACACCTTCGCCACCCGCTGGCGGCAGATCCAGCCTCCGCTGACGTTCTCCGCGGGCTCGCAGACCTTCGACGACGTCACGGTGCAGAGTCTGTCACCCGAACTGCCCGAGGGCACGCGTGCCTACCGGGCCGTCTGGGCCGGTGACGGCTCCGCGGCCGCGTTCCGCGGGGTCGAGGTCCGGGATCGCGTCGCGGTCGTCCGCCGCAGCGACATCGTGGCCCCGACGGACCAGGCCGCCGCGGCGGCGAAGGCCGGGGCGCGTCAGCTCCTCATCCTCAACCACGGGTACGGGAAGTTCGACCCCTGGGCGGACCTGCCGGAGGCCGCCCCGCTGCCGGTGGCGTCGCTGGCAACCGACGACAGCAAGCGGCTGCTGACCCGGTTCCGCGACACCGGCACGACCACCCTCCAGGTCGTGTCCCACCCCACCCCCCGCTACGCCTACGACCTGGTCCGCCACCACGACGGCGCGGTTCCCCGGGACCCGTCCTACCGCCCCGGCGCCGGGGAGCTGGCACGCGTCGACGACACCTTCCGCGACACGTCGCAGGGCCGTGCGGTCGAGTACCGACAGGACGTCTCCCTCCTCGGCCGTCCGCTGGGCATCGTGCCCACCCGGGTCAGGGCCCAGGGTCAACTCACCTCGTGGGTCACCGCGGACGACGACGTCCAGTGGGTCTCCTTCGCCTCCAGGTCCGACCTGGGCCAGCGGGGCGTGGCGCGCTCGTACCGGCCGGGCAGCACCACATGGGAGACCTGGTTCGCCCCGGTCCAGCACCCGCGCCTGCTCAGCGACAACGGCACCAGTGGGCAGGCCCCCTTCCGGGCCGGTGACACCATCAGCACCTCCGTCATGACCGCGTGGGGGGACTCCGGCGGGCACGCGGGCGTCGTCTGGGCCGACAGCGACACGTCCAGGATCTCGCTCCATCAGGGCGACGAACTGCTCGGCGAGGACGTCAACGAACGGATCGTCACGGTCGGGGACCTGTCGCCCGATCCGAAGCCGTACCGGCTCGTGCTGGAAGGGAACCGAAACCTCCCGGACCGCCCGTACTCGACCCGCACCCGCACCGTCTGGGACTTCACTTCGGCCACCACGGATCCCACCCGTCTCACACCGCTGCCCCTGGTGCAGCTCGACTACACGGTGGACGCCGATCTGTCGGGCCGCGCCCACCGGCACACGGAACTGACCGTCGCGGCCTCGCACCTCAGGGGTGCGGCGGGAGCGGGCGCGATCCGCACGGCGACCGTGGAGGTGTCGTACGACGACGGCGCCACCTGGCACCGGACGGCGCTGCGGAAGTCGGCGGACGGCTGGACGGCACGGCTCGACGCACCGGGGAGGGCGCGCTACGCGAGCTTGCGGACGACGGCGAAGGACACCGAGGGCAACGGCGTGAGCCAGACCCTGATCCGCGCCTTCGGCCTGCGATGAGCGCCGGGTGGTGAACATCGGCGGCCACGTGTCCCGAGGTCATCGAGACGAGGCCTCGGGCTCGTCGAACAGCTTCGAGAGGAACGCGTCGGTGCCGAGCCGTGACGCCTCCGTACCGGCCGGGACGTGCAGGTATGTGCGGTCGAGCCACTCCGCCAGTTCCGGGACGGGCAGGCTGAAGACGGCTGTGCCACCGGATGCGTTGATCTGGAGCCACGCGGTCTCCGTGTCGGCGGGGGTGTCGGCCCACACCTGCACGTCCCCCAGGCCGCTCGTGGTGCGCAGGCCCTCGTGAAGGAGGTCGCGGCCGACATGCCAGGTGACCGGTGGGGCGTCCTCGGGAGCGAATCGGATCGTGACGAGGAGAGGATGGCCGGGATCGTAACGGAACTCCGTCGGCACGTCCTTCCACCCGAGAACACCCGTCATCTGGCTGAGGCACAGGGAGAGAGGGAGGAGAGCGTGTGCGGCCGAGTGTTGTGCCTGCACACTGTGGTGGTCACCACTCATGACGGCGAATCCTTCCGGTTGGGCGATTCGGGATCACAGTCACTGTGGTCCGGGACAACCAGAAATTCATCCGTCGGTTGACGGTAGGACTCTCACGGATACCCTCGGGAGAGGAAGAGCGTGGCACACCAGGCTGTAGGCGGACGGGTCACTGCGGGCAAGCGCCACAACAGTGCGTCTCAGGGTGGCAAGACAGTGGCACCCACGGCCCGTGCGGCGGCACATGAGGCACCCTCCTGTCCTGCCCGGTACGGCCGCTCGAAACGGTGCGTCTAGGGTCGGCCCCGACTGTTCCCGAGGCCGTCGAGTTCACCGTGGACGGGGGGATCGCGCAGGCTAGGACATCCGCGGTCCCTCCGGAGCCACTGGGGGGGTAGGTGGCGCCTTCGTGTGATGCCGTCCAGGTCGCGGGAGTCCGAAGGAACATCGGCTCTCCGCGCTCCGCGCATCCGGCGGAGCCCCGCTCAGTCCGAGGCCGGCTGGTCGTCTCCGAGCGCGGCCAGCGCTGCGGAGAGTTTGCCGCGGCTGGTGATGCCCAGGCGCGGATAGATCCGGTACAGGTGGGCTCCGACCGTCCGGTGCGAGATGAACAGGCGCTGGCCTATTTCCCGGTTGCTCAACCCCTGCGAGGCCAGCTCGGCGATCTGCCGTTCCTGGACCGTCAGGCTCTCCCCCTTGCTCGGGCGCCGACGTCCGTCCGACTCACCCGCGGCGCGCAACTGCTCACGAGCCATGTCGGCCCAGGGTTGTGCACCGACTCGGTCGAACTCGTCGCGTGCGAGCCGCAGCGGCTTGCGCGCATCCACGCTCCGACGCTGCCGGCGCAGTCGCCGGCCGTGCTGCAGATGGAGTCGGGCACGCGACAGGGGCCACGTCTCCGGTAGCGCGGACAGCGCGGAGTCGTAGTGTTCACCGGCGGTGTCGTCCGGAGCGAGGACAGCCGCACTGTAGGTGCGGGCAACGATCATCATCTCGGAGGGCAGTCGGTCCGCCAGCTCCGGCAGCTCGGTCAGCAGCTCTCGCGCCTGTTCGGTCCGCCCCGCGGCCGCGGCCGCGTCCACCAGGTCCGGGACGAGCAGCCAGCGACTGGTCGAGTGATAGTGCGGGTCCGTCTTGTCGAAGGCACGCGCGAGAGCGTCGTACGCCTCCACGGCGCGGCTGTCGAAGAGGGCGAGGAGACCGTCGACCTGCTGCGCCATGACGCTCGCGAAGGGCATGACGGGGAAGAGGCTGTGCGCTCTCAGCTCGCGAACGCTCCGAGCTGCGGCTTCGCGTTCTCCCCGCAGCACCGCCGCGAGTGCCGACGTGGCCTTGAGGCCGAGCCAGACGATCCACTCCCCGGTCTCCTCGGCGAGCGCGATCCCTTCTGCGGCCTCTTCCCGGGCCTGGGTCAACTGCCCGAGGTACAGACGCGGCCATGATCCCGCCAGGGATCGCGCGAGCAGCCCGAGGCGGCCCTGCGACCGCCACACGGCAGCCGCCTGGGCCAGATGGCGCGTGGCACGGCCGATGTCACCGATGACCATCGAACCGCTGCCGAGGTAGTGCAGCAGCCGGCCGTCCACCCGGTCCGGTCTGAGCTTCTCGAGCCGTGCGATCAGGTCGGTCCCATGGCGGTACGGCTCCGTGTAGGCCCGTACGGTCAGGACATGGGGGGCGTCCGGGTCGGGCTTCCACCGGTCGAGTTCGGCAGCAGCCTGGGCCCGCACGCGTGCGTCGCCGTCCTGGAAGAAGCATCGGGCGGCCGCACGCCACAGCAGGTTCTCCGCGACGTTCGTACTGCCGACGTCGAACGCCCCCGCTGCGGCGTCGATCATGTCCTGAATGCGGCGTTGTGGCTCATCGGGCTCGAAGGCGGCCTTGTCGGAGACCAGCATGAGCCGGGCCCGCTCCGTGGGACCGAGCTCCGCCAGGTCGGCTCTGTCCAGTAGGATCTGGGCCTGGACACGGTCGTTGATGTCGCTGGCCAGCTCGGCCGCACGGACCAGAAGTCCGGTCTGGCGACGTGCGTCGTGCACCAGCTCGGCGGCCTGGCGCAGGGCCGGCACGGCCGCGGCCAGTTGGCCCCGTTTCAGGGCATCCTCCGCGTAGCGCTCCAGCTGGCCGGCCAGTTCGTCGTCCGGCCCGAGCGTGGCCGCGGCGAGGTGGACGAGCCGCCGCCCAGGTGATCCCTCCAGGGTCTCGGCCAGGGCCCGGTGGGTGGACAACCGGTCGGCGACGGTGGCCCGGGTGTAGATCGCGGAGCGCATCAGGGGATGCCGGAACTCGGGTGTGCGACCGGTCAGAACCACCAGTCCGGCGTCGACGGCCTCCTGCAGGGCGTACACGGAGACTTCCGAGCCCGTGAGACGGCTTGCCACGTCGAGGAGCTGGTTCAGTGGCGCGGTGGGCTCCGCTGCCAGGACCAGGAGGAACGTCCTGCACTCACGCGTGACCGAGTCGGTGCGGGAGGCGAACGCGGTCTCCAGTCGCTGGGTCAGGGGCAGATCGTCGAGCGGAGGCGAGACGCCCTGTGCCGCCCTGGGCAGTTCGACGAGTGCGAGGGGGTTGCCTGCGGCGCGCTCCAGGATGCGGGCCCGTACTGCGTCCGCAAGGCCCGGGGCGTCGGCGTCGAGCAGTTCGGCCGCCGCCGCTGGGGCCAGGGGTTCCAGAACGAGTTCGGCGTGGGTCCCCAGGCTGTATCTGCCCGGTGACGAGGTTCTTGCCGCACCGATCATGAGGATGGGGAGGTCCCGGGTACGCCGGGCCACGAATCCGAGCACGTCGCGGCTCGACGAGTCGGCCCACTGGAGATCGTCGACGAGCAGCAGGAGGGGCCCGCGATCGGCGGCGTCGGCGAGCAGCTCGAGCACCGCCATCCCGACCCGGTAGATCTCGGGTTCCCCCTCACTGGCCCCGAAGGCGCCGGTGAGAGCCTTCCGGTAGGGGGCCGGCAAGGCGTCGGCTCCGCCGAGAACCGGTTGGAGCAGCAGGTGCAGCGCGGCGAACGGCAGCCACTGTTCGGTCTCGACGCCGGAGGTGCGAAGGACTCTGACCCCCTGGTCCGAAGCGTGGGAACCGAACGTGCGCAGCAGAGTGGATTTGCCGACCCCGGGGTCTCCACGGACCAGCAGAGCGTCGCCCTTGCCTGCCACCGTGCTCGAAAGCAGGCCGTGCAGGACGTCCAGTTCCTTGTCTCGACCGATCATGCCGTGAGCACCGGTACCGGTCCGGACGATGCGCCCCGCAGGCGCACCGTGGTCGGCCGTTCGGCCGCCGCTTCTCTTCGTATCGGGCTCAGCGTCTGCCGCACACCTCTGATATCGGCCACGGTTCCGGATTTTACCCATCCCTGGCATCTTCCACTGAGATGGGTCCGGCTCGGTCAACAGTCGAATGACTACCGGATGACTCTGTGTCCACGGCGTCCGCGGACCGGTCTCCTCCGCTGCTCCTCCTCGTCGCGGCAGTGGAACGGCGGACCGTGTCGGGTGGGGGACATGGAGTAGTCGCCCTCACGGCGGCGAGAGGGGCGAGGGTCACGGGAGTCGTAGGCCGGGAACGCCGTCGGCCCACCGACCGGGCCGGTGGGCCGACATGCGAAACGGGGTGAACCGAAGCGTCTACCGCTTCCAGAGGTACCAGACGCCGGCCTCGTGGTCGTTGTCGCAGTAGTAGCTGCCGCCTGGGTCGCTGCTCTGGTAGACGACCTTCACCGCGAGGCACTGAGCCTGCGTGTCGTAGAGCCCGATCATGGTGTCGGCGTGCGCGGCTGCGGCTCCCCCGAACGTGACGCCCGTCGCACCCAGGGCGACGAGGCTCGCGGAGACGAGTTTCTTCTTCAGGCCCAGAGATGGCATGTGTGACTCTTCCCTTCCTCGGCAGTGCGGCGCCGGTGATGCGCGACATCGCTCACAAGTAACATGTGACACCGTGTCACATTGATCAATAGGTCGGCAAGCCTCATTTCGTGTGTCGCAGATCGGAGCGGTATCCTGCGACACCGTGTGATAGTGGCCGATGGAGACCACTCAAAGACGCGGGCTGTGCCGCCTGATCTGATGACACCGATGCACGGTGATACGTAAGAGAGTGACGACAAGTGGATCTCAAACTGGAAGTGCTGGTCCTGCCCGTCTCCGACGTCGACCGGGCGAAGGCCTTCTACAAGGCGGTCGGGTTCCGCCTGGATGCCGACCACGTCACGGACGAGACCTACCGTGTCGTCCACATGACGCCCCCGGGTTCGCCCTGCTCGGTGCTCTTCGGCACCGGCGTCACCCTGGCCGCCCCCGGGTCTTCCAAGGGCCTTCACCTCATCGTCTCGGACATCTACGAGGCCCGCGACGAGTTGGTCGGCCGGGGTGTGGAGGTGGGCGAGATCTATCACGACACCAGCGACATCTTCCACCGCTGCACGGAAGAGAAGTGGATCAGCGGACCCGACCCCCAGCGCCGCAACTACCGCACGTACGCGGACTTCGCCGACCCGGACGGCAACGGCTGGGTCCTTCAGGAGGTGCCGAACCCTTAGGGGCTTCGTCGTGCGGCTCGGCCGCGAGTCCCGTCCCCCGCGGCCGATCCTCCGCGGGGGACGGCGCCCGCGCCGGGGAGCGCGCGGTGGCCGGGGCCGTCGAACGACCGTGAGCAGAGCCGTCAGTGCCCTACTGGGAGATCACCTTCTCCAGCGAGAAGTGGTCGATGTTCGCGACGCCCGGCGCGGTGCCGAGAGCATTGAGGTAGACGTCGTGGGTGCCGCTCGTCGGCGTGATCCTGAACGTCTGGTCCAGGTACGTGTCCCAGCCGCCCGTGTTCTCCACCCGCACCGTGCCGACGACCGGACCGGTGGCCGAGTCGATGCGGACCTCGAACCGGCCGCCCGCGTACGGCCGCTCGCTGCCGATGCTCGCGACCAGGAGATCACGGCCGGTGCCGAAGTCCACGTCGTCGTAGCGGACCCAGTCGCCGCCGTCGAAGCTGCCGAGGACCGAGCCGGTTCCCGCGGCGTGCGTGGCGACGCCGCCGCCCTCCGCGTACGACTCGGCCTGGACCGTCGTGCGCTGCACGGCCACTCCGGCCTTCCACGGCATCGCACCGTACTGGTACGCGCCGGCGCTGGGTTGCGGGTCGGTGTAGCCGTCCGTGGCCGGGGGCCGCACCAGGCCGTAGTCGCGTGCCGGTGAGGTAGCGCCGAGGGTGTAGTCGTGGAGCGCGGGGTTCGTGAACTGCGGACCGTCGGCCATGGGCAGGTTGTTGGTGGAGGACACTCCGGCCATGGTGTCGGCGTCGCCGATGTTGTTGGCCACCTCGGTGTCCGAGTAGGTGCCCGGGAAGAGGCTGACGGACTTGCGGTCGGTTCCGCTGGTGTTGTTGTAGACGCGGTTGCCACTGGTCGTGCCGCCGTTGGGGTTGATCAGGACGACGCCGTACGTCGTCCGGTTCCACGCCACGTTGTCGTAGACCGTCGCGTTGTACGTGGACAGGTCCAGGTACACGCCGGGCGCGGGCGCGCTGCCCGCGAACAGTGCGGCGTCGTGGAGCTTGTTGTGGTGGATCTCAGTACCGGCCAGGTTCACCTGGCAGCAGATGTAGATCGCGCCGACGTCCACGACCAGGTTGCCGTAGTCGGACAGGTCGTTGTAGGCGATCTCGTGACCGGAGGCCGTGGTCCCGGCGACCTTGTTGTCGATGTTGATGTTGCTGCGGCCGCTGTTGGTCACGGTGTTGTGCGTGATCGTCTGGTCGCTGCCGAGGACGTTGATCCCGGCGGCGTAGCTGCCGCGGTAGTCGACGCGGGTGATGAGGTTGTTGGTCACCGTGTTGCCCGAACCGGCCAGCAGCACCCCGTTTCCGGCACTGTAGTCGATCCTGCTGTTGCGCAGGGTGTTCGCGGTGCCCTTCAGGAGGATGCCGCTGGTGGTCTCACCCGCCGTCAGCACGTCGCAGGGGTCGGCGGGCGTGACCTTGCCCGGGTCCACTTCGAGGTCCATGTAGTGGGATACGTAGGTGGCGTCGATGCCGTCCAGCACGTTGTGCGTGGAACTGGCCGAGGTCGCCACCGTGGCGGCCCGGACACCGAGGCCGACGACGGACACGTAGGACCGCCCGGACAGGTCGACGGCTACGTTGCGGCGCTTGGCCTCGACGGTGTGTCCGGCGGGGCTCGCACCGTCCGGCATCCATATGTAGAGACGCTGCGCGTCGGCGTCGTAGTACCACTGGCCGGCATGGCTGAACGCCTGAAGTTTGCCGGTGAGCGAGTAGAGGTTCTGCTGGTTGGGGCTGAGGCCGACACAGGAGGTGGCCAGCCCGGAGGCGGTCACGGAGCCGACCGCGGACGAGGTGACGGTGCCTGTCTGACTGACGAACCAGTTGTGCGAGGTCAGGCGGGCCCCCTTCCAGTACCCGGCGGGCTGGGTCAGGGCGTCGTCGTACAGCGTGTCGTTGCTGCCGGCGTCCGCGGAGTTGTAGTCGGGGCGCGTCGGCTCGGTGCCCGGGTAGGGCCACTGGGCTTCCCCCAGCATCGTGCCGTCGACGAAGAGCTGATTGCCGGGCAGCGCGGGGTTCAGGGCGATGTCGGTCCGGTATATCTTCCCGGCCATGGCGGCCGTGGCGAAGTCCGAGCCGCTCAGTGTCGGGTCGGCGGCCTGCAGTGCCGACAGGTCGGAGGCGCTGACCCGCGCCCATCCGTCGACCGGGGCGCTGCCGTCGAGGACGACGCGCGCACCGGGGGCGGCACGGAAGGTGATCCGGGCAGAGGCCGTGCCGTCGCGCGGCGGCGTCAGGGTCTCCCGGTAGGTTCCGGCGGCGATCACACAGGTGTCGCCGGCCTGTGCGACGTCGGCGCACTGCTGCACGGTGCTGAACGGGGACTGCTTGGTACCGCGGTTCGCGTCGGAACCGGTGACGCTCACATAGCGTGTGGTGCCCTTCGTGTGTGCCGATACCGGAACGGCGGCCGTCAGTGCGGTGAGCACCGCCGCGGCAGCGGTTCCGATGACCAGAGCACTACGTCTCCAGTGCATGACTCTCCCATCGCCTATCGATAATCGCGAGTCGGCGATCAATATAGGTCCCGGGGCGCGATCGCGTAAGGCGTCGGAGGCGCGGGTCTGTGCTGGACGTGCGGCGCGGCGTGAGTGATGCCCGTCGCCGCGACGGAGACCTCGTCCGAGCGGGAAGCCGGGGACGGCCGGACGGTCAGCGACGGCCGGATGGGCACTGACTGACGGCAGCGGTACGACCGCCGGGAGCGCGGGCAGCTTCGGGGCCGTCGGAGACGGGCGGCCCGATCATCGGGCTCCGGACCGTCGCCGTGGCACGGAGAACCCGCCATGCAGGCCGACGGGGCAGGCCGGGGCGAGGAGAGAGACGGCGGACAGTGGTGGACAGCGTGAGACGGCTCAGATCTTCGAGCCGCGCGCCCACGACCAGACTGGTCCGGGGCGGGCCGTGCCGGGCAGGTGTGTGCCGGGCGGAAGGTGCCCGGCACACACCTGCCGTTCAGCCGTGGCCCACGACGCCCTCGTCGCCCCTGGCGTGCGCGGCGAACGCGGCGGCCGCACGGTCGGCGTCGGCCGACTCCAGGGTCTCCAGGAGCACGCCGTGCTGGACTGCCATCTCGGCCCAGTCGCCGGTGAACATGGGGTCGGAGACCACGCGCAGGGCACGGAGGCTCGGTTCCATCAGGCTCCAGATACGGGACAGGAACGGGTTCGCGCTCGCCTCGCACAGGATCCGGTGGAAGGCGATGTCGGCGTCCCGGAAGCGTCCGATGTCACCGGCCTCGGCCGCTTCCCGCATGTCCCGCACCTTGGCGCGCAGCGCCTCGACGGACTCCGGGTCGGCGCGCTCGGCGACCGCGCGGGCCGCGAACTCCTCGATGATGACCCGCACCGCCCGCGCGGCGGCGGCGTCCTGCGAGGACACGTCGGCCACGAAGCTGCCACGCCGCGGGATGTGGTCGGCCAGGCCCTCGTGCACCAGCCGCTTGACCGCTTCCCGTACGGGCGCCTGGCTGACCCCGAGATCACGGGCGATCTCGGCTTCGACCAGCCGGTCGCCGGCTTTGAGGTCCCCGTTGACGATGAGGCCCCGCACCCGGGTGTACACCTGGTCGGACAGCAGTACCCGGGTCAGCGGCTCACCGACGCCCGCCATGACGGCCCCCTAGGTTCGTAGAACGTCTTCGCATCTTATCGATGATCGTGTGTCCGTGGTTGCAGGCTCTTGACATCCACGTAACAGGAGTCATCATATCGCCTATCGATAGAACATAATCGATAGGGAGGGCGACATGGCCCAAAGAAGATCCATCAACGCTGCGGTAGGCATCCTGTTGGGCCTGGCCCTGACCACCGCGTGCGGCGGCAGCGGCGGGTTCGAGGCGGACTCGGCCGCCGACCCGGACTCGGGTGCCACCGGCACCGTACGGATGCTGGTGAACATCACACCGAACCTGACCAAGGGGTACTGGCGGGAGCTGGTCGCTCCCTTCGAGAAGGCCAACCCGGGAATCAAGGTGCAGATCGACTCGCCCACGGCCGCCGACGGCTCCGTGGACAGCACACTGCAGCAACTGCTGGCGGCGGGCAACGCCCCCGACGTCGTCGAGGGCTCGCACAACGACAAGGTCCTCCCCTATCTCAGGGACCTGTCCGACCTGAGCTGGGCGGCCGACGCGCCCATGGCGGACGCCCAGCGACTGGACGGCCACCTGTACGACGTGGCGATCGGACAGCAGGTCCAGTCCCTCGTCTTCTACAACAAGAAGGCCTTCGAGGAGGCCGGCATCGCCGAGCCGCCCGCCACCATGCAGGAACTGACGGCGGCGATGCGAAAGCTCAAGGCCGCCGGATACCTGCCCATGCAGACGGCCGGAGAGTGGGTCACGCAGGCACAGGTCATGATGCTCTTCGCCCCGACCGTCACCACCGGCGAGCCCGACTGGTTCAAGCAGGCCGCCGACGGCGGGCGTTCCCTGAGCACGGACCTCGGCCCGGCCATGAACCTGTACAAGGACTGGCTGGACAAGGGCTATCTCGACAAGCAGGCCCTGGGCACCAAGTACCCAGACGCGGAGACCGACTTCCTGTCCGGCAAGGCCGCGATGTACCCGATGGGCTGCTGGTTCGTGGCCGCCGAGGCACAGGCGAAGAAGGACTTCGAGGTCGGCGTCTTCCCCTCGCCCCAGCTCAACGACCCCTCCACCCCGAGGCTCTCGGTGACACCCGGGGCCAACTACCGCATCTTCAAGGCCGGCAAGCATCAGAAGGCCTCGGAGAAGCTCGTCGAGTTTCTGACCACCGACCGCGCCGCCGTGGCCGGTCAGCTCAAGCAGGACTCCTCGTTCCGCACCGGCTACCCGTACAAGCTCTCCCCGCTGGCCGACGAGGTGCAGGCACTCCTCGACAAGTCCGCCAGCCATCAGGCCATCGCGGGCAGCGGCGAGTACCAGATGCCGACCGGCTTCGAGGCCGAGCAGAACAAGCAGGTGCAGAGCCTCTACACCGGCGGCGACGCCGCCGACGGGCTGAAGAACCTGGACACGTGGCTGAAGGCGCACACGAGATGAGTCTGCCCACCACCACCCGGCCGGCGCGGGCCCTGCGCGACCTGTTCACCACCGCCCGCGGCCGGGACCGGCTGACGGGGCTGCTCATGACCGCTCCCGCGGTCGCGCTCTTCGTCGTCATGATGGTCGTGCCCCTGGTGCTGTCCGGCTATCTCAGCCTGACCGACTGGGACGGCTACACGGCACACCCCGCGATGGTGGGAATCGACCACTACCGCGCCCTCCTGAACGATCCGGAGGTCCGGCAGGCGGCCTGGATCACGGTGCTGCTGGCGGTGATCGGCACCCTCGCCGTCAACGCCGTGGGGCTCGCCCTGGCCCTCGCCATCTCCACTCCCAGCCGCACCAACACCGTGCTGCGGACCGTCTTCTTCTACCCGTACGTCATCAGCGCGCTGATCATCGGCTTCCTCTGGTCGGCGCTGCTGTCCACCAACGGCGCGGTCAACAGCGTGCTGCGCTCCGCCGGGCACGCCGGACTGCCGTTCCTGTCCCAGCCCGACTGGGCGCTGGCGAGCCTGATCGGAGTCGTGGTGTGGTCCGGCTTCGGCTTCACCCTCGTGCTGTACATCGCCGGACTGCACACCGTCCCCGCCTCGCTGCTCGAAGCCGCCCGGATCGACGGCGCCGGCCGGTGGCGGACCCTGCGCAATGTGACCCTGCCGATGATCGCGCCGGTCGTCACCGTCAACATCGTGCTGACCCTGGTGACCCTGCTGCGCTCCTACGACCTTGTCCTCTCCCTAACCGGAGGCGGTCCCGCGGGCTCCACCCAGACCGCGGCCTATCTGATCCTGGCCCAGTCGTTCCAGAACAACGCCCTGGGATACGGCTCCGCCCAGTCGATGGTGCTGACGGTGGTGACCGGTATCGCCGCACTGGCGATCACCTTCCTGCGGCGCCGCGCCGACGAGAGAGCGGGGGCCTGACCATGCCCACCGAACCCACCACCGGCCTTCGCCGGCCCGTCATCGGCCCGGTGGCCCCCGCCACTGCTCCGGACCAGCGACCGCAGCGCCCGGCGCCCGCCTCACGGACGCGACGGCGCGCAAGCGGCACCGTGCCGGGAACCTCGCTGTGGCGGCTGCCCCTGCTCCTCATGTCCGCCTCGTTCATGGTGATCCCGCTGTGGCTGCTGGTCGTCAACGCCTTCAAGTCGGAGCAGGACATCCGCGACTCCCCGTTCGGCCTGCCGCTGACCCGGCTGAGCCTGCGGCCCCTGCGCGACGCGTTCTCCAACCCGGACTTCGACGTCGTACGGGCCTACGGGATCACCCTGTTGTTCGTCCTGCTCGTCAACGTCCTGTCCCTGCTGGTGTCCGCCCCGGTGTCGTACGTGATCGCCCGCGGCACCACCCGGTGGCACACGGCGCTGCTGCTGCTCTTCGTCGCCGGCACGTTCGTCCCCAGCCAGGTGCTCCTGATCCCGGTGGTCTACGTCCTCAAGTACCTCGGGCTGATGGGCACCATCCCCGGCTTCGTGCTCTTCGAGACGGCGCTGACCCTGCCCGTGTCGGTGTTCCTGTACAGCGCCTACATCCGGACCATCCCCAGGGAGCTGGACCAGGCCGCGGCCGTGGACGGCCTGGGACGGCTGCGGACCTTCCAGCTCGTCGTGCTGCCGCTGATGCGTCCCATGGTGGCCACCGCCGTGATCCTGCACAGCCTCAGCGTGTGGAACGACTTCGCCAACCCGCAGATCATCCTCGGACCCGGCAGCGGCCTCTACACCGTCACCACCGGGGTGTACGCCGCGGTCGGCAAGTACTCGACGCACTACGCCGTGGTCTTCCCCAACCTGCTCCTGGCCGTCGCACCGGCACTCGCCTTCTTCGCGATCATGCAGCGGCACATCATCAGCGGCCTGACCTCCGGCGCCCTGAAGGGCTGACATGAGCGCACGACACGACATCCCCGCCACCGGGGCGAGGTCCGTCGGGACGTCCCCGTCCGGCAGCACGCCCCCCGAAACCCGCCCCGTCGAGATCACCGCCACCGTGCCCACCGGGCCGCCGCCCGCCTGGGCCGTGCTGCAACGCCACCTCTTCGACGAACTCGACGCGGCCTGGCGGCTGTTCAGCGACCGATACACCGGGCCCGACGGCCGGCTGCGCTTCTCCGGCACCATCCCCGACCGGGACGGCGCCGACGACTTCTACGAGGCGTTCTTCAACTGGCCCGCCCTGTATCGCCTGGGCGGCGCCGACGACCTGCTGCCCGCGGTCAAGCGCCACTGGGAAGGAGTCACCGCACAACTCACCGAACTGGGCCTGTACCGGAACGAGTTCGAGCGCGGCTACGACTGGTTCCACCAGGGCGAGGCCCTGCTGATGTTCTACGGCATCTGCGCCGCCGACCCCGCCGACCAGCGCTTCCGCGAGCGGGCCCGGCGCTTCGCCGAGCAGTACCTCCCGGGCAGCGCGACCGGCAACTACGACCCCGCCACCAGGACCCTGCGCTCCCCGCACAACGGCTCGGACGGCCCCCGGGCAGGCCTCGGCCCGCAATGGGACGACCGGTTCGGGCACGAGCAGCGGGGCATGCGCCCCTACGGGCTGCCCCTGCGCGACGTCCCCGGCATCACCTCCTGGGACGACCTGGCCGACGAGGCCAACGCCGTGCGGATGGGCCACGCGATGCGCGACCGGCTCGGCCGCGGCGACACCGCCGTCGACCTGGCCGCCACCGCGCTCGTCGTCAACGCCTGGTTGTACGACCACGACCCGCGCCTGGCGGACTGGGTCCTGGAATACGTCGACGCCTGGGGCGAGCGTGCGGCCGCCGTGGGCGCCATGCCCGACAACGTCGGACCCTCCGGTGAGGTCGGCGAGGACCACGGGGGCCGCTGGTACGGCGGCCACTACGGCTGGACCTGGCCGCACGGCGTGCACTCGATCGGCGCGGCGACGCTGGTCGGAGCCATCAGTGCCGGCATGCTCGGCCGCGCCGACGCCCGGCTGGACCTCGCCCGGCGGCCCCTGGACCAGGTCTGGGAGCAGCGTCGCACCGCCATGCCGTACGACACCGGCGCGACCCGCCGCCCCGGCTGGGCCCACGCCCTCGGCCTGGGTGAGGGACGTACCGTCAACGCGCTGCCGACCCGCATCGGCCCGGAGGGGTGGTTCGACCATCAACCCGCCCAGGTCGCCTACTGGACCTGGCTGTGGTGGTTCGGCATGCGCGACGAGGACCGCGCCCGTCTGGACCGGGTCCGCGAACACTCCGGCTACGACTGGCGGGAAGTGCACGCCTTTCGCGACAAGGAGGAGGCCGGGCACGAGGCGCCGTGGCTCGCCTATCTCGACGGCGACAACCCCGACTACCCCGAGCGGGCGCTGCGCATGGCTCTCGCCCAGGTCGCTCACCGCACCGCCCTGATGACGGCCGAGGACGCCGACACCGACGACCTCGACCTGCACAAGTGGCAGCGGGTGAATCCGGTGGTCACCGAGGTGCTCACCCAGCTGACGACCGGAGCGCCGCAGACCCTCTACAACGGCGGTCTGCCGCTCGCCCGGGTGCGCTACGACGACCTGGACGCCGCCCGCCCCGGACTCCCCTGGGACGTCGCCGCCCTCGTCGAACACCTCGACGCCGCCGGCACCACCGTGCAGTTGGTCAACCTCAGTACGGTGCACACGCGCCGGCTGCGGCTGCTCGCGGGCGGCTTCGGCGAGCACCTGATCACCGAGGTCCACTGGACCGGCGGCGGCGGACACTATCCCGGCGACTCGCATGACTACCACCTGCCGACCGGCCCGGAGACGGAGCACTCGGCGCCGGTCGACGACAACGGCCTCCACATCGTCCTGCCCCCGGGGCGCCGTATCCGACTGCGGCTGGACATGCGCCTCAACGCCCGCCCCTTCGCCCATCACACGTCCCCCACGACCTTCCGGAGAACCCGATGACCATGTCACTCCCCCGTCCCGCGGGCCACGAGGCCGACGGCGCCGCTGCCGCCGCCAAGCCCGTGTGGGACCTGCCCGTGCACGGTGAGCCCTGGGACCGCCCCGACGGCGAGCTGGTGAGGAGCCTGAACCGGGTCAGCTCCGCCACCGCCTGCGCCAAGCTCCACGAACTCGGCATCCGCCGCAGCTACCTGTCCGGTCCCACCGCCCTGGAACTCGGCAACAAGGTGACGGGCCCGGCCCGTACCCTCCAGTTCATGCCGCAGCGCGAGGACGTCGCCAGCGGCCTGGCCCAGGAGTACGTCGAGCGCAGCACGGCCCTGTGGGCGGTCCTCGAAGAGGTCCAGCCCGGCGACGTCCTCGTCGTCCAGGCCTACGGCAGCGCCTTCACCGGCTGCTTCGGCGACATGCTGGTGCGCTACTTCAAGCGCAAGGGCGGCGCCGGCATCGTCGTCGACGGGCGTATCCGGGACGCGCCCCGGGTCCGCGAACTCGGCGTCCCGATCTGGTGCACCGGCACCACCCCGCACTACGCCTCTCAGTCCGAGCTGTTCCCCTGGGCCTACGACGTGCCCGTGGCGGCCGGCGGAGTCCTCACCCTGCCCGGCGACCTCGTCGTCGCCGACGACGACGGCGCCGTGGTGGTCCCGGTGTCCAAGGCCCAGGAGATCGTCGACAGCGCCTCTGACCACGAGCAGTGGGAGGAGTTCAGCCGGATGCGCATCGACCAGGGCGCACGGCTGTCGGACTACTACCCCCTCAGCCCCGACAGCAGGAAGGAGTACGAGCAGTGGCGCGCCTCGAAGCGGTGACCCCGGCCGGCGGCCGACGGCTCGCCCTGCCCCGCTTCGGTCTCGGGTGCGCCCCGATCGGCAATCTCTACCGCGAGGTGGATCCCGACGTCGCCGCGGCCACCGTGCACGCCGCCGTCGACGGCGGGGCCACCCTGATCGACACGGCTCCGCTGTACGGCGACGGCCTGTCCGAGCGACGGGTCGGCAGGGCGCTGGCCACCGTGGACCGCGCCCGCTTCCAGCTGTCCACCAAGGTCGGATGGCAGGTCGCCGAAGGCACCGAGCCCCGGCACGCGTTCGGCCGCGACGACGTCCTGCGCAGCCTCGAAGCCAGCATGGAACGCCTCGGTGTCGACCGGTTCGACGTCGTGCACGTGCACGACCCTGAGGACCATCTCGACGACGCGGTACGGCACGCCGTGCCCACGCTGCTGAGCCTGCGGGACGAAGGAGTCGTCGGCGCGGTCGGCGCCGGGATGAACCACAGCGCGCCGCTCGCGGAGCTGGTGCGGCGCACCGACCTGGACGTGGTGCTGATCGCGGGCCGCTACACACTGCTGGAGCAGCCCGCCCTGGCCGACCTCCTGCCCCTGTGCGCCGAACGCGGCGTCGGGGTGATCGCCGGAGGCGTGTTCAACTCCGGGCTGCTGGCGGACCCCCGGCCCGGCGCTCCGTACCACTACCACCCCGCACCGGACGACGTGCTGCGGCGGGCGCTGGCGCTCAAAGCCGTCTGCGCACGGCACGGGGTGCCGCTGCGGGCCGCGGCCCAGCGGTTCCCGTTCGGACATCCCGCCGTGGTGTCCGTCGTCGTGGGCGCCGCTTCACCGCAGGAGGTGACAGGCAATCTCGAACTGGCCGGTCATCCGATCCCGGCCGCGATGTGGGCGGAGCTGCGCGAGGCGCACCTGCTCGACCCGGCCGCCCCGGTGCCGTGACAGCGGGGCGCCCGACCACGGGCAGACACAGGACCAGGACCGAGGACCGTGGGGAGAGAGCACATATGACAACGACCGGTTCCGCACTACCCGGAGCGATGCCCTTCGCCGGTCTCACCGCGCTGGTCACCGGCGGCGCCTCCGGGATCGGCCTGGCCACCGCCCGGCTGCTCACCGCCCAGGGCGCCCGCGTGGCCGTCCTGGACCTGTCCGAACCGGAAGCCGCCGACTTCGCGGCGGCCCTGCGCGCGGACATCCGCGACGACACCTCGGTGGTGGCCGCCGTCGACGGGGCGGTCTCCCGGCTCGGCGGACTCGACGTCGTGGTCAACAACGCGGGGATCGGGGCGCAGGGCGGCGTCGAGGACAACTCCGACGAGGAGTGGCACCGCGTCCTGGACACCAATGTCGTCGGCATGGTCCGGGTCACCCGGGCCGCGCTGCCCGCCCTGCGGGTCTCCCCGCACGCGGCGGTCGTCAACGTCGGCTCCATCGCGGCCACCGCCGGGCTGCCCCAGCGGGTGCTGTACTCGGCCGGCAAGGGCGCCGTGGTGGCGATGACCCGGGCCATGGCCGCCGACCTGCTCCCGGAGGGCATCCGGGTCAACGCGGTCAACCCCGGTACCGCGGACACGCCCTGGATCGGCCGGCTGCTGGGCCGGGCCGCCGATCCCGCCGCCGAGTACACCGCCCTGGCGGCCCGGCAGCCGCACGGCCGTCTGGTCGCCGCCGAGGAGGTCGCCGCCGCCATCGCCCACCTCGCCTCGCCGGCCGCCGGGTCCACCACGGGCACGTGCCTGGCCGTGGACGGCGGCATGGACGGTCTGCGGCCGCGCAGGCAGGGGTGAGCCGACTCCGTGCGCGTCGACGCCCATCATCATGTGTGGGACCTGGCGGTCCGTGACCTGCCGTGGACCCACGGCAGTCCGGTCCTGCACCGCACCTACACGGCCGACGACCTGCGTCCGGCGCTGCTGCGGAACGCGATCGACGCCACCGTCGTGGTGCAGACGTGTGCCGTGACCGAGGAGACCGTGGAACTGCTGGCCCTGGCCGCCGGGGACCCGCACACGAGCGCGGTCGTCGGCTGGGCCGACCTCACCGACCCGGCCGTCGCCGACCGCCTCGCCGCGCTGCGCGAGGGAACCGGCGGCCGGGCCCTGGTGGGCCTGCGACACCCGGTGACGGACGAGGCGGACCCGGACTGGCTCGCCCGGCCCGAAGTCCGCCGCGGGCTGGGCGCGGCCGCCGACGCGGGCCTCGTCCACGACCTGCTCGTCCGCCCGGACCAACTGCCGGCCGCGATACGAGCGGTACGGGAACTGCCCCAGGTCCGCTTCGTCCTGGACCACGCGGGCAATCCGGTGACCGACCCGGACGCGTTCGCCGTCTGGGCGGGTCACATGGCCGCTCTGGCGGTCTGCCCCAACGTCGCCGTCAAGCTGTCCGGTCTGGTGACCCGCACCACCGGGGATCCGGTCCGCGCGCTGCGCCCGTTCACCGATGTACTGCTGTCGGCCCTGGGTCCGCGGCGTCTCATGTACGGCTCGGACTGGCCGGTGTGCCTGCTGGCGGCCGGGTACGACGAGGTGCTCACCCTCGCCGAGACGCTCACCGCTGATCTCGGAACGGAGGAGAGCGAGGCGGTCTTCGGCACCACGGCGGCCCACTGGTACGGCATGGGCGCCTGAGCGTCGGCGTCGACTCAACGAGGTCCGGCGAGAGACCTGACTGCCGCCGCCTCGTGACGCACCGCCGTGAGGGTGGTGACCGCGACCCAGGCACTGTCGTGGACGACAGAGCCCACCACGACGCCCGCCGCACCGGTCACCTGGGGAACGGCGATGTTGAGCACGCGCAGTCGGTCGGCGCCGGCGGTGTCTCCGATCACCCCGTGAGGGCACCCAGTGACGCCACCGCACCGTAGGCGGGTTGCCCTGCGGCGATTCCGACCCGCCAGCGGCAGGGACGCGCGACGGACGCGCGGACCACGGCAGCCTGGTTCATGCCGGCCCGTCACAGCTCCTGATCCCCGAAGGGCAGCGCGTCCAGATCCCCGGCGAAGTCTCCCAGGGCCGGGAACACCAGTTCCAGGGCTTCGGAGGGGTCGTCGCGGGGGTTCTCGGCGCCGACGAGATCCTGCTCGGTCCAGATGCACTTTCCGTTCGCGGTGTAGCGCGTTCCCCAGCGCCGGGAGAGGGCCGTGATCAGTTGCAGTCCGCGGCCTCCCTCATCGGTGTCCGTCGCCCTGCGAATACGCGGCATCGTCAGGCTGCCGTCGTACACCTCGCAGATCAACTCGGTGTCGTACAGGAGTCGCAGACCGATGGTGCCCTTGGCGTGACGAACGACATTGCCTACGAGCTCGCTGACGAGGAGCTCGGTAGTGGGGATCAGGTGGTCCATCCCCCATGCGGCGAGTTGCTCGCGGACGTGTCGCCGTGCCAGACCGGCGGCCCTGGGATCGTCGCGAAGCGACCACCGGGCCATTTTCTCCTCGGGCGTGGCGTGCAGACGGGCGACGAGCAGTGCCGCGTCGTCAGCCGCCTGTTGGCCGACGGGGAGGAGACCGGCCGTGAGGGTGTCACAGAGCTGCTCCAGCTCGATGCCCGCACCCCCCTGACCCGCAGCGGCGCTGTACGCGGTGCTCAGCATGCGGGCGAGTGTCTCCATGCCCTGGTCCATCTCACGGGTGGACGATTCCACCAGCCCGTCGGTGTAGAGCACCAGGAGGCTGTCTTCCGGGACGGTCAACTCCACCGTCTCAAAAGGTGGTTTCGCCGCTCCGAGGGGAGGGTCGGGTGCCGCCTTCGGGAACTGCACCCGGCCGTCCGGCAGAACGACCGCCGGCGGCGGATGGCCTGCCCGCACGATGGAGCAGACGCGTGTGGTCGGGTCGTAGAGTGCGTACAGGCAGGTGACGTACGACTCCTCGTCCATGCCGCCCACGATGTCGTTGAGATGGCTCATGATCTCGTCGGGGGGCAGTTCGAGGCCGGCGAGGGTGTGGACCGCGGTACGCAGCCGGCCCATAGTCGCCGCCTCCGGCAGGCCGTGCCCCATCACGTCGCCCACCACGAGGGCCACTTGACCCCCCGAGAGCGGAATGATGTCGTACCAGTCGCCCCCCACGTCCATGCCCTGTCCAGCGGGGAGGTAACGAGCCGCCGCGGTGCACGCCGAGACGGAGGGGAGACCTCGTGGGAGCAGCCCGCGCTGGAGTTCGCGGGAACGGGTGTGCTCTGCGTCGTAGAGCTTCGCGCGTTCAAGGGACTGGGCTACGAGCGCGGTGATGGTGGTCAGCAGGGTGCGTTCGTCGTCGGTGAGGAGCCGGGGACGGTCGAAGGACAGGACGCAGACGCCGAACGTGACACCCGACGCCGTCAGCGGCAGGAACGCCCAGGACTGGTGGCCCGAAGGTTCCGGCAGCTCGGGGACGTCCGGTGAGTGCGCGGCGAGTTCCCCCACGGAGGACAGGAAGAGAGGAGTACCGGACGCTATGACGGCCCGGCGCGGGCCGCGGGACGACCGGGACAAACCCTCGGCAGCGTTGAGAAAGCCGTCGTCGTAACCGACCGCGCCCACCGTGTGCAGCGACTCGCCTTCCACCGTCTGCACCAGGAGCCCGACGGCCGCGAACGGTGCCAGCACTCGGGGGGCGAGGGCGTCCACGACGTCGCGGGACGTCGTGGCCTTGGCGAGTGCGGCGGTCAGCTTCGCGACATGTTCGGCGCGCTCGGACGCGGCACGCTCCGCCGCCTGCCGCTCCTCCTGGAGGCGCCGCTTCTGCGTGACGTCGGTGATGTACAGCGTCCGGCCGCCCGGACCGGGGACCAGCCGCAGGTGGTACCGACGGTCCTCGCGCATGCGCACGTCAAAACCGGCGGGTTCGTCCGCCTCGACGGTCTTGCGGAGCCGACTCTCCATGTCCGGTATCCGCCGCGTCGCGGGCAGGGCCCACGGAACCCGGCCCAGCAGGTCCTCCTCGGAGGAGCCCAGCAAGCGCTCCGCTTCCCGGTTGGCGAAAATGATCCGCCATTCGTCGTCGAACGCCAGAAATCCGTCGCTCATGTGACGCAGGGCGCGGCTGAGCGCGTCCCGGGCGGACCGGGACTCGTCGTTCTCCCAGCCCACGCCGGCCAACCGGACGGGTTCCCCGTGGTCGTCGTACGTCGCCCTGCCCCGCACCCGGACCCAGCCATAGGTGCCGTCCTGGCGGCGGACGCGGTACTCCGCCTCGTACACCGAGTGATCCCGGATCGCGCGCTCTGCGACGGCGAGTGTCGGTGCCAGGTCATCGGGATGGATGTTCTTCATCCAGTTCTCGATCCTGCCGACGAAATCCTCGGGTCTGGTGCCGAACACTTCCAGGGCGGCCGCGTCCCAGGCCAGACGCCCGGTACCGATGTCCCATTCCCATGAGCCGACACGGACCTCGTGAAGCGCGCGACGCAGGCGCTCACCGCTCGGCTCGGTGTGCGCGGGCCCGACGGCCGGAGGCGCCTGGGCCATGCGCTCCTCGGTCCAGGCCGACACGGCCCGCAGGAACTCCCACTGCTGCGGTGTAGGCGCTCCGCCGTCACTCATGACGACGGAGAGCGCTCCGATGCTGCGATCCCCGCCGGACAGGGGAACGGCTGCCAGGCCACCGACCTGAACCGGCCCCTCCCTCGGCATGGGAGCCCCGGTACCGGCGGGCGACCACACGCCCCCGCCCTCGTAAAGGGCCCGGGCCGGGGCCAGTGCGCCTTCTTGGTCGATGATCTCCCAGGGAAGCGTAACGGCCGGCGGCAGACCTACGGCCGAGACCAGCCGCAGCGCGGACATGGGGCCACGGAGATGGATCATTCCCCCCAGCCCGCCCAGCTCACCCACGGCGTGCTGGAGCGCCAGCCTGAAGATCTCACTCTCTGTAGCGCCAGGCCCCACGGTGCCGAGCAACGCAAGCCGTGCGTTCATGGTCCAAATCTTACCGCTTCTCCGGCGCTCATTGGTTGCGCGGCAGAGGGAAAAACATCGTTCCACACTGTCCTGCGGTCACCAACACGCTAGTTCGGCAGAAGAGTTGGTTCGGGGCACGTCGTCGAGGATGCGTCACTCACCTTCACCATTGGCCGACGGGTGAAGCAGTGCGGTTGTCGGGGCCGCTCGACTACGGCAGGTCGCAGCCCGGCGCGGGAGCGTCCTCGGACAGAGGCGCGCCGTGCGGCAGCACATACAGGACGTCGAGGACGACGTCGTTCGTACCGCGGTTCTGGCCGATGTGGACGTGGTCCGCGCCCGCCGGCTCCTTCAGGAAGCTGCCCTTCTTGTACACGCCGTCGGAGGCGCAGTTGCTGTCGAAGTGGCTGAGTGTGCCCTGCTTGACGTACGCGAACAGGGTGCCGTCGTGGTAGTGCCATCCGGTCGCCTGGCCGGCGGGGATGGTGATCTCACGCAGTACGTAGTCCCGGCCGCCCTCGGTCCACTGGGCCAGGATCGTGCCGCTGACACCGGGCCCGCCGGGCGTGGCCTGGGCGATACCCGGGGTCAGGGAGAGTCCGACGAGCGCGGTTCCTACCGCGGCTGCGCGTAGCGTGGTGCGCATGGTGATTCCCTTCGGGGTGATGAATGTGTGACCGGCCGCGGAATGTCAGCGACTCGTTCACAACACACTGTATTACTACGGTGTTTGACGCTGAACAGTGTGGAACCGTGAAGGCTTCGTCGCGGGACAGAGTCTTCCGTTCGCCGTGTCACAGACTCGCCCCTACTGTTACAGCTGCGCGACCCCTCCTGTTTCGGGGGTGACCCGCAGCGCGCCTCGGTGCCGAGGGGCGGTCTCGTGCGGACTCGGCGGGCGGTACGGAAGCGGATCGCGGCGCTAGGACCGGTCCTCGGGTGCCACGTACTCGAACGTCGGGCCGGCTGCCTGGCCGTCCTCGTCCTGGAGGGCCATCAGACCCTGCGCCTGTGCCTTGAGTGCGTACATGGTGCCCACGGACATCCCCAGCATCGCCGGGTTGCCGTTGAACGCCTGCTCCAGCATCTGAAGGATCTTGCAGTAGGTCTGGTTGAACGCCTCCTGCGCGGCTCGGATCGCGCTGCCCTCGGGGTGGTCCGCGAGCCGCGGGTTCGGCCGTACGGGACGAATGCCGGCCTCGTCCAGGGTCACCGGCTCGCCGGTGGGGCCGGAGTCGGGCGTGTCACCTGTCCGGTAACGCCGGCCCAGGGCGATTTCCTGGAAACGGTAGTAGTGGGAGACCGCCTGGTTCCCGGGATGGAACATGTCCGTGTCGCCGTCCCAGACCTCGACGCGGGACGCCCCCTCGCCCTGCTCGACGATCTCGTCGAGGGCGGCGAGCGCCGAGTTGAGGTCGGTGACCGGAGCGAGGTGCCCCGCCGTGTGAACGAAGGGGCCGCCGGCGACCTGACGGGCCGGGTCCCCGACGAATACCTGGTCCTCGCCCAGTTCGGCGCACAGGTACCGCAGTCCCTTCTCGATCGCGGCGTAGAACTGGCCGATCGTGTCGTAGTGGTCGCCCTCGGCCGGGTCTCCGGGGAGGGCGGGCTGTTCCAGACGCAGGAACAGCCTGAGCGCCTCCTGGCCGAACGGCAGGAGGGACAACTCGATGGACGGGTCGGCGTGCGGCATGGTCCGTGGATGGGGCGGCAGCATGTGGGGCGCGTCCAGGACGGGACGGCCACCGACCGCGTTGAGCAGGTTGGCTGCCAGCGCGAGGTGGATCATCTCTTCGACGAAGACGCCGCCGATCAGTTGCGCGGCGTCCGCGTTCCGCTCCGCGTCCAGGGAATAGAGGGCGGTCAGATACGGAGGCAACGTGGAGTGTTCGACCTCTATGGCCCACTGCAGGTGCCTGCGCAGGTCGTCCAGCGTCGTGATGCCGGTCGCCGATTCGTTGTCTAGCATTTCGGTCTGGTCCTGGGACATGGGGGGCTCACTTCGGACTCGTAGCTCAAGGGGACATCGGCCGCCGGGCATCGCGGAACCCGCGGAACGGGCGGCGCGCCCTTGGTGTCACCGCTTAGACCGCCGGAGTCGGGCATCTGTGACACGGACCAGGAATCTCGCAGGTATTGCACACTGTTGGCGAACGGCACATGTTCACTTCGATGCCCTGTGCACGTGAGATAGTGTCATTTCCGTCGGCCGGTGGTCTGCTGCCCACGGCTCCCGGCCCCGCTCCGTTGGCCGATCCCATGGCCCGGCCCCTGCCCGGGCTCCTCCGTCCCCCACGCGGGGAAGGTCTCCGAAAGGTGTGTCTCATGGCTGAGTTGTTCTACGACGCCGACGCCGACCTGTCCATCATCCAGGGCCGCAAGGTCGCGGTCATCGGTTACGGCAGCCAGGGCCACGCCCACGCGCTGTCGCTGCGCGACTCGGGTGTCGACGTCCGTGTCGGTCTGCACGAGGGCTCCAAGTCCAAGGCGAAGGCCGAGGAGCAGGGCCTGCGTGTCGTGTCGGTCGCCGAGGCCGCCGCCGAGGCCGACGTCATCATGGTGCTCATCCCGGATCCCCTCCAGGGTGACGTCTACGACAAGGACATCAAGGACAACCTCAAGGACGGCGACGCGCTGTTCTTCGGCCACGGCCTGAACATCCGCTACGGCTTCATCAAGCCCCCCGCCGGCGTGGACGTCTGCATGGTCGCCCCCAAGGGCCCGGGCCACCTGGTGCGCCGTCAGTACGAGGAGGGCCGCGGCGTCCCCTGCCTCGTGGCCGTGGAGCAGGACGCCACGGGCAAAGGTCTGGAGTTGGCCCTGTCGTACGCGAAGGGCATCGGAGGCACCCGCGCCGGCGTCATCAAGACGACCTTCACCGAGGAGACCGAGACCGACCTCTTCGGCGAGCAGGCCGTCCTCGCCGGCGGTGTCACCGCGCTGGTGAAGGCCGGCTTCGAGACGCTGACCGAGGCCGGCTACCAGCCGGAGATCGCGTACTTCGAGTGCCTGCACGAGCTGAAGCTGATCGTGGACCTCATGTACGAGGGCGGCCTGGAGAAGATGCGCTGGTCGATCTCCGAGACCGCCGAGTGGGGCGACTACGTCACCGGCCCGAGGATCATCACCGACGCCACCAAGGCGGAGATGAAGAAGGTCCTCGGCGAGATCCAGGACGGCACCTTCGCGCAGCAGTGGATGGACGAGTACCACGGCGGCCTGAAGAAGTACAACGAGTACAAGCAGCAGGACTCCGAGCACCTGCTGGAGACCACCGGCAGGGAGCTGCGCAAGCTCATGAGCTGGGTCGACGGAGAGGCATGACATGCCGGGAGGCCGGTGGGCGCGCCTCCGTGGCGGGCCCACCGGCCTCCCGGTCAGCCCGGGTCAGCCCATTTCCTCCAGGGCCTTGCCCTTGGTCTCCTTCACGAACTTGAGCACGAAGGGGATGGAGAGCGCGGCGAAGACGGTGTAGATCACGTACGTGCCGGAGAGGTTCCAGTCGGCCAGCGACGGGAAGCTCGCGGTGATGGCCCAGTTGGCGATCCACTGCGCACAGGCGGCCACGCCCAGGGCGGCGGCGCGGATCCGGTTGGGGAACATCTCGCCGAGGAAGACCCACACGACCACACCCCACGACAGGGCGAAGAAGAGCACGAAGACGTGGGCGGCGGTCAGGGCCACCCAGCCCTGGGCGGCCGGGAGCTTGCCGTCGACCAGGTCGAAGGAGAAGGCCCAGGCCTCCAGCGCCAGACCGATCACCATGCCGACGGAGCCGATCAGGGCGAGCGGCTTGCGGCCGACGCGGTCCACGAAGATCATCGCGATCACCGTGCCGACGATGTTGATGATCGACGTCGTGAACGAGTAGAAGAAGGAGTCCGTCGGGTCGACGCCGACCGACTGCCACAGCGTCGAGGAGTAGTAGAACGCGACGTTGATGCCGACGAACTGCTGGAAGACCGACAGGCCGATGCCGATCCAGACGATCGGCTTGAAGAAGAAGCTGCCGCCGAGCAGTTCCTTGAAGCCGGCCTTCTCCTCGCGGTGCATCGCGTGCTCCATCTCGGCGATGCGGGCGTCGAAGTCCACGTCCTCGCCCTCGACCTCTTCGAGGATCCGCTGGGCCTGCTGGCGCTTGCCGACCGAGATCAAAAAGCGGGGGGACTCCGGGATGGCGAAGGACAGCAGGCCGTACAGGACGGCCGGGATCACCATGACGCCGAGCATGACCTGCCAGGCCTCCAGGCCCATCAGCTCACCGCGCTGGTCACCGCCGACCGCGTTCAGCAGACCCCAGTTGACCAGCTGGGAGACGGCGATGCCGATGACGATCGCGGCCTGCTGGAAGGAGCCGAGCCGGCCGCGGTAGGCGGGCGGGGACACCTCGGCGATGTAGGCGGGGCCGATCACCGAGGCCATACCGATGGCGAAGCCACCGATGACGCGCCACATGGCGAGGTCCCACAGCGCGAAGGGCAGTGCGGAGCCGATGGCGCTGACGGTGAACAGGACCGCCGCGATCTGCATGCAGCGGATACGGCCGATGCGGTCGGCGATGCGCCCCGCGGTCGCGGCGCCGACGGCACAGCCGATCAGCGCGATCGCGATGACCTGGGCCAGCACCGCGGAACCGACGTCGTAGCGGTCCCGGATCGCCTCGACCGCACCGTTGATCACGGAACTGTCGTAACCGAACAGGAAACCGCCCATCGCGGCCGCCGCCGCGATGAAGATGACGTGCCCGAGATGATCGGGATGAGCCGTCCTGGCTCCTGAACTGGGCTCCTGCGATGTGCTGGCCACGTGAACTCCTCGGGCTACCGGCTCCGGGCCGGGTCAGGTAGGGGTGAACTCTCGTCCCTGTAGACCGACTTCGCCCGACCGATGTGACACTTATATGCCGTTTTGCACGGGAGTGCGCTTCATCCGCGCCCATGCCTCGGTGGAAGCTCAGCGCCAGTAGTCGCTCAATCGGTCGGTGCGGGACAGTTCACGCTGCTCCCGCGGGGTCAACGGGCGCGGGGTGGCGACCGCTTCGACGGCCTTGACCGCGCCCTCGCTCAGTACTCCCCCGGCGCGCAGTTCCTCGAGCAGCCGGGACAGGGCGTCGGTGTGCGCCGCGACCTGCTCCAGGGCCCGGTCCAGCCGCGGCCGGGCTGCGAGGTCCAGCGCGGAGGGCGGCGTTTCGGGACTGCCCTCGTCGCCGACGAGTTCCAGGAGGTGGCGTCGGCCGCCCTCCTCGGCCCGCTGCCACACGCAGCGTCCGAAGCGCATGCGCACCGGTGTGTCGCTGATGCCCCGGCGCGTGACGTCGTACCAGGCACCGGGCTTCCTGAGGAGTTCTTCCAGGTGCTCGTCGTCCTCACCGCTCAGCTCCGCGACGACCGTCACCGTGATGGTGTCCTCGTCGGCCCGTTCCCTGTACATGCCCGGGACGATGCGCAGTCCCCCGACCTCGAGAGCTTCGGCATTCGGGATCTCGACCTCCTGGATCTCGATCCGGTAGACGTAGATCTCGGGCCGGCGGCCCTGGGAGGACACGGTCCAGCCCTCCGCGACGCGCCACGCCGCGTCGCTCCCTTGCAGGTGGTCTCCGTCCGGCGTGGCAGCCGCCTTGAGCTCGGCGTCCAGTTCCTGGTGCCGCTCGTCGGGTACCTGCAGTTGCAGGGCGTACCGGCGAAGGGGCCGACCGCTGTGGACGGAGGTGACGGGAGGCAGTTCGGCGGCCGTGATCTCGCGGAACGCGCCGAGCAGCGTGAGGTTGAGGGTCGTCATCAGCGGTTCTCCGTCGTGTCGTTCGTGTCGTCGGGGTCAGGAGGTGCTGTCCGGCGCGGGCCGGCCGGCGAACCAATCCCGGTAGGTGGTGCGCGCGATGAAGGCGCCGGGGCCCGGCAGCAGGTCCCGGGGCCGGAGCCGCGCGCCGTAGAAGGGGCTGCGGGCGTCAGTACGGACCCGCCGGTACTCCGCATCCGTCAGCAGGGCCGTGCGCACGAACGCGTCCAGCCGGAACTGCTCGGGACCCGCGATCTCACGGACTCCGTTCAGAGGCCGTGTCACGGCGGTGTGCGCCAGCAGCGTCGCCACGTCGGTGAGGGAGACCGGGCGCACCTCGGCAGGCGGAACCCACACGACCCAGTCCTCGGTGGCCGCCGTCGCGATGTCTTCCGCAGCGTCGAAGGTCTGTGTGGCGCGAAGGATGGAGTACGGGATCCCGGACCGCCGGACCATGGCCTCCCGGTTCCTCAGCGCCCGGAAGACACCCTCATTGCCGATACGGTCCACGCCGACCACGGAGAGGCACACATGGTGAAGGACGCCGGCGGCGGCTCCGGCCCTGAGGAGTGCACCGGTGGATCGGGCCCAGGAGTCCACGAGGGCCACCTCGTCCACGACCAGACCGTGGTTCTCCGAGAGGGTGCCGATGCCGGCGGACGGCTGATGGGCGAGGTCGACCACCACGGAACAGCCGCGCAGCGCCTCCGCGACCTCGTCGGAGGTGGCGGCGTGCGTGTTGTCAGGGGCCTGGACGAGGGCGACCTCATGTCCGTGGTCCCTGACCCAGAGCGCGGTCTCGACGCCCATGAGGCCTCCACCGTCGACCACCACGACCTTCATACGAGTGACCCTCCTGAACTTGTGCCACCGACCGGACTGCGCGAGCAGCCGCGGGACGGTGTCGGTGCGTCCGCCGGCGGTCGGCTGAGCGTTTGACCGGTCTAGCGGCCGTTGTGTGACACGGCGTACGCCCCGGTGGGCGATGGCTCACACTGAGCAGAACGACATCACGATATGAAGGGAACAGTGTCAATGGTGGACTTGACCAGCGCGGCCGGTAAGTCGCACGACACGGTGCGGATCCAGGAAGACGGAGCGGCCTCCCCAGCCATGGAGTCCGTGTTCGCCAACTTCCGCCAGTACCTCATGGGATGGGGCGCCTCGGACCGCCCGGACCTCGGTGTCGACCGGTTTCGCAGCGGTCTGGCGACCCCGCAGTTCAACGGCGTGGTGCGCGTCCGCGCCGCGGCCGGGACGGACGTGGCGGCCGTCCGCAGGGAGCTGGCGGGGGTCCCGTGGTGGTGGTGGGTGGGACCGGACAGTCCCGAGGACACCGCGGATGTCCTGCGGCACCACGGTGGACGGCAGCTCACGGTCATGCCCGTGATGGTGAGGCCCCTCGGCGACCCGGTCGCCGGGAACGACCGGCCGGACGACGCGCGTGTCAGGTCCGGCCTGAGCGTGGAGCCGGTGCGGGACGGCAGGCGGCTGCGGGAACTCGTACGGACGTACCGGACGTCTATGGGTATCGGCCCGGGGCCGGAGGCCGGAATGGTACGCGCCGAGTCGCAGCGTGGGGACAACGCGGACATCGTCCGGCTGGCCGCGGTGCTGGACGGCCGGGTGGTCGGGACGACCGTCCTGATCACCGCGCATTCCGTGGCCGGGATCTTTCTCGTGCACGTGGCCGAGGAGCTTCGTCGACAGGGGGTCGCGACGGCGTTGACGGCCGCCGCGCTCCGGGTGGGGCGCGAGCGCGGGATGCGCTTCGCCGCGCTCGTGGCCAGCCCCGCCGGGGAGCCCTTGTACCGGCGGTTCGGCTTCGCCTCGGTGTACCGGTACCGCCTCTTCGACTTCCCGGGCTGAACCGGGACGAGGCCCGTGAAGAGGCGGCTGTTCCGCGGCGAGCCGCACGTATCCCGGTCCGGTCGCAGGACTGGCGCGGCGCACGGCGGAGACCAGCGACGCGCCGTGGTCGTCGTCGCCGGATCTGCTGCCGCCGTCCCGGGGGAGCCAGATGGCCGTGGCTCCGACACGGGTGGTCAGGGGCAGCACAGCGGAGGCATCGGTCATGCTGACGTCAGCGTGGGCCGTCGCCGTGCGGGGGCCGCACATGGCCGAGCGCGGGGCCGACCTGAACACATCGACACGCGGCGGGCAGACAAGCGATTCTCAGCCCAACCACCGCTGCCGCTTGAGGGTGAAGGTCCACAGAACCGCCTTCGCCGGGATCATCGGCGATCCACCGGCCGACTTCGCCGGAGACGACCACAGGAGCGACACCATGTCACGTGGATCGGCCCCGCCGCGCCCCGACAATGCGAAGGCGAGCCCTCTCGTCCGTGCGGCTGACGACGGACGTCGAGCCCGGTGGACCGGGACCGCGGTACCGCCCTGTGTCCGGAGCCGACCGGACGCGCCGCTCGTCAGATGAGTTCCAGGCCGCCGTCGACGGTGATCACCTGGCCGGTCGCATGGCGTCCCGCCGGGTCCGCCATGCGCAGGATCCAGTGAGCCACCTCGTCCGCCTGCGCGATGTGGTGGGTCGGGATGCGGTCGCGCTCATAGGCGTACATGTCGTTGGCCGCCTCCGGTGTCAGACCGGCGTGCAGCATGACGTCGGTGCGAGTGGGGCCGGGAGCGACCGAGTTGACCCGGACACCCTCGCCGGCCAGCTCCAGTGCCCAGCTCCGCGTCATCTGCTCGATGGCGGCCTTGGTGGCCGAGTAGTGCGCACCCCCCGCCATCGGGCGGTGCCCGTAGGTGCTGGAGAGGTTGATGATCGACCCCGAGGTCCGGCGCAGGTGCGGCAGGGCTTCGCGAGCCAGCAGACTGGGCGCGACGACGTTGAGCGCCAGCAGATCGACGATCGTCTGCTTGTCGGCCTCCGCCAGCGGCATGACCGCTGTCGCACCGGCGTTGTTGATCAGGTGGTCGAGGCGTCCCCACCGCTCCACGGCGGCGCCCACCACCGTGGCGGGCGCGTCGTCGTCGCAGATGTCGATGGCCATGACCTCGATGTTGGCGTGGGCCGCGGCGGTCTCCTTCAGGAGCGCCTCACGGCGGCCCACTCCGAGGACGTGCGCCCCCGACTCGGCGAAGGCCACGGCGGTGGCTCGGCCGATGCCGGTGCCAGCGCCGGTGACGATCACGACGTGACCGGAGAACGTGTCACGGGAGTGGTTCGGGGACATGAAGGCTCCTTGTTCGATGTTCGTTGTACATAAAACACTATGTGACAGCGTTGATGAAGTAGTCAAATGGGGAGGTGGCGGCGGCCGGACGCGGAGGGTGTGCATGACGTGGCCCGCACCCCCGCACAGTCGCAATCATGTTCATGACAATTCAAGGGTGCGGTCCGATCGGCTCCGGTGCGGCGGGGAGTGCTCTACGCGGTCACGTCCGCTCGCCCCGCTCGGTCACGTGTCCTCCGACGTGGTCGGCGTCGGCCGCGGACAGCAGGGCCGGCAGCAGGCCGGGGAAGCGGCTCTCCAGGGCGTCACCTCGCAGCTTCACGAAACAGCGCGTGCCCTCCTGGCGGGTCTGGGTCACGCCTGCCTCACGCAGCATCTTGAGGTGATGGCTCAGCGTGGACTTGGCGACGGGAGCACTGAACTGCCCCCACCCTCTCTCGGCGCCGTCGGACAGGATCCGGACGATCCCCAGCCGCGTCGGATCACTGAGCACCCCGAGGAGGCGGGGCAGGGAGATCTCATTGTCCGCGGGTGACGCGTGATGGTCCTGCATACGGCCATGCTACCGAACGTTCGACTCCTGTCGAACATGGGTGCCCGCATCGTCGTTCCCCTCTCCACGCAGGTAGCGGAGCAGTTCCTTGTCCGTCTCCTCGACGTGGAGCTGGCGCACCACCTCCTCGACCGCCTGGCTCAGCAGGGGAGATCCCAGCCGCAACACGTCGTGCGCGACCGCGGTGAGTTCGATCTCGATGCTCCGGCGGTCGTTGGACGCCGTGTGCGTGGTGATCAGGCCGCGTTCCTGCAGGCGTGTGACCAGGCGGCTGGTGGCGGACTGGCTCAGCCCCGTCCCGTTGGCCAGGTCGCTCAGATAGAGCAGTCCCGTACCGGCCGCCACTCCCTCGTTCAACGTGCGCAGGGCGTAGAACTCGCTCACGCCGAGACCCAGCTGCCGGTGCAGGTGTCGCTCCATACGGGCCTCGATCCGGCGGTGGACTCGGGTCAGCCTGTTCCACTGTGTGATCAGCCTGGCGTCGTCGCTCATGGATGGTGGCCTTCCTGCTGTCCCCGGTGCCCGACTGGTCGGTGCCCGGCGCTCTCCCTGCGCGACGGCGCGGCAGGTGAGCACCCGCCGGCCCGCACAAGGAAGACAAGACGGAGGCCTCGGATGTGACAGCAGGGGGCCGGACGGATCCGGTGGCGCCGTCTCGCCTGCCCCGGCCGGAGCGAACCTGGCCCGCCGCTCGCCGTCACGCCGCTTGACGGGCCGGGACGTGCGCCGGGCGGGCCGGTCTGCGGGACGACGGCGCCGTGCGGCGCACCCGCTCCTCGGGGATGAGCAGTCGTACGAGACCGTCCAGGTCGCCGGTGTCGGCGGCGGTCCGGAACGCGGTGACGAGACGACGGTGCGACTCGGTAGGGATCGGCCGCTCGCGCTCGCTGTCGAGACGGGCCTGGGCGCGGTGCACCACCACGCGTGCGTTCGGTGCACTGATCCGCAGCAGCTGCGCGAGCTCCGTATAGGTGTAGTCGAAGCCCTTTCGCAGTACATAGGCGGCCAGCCGGTCCGGCGTCAGCCTGGCCATGAGGAGGGCCAGGGCCGACTCGATCGCCGCGGTCCGTTCGGCGCAGAGCATGGGGTCGTCGGACGAGGCAAGGTCACCGAGGTCGGCGAAACGTGGTTCGGCCGGCATCTCGTGCCGGCGCCGCCCCGACTGGATCACGTTGATCGCCAGGCGGGTCGTGGTCGTGGTCAGGAACGCGACCGGGTTCTTGACCTCCGCGCGGTCGGTGAGCTGCCAGCGTACCCACGCCTCCTGGACCACGTCCTCGGCCCCCGCGGCGTCCCCCACGATCCGGTAGGCGATGCGGAAAAGTCGGTTCCGTTGGGTCAGGAAAACGTGGAGGGCGGTGTCCAGGTCACCCTCGGCAGGCCTGGCGGCCAGGGTGCCGGCCGGCGTGGTGGTCTCCGGAATGGGCGCGGACATCGGGACTCCTTCGGCTGAACGGACGCCCCTTCAGGGGCGATGGGTCCACCCTCCGTCCGGGGCACCCTCCATCGCGCCCTTGTTGTCCGTAGTCGAGTCCGTGGGGTCCCGGGGGCCACGGCCTACGGACTCAGCCGGCACGCACCAGGCCCTCGTCGTCCCGGGGCGGGCTGCTCGCCAGAGCCCCGGGCAGCGCGCGGCGGGAATTGATCCCCAGCTTCGTGTACACCTTCCGCAGATGCCACTCCACGGTGTGCGGGCTGATGAACAGCTCCGCGCCGATCTTCGCGTTCGTCATGCCCTCGGCGGCGAGCGTGGCCACCTGCGACTCCTGGGGGGTGAGCACGCTGGTCACCGCGGCCTCCCGCGCCCTGACGTGTTCCCCGGTGGCGAGCAGCTCGCGGCGGGCCCGCTCCGCGAAGGCCTGCGCCCGCATGCCGTCGAACATCTCGTGTGCCTTACGCAGGTGCTCGCGGGCCAGCGATCGCTGGTGGGTACGGCGCAGCCACTCGCCGTACAGCAGATGACTGCGGGCCACCTCCACGGTGACGCCGCCGCGCTCGAACTCCACGATCGCCGTACGGTACAGGCGGTCGGCCTCGTCGCCGTCGGCGAGAAGAGCCTGACTACGCGCACTGGCGCCGCGGGCCCAGCCGGAGTCGGCCGCGCGGGTGAGATCCGTCAGCCGCTCCAGCGAAGCCCTGGCCTGGTCCAGCTCACCGGACCGCACGGCGGCCTCGACGTGCTCGACCAGGGACAGGCCGACGAAGTTGAACCCGTCGTGCTCGATGGCGGTACGCGCGGCCTCCAGGGCCTCCTCGTACCGTGCCAGACCGTTGTACAGCACTCCCTGGATGTAGCCCATGGCGCCCAGCAGGGACACCTCGCCCCGCTGGTCGGCCCGCTGCCTGGCCTCCTCGATGATGCCGGAGGCGACGTCCGCCTCACCCCGCCAGGCGGCCAGGACCAGCGTCGCGTACTTGTGCGGCGCGTGTCCGGTCGCGGCGGCCAGGGCGTCGGCCTCGTCGATCATCCTGGCCGCCTCGGCGAAGTCGCCGTAGTGGATGTGCACTCCACCGGCGTAGATGAGGGCCGGCGGCAGTGCGCCGAGCGCGCCGATGTCACGTGCCAGGCGCACCGCGCGATTGGACAGGACGTCCCACGCGTGCAGGTCCCAGGCGTAGTGGATGAACGCCTCCAGTGCCACCGGTACGAGCAGGAGCCAGCGCACGGTGGCCTCGCGTGTGCGCAGTTCTTCGGTGGCCAGCAGTTCCAGGGCGCCCCGCAGGGCCGGCACACCGGTCTCGTACCCGTCCGTCAGGAGCGCGGCCACACCCTCCAGGAGCAGGTCGGCGGCGCCGGAGCCGGAAGGCGGTGCGCCGGACGCACGGGCGGCGATAGCGGCGGCGCGCGCCCCGGCGGGGCCGTGTACCCGGCCCGCGAAGATGGTGGCACCGATCGCCTCCAGGTACGTCTCCCGGGCCAGCGGCGAACCGGCGGCGGTGAACTGCGCAGCCGCGTCGAGGAGCAGGGGCGCCGCCTCGTCGCTGCGGCTGCGGGCGAAGAGGATCCTGGCCCGCAGCCGTGCCAGGCGAGCGCGGTCCAGCGAGCTCAGGGGACACAGTTCGGCCACTGTGGCGAGCTCCGTGGCCCGGTCGGGCGCCGCGGCCGAGAAGTATGCCTCCGCTGCCGCCAGGGCGCGGCGTCCACGTGGCCGGCGATCCGGTGTCACCTCGGCCGCGCGTTCCAGCAGTACCGCCTCGGCCGCGATTCCGCCGCGCTGCCGGGCGCGGCCGGCCGCGCGTTCCAGTCCCGCGGCGACCTCCTCGTCCGGTCCGTCCGCGGCCTGGGCGGCGTGCCAGGCGCGCCGGTCGGGGTCCAGGACCGGGTCCGTGGCGGCGGCCAGGGCCCGGTGCACCGACCGGCGTGCTTCGGGTGTGGCTTGGTGGTAGACCGCTGAACGGACCAGTGGGTGCCGGAACCGGATGGACTCGCCCAATTCGATCAGACCGGCGACCTTGGCCGGAGCTGTGAAGGGGGTGATCCTGAGTATGGCGGCCGCGCGGGCGAGCAGCCCGGCGTCACCGACCGGTTCCGCCGCGGCGATCAGCAGCAGCGTCCGCGTCGCCTCCGGCAGCGCCCCGAGCCGCTGGGCGAAGTCCCGCTCGATCCGGCTCGCGACCGGGCCCTGGACGATCGGGTGACCGGACGAGTCCAGGCCGTAAGCCAGTTCGGCGGCACTGCGGCCTCTGGAGAACTCCAGCAGAGCGAGCGGATTGCCGTGCATCTCGGCCACGAACCGGTCCCGGATCCGCTTCTCCAGTCGCCCGCCGACAGCGGTTTCCAGGAGTTCCCCCGCGGCGGTGGCGTCGAGGCCGTCGATGCGCAGGGGCGGCAGACCGGTCAGGGCCTCCCGTCCTTCGGGGTCACGCACCGCGAACACCATCGCGACCGCCTCCGCGAGGAGTCTCCTCGCGACGAACTCCAGCGTCTGCAGGGAGACCTGGTCCAGCCACTGCGCGTCGTCGATCAGCACGAGCACCGGTCGCGCCTCCGAGGCGCGGGTGAGGAGCGTGAGCACGGCGAGACCGACCAGGAACCGGTCGGGCGGATCACCTGCCGCCATGCCGAACGCCACGCGCAGGGCTTCCCGTTGGGGTGCCGGCAGGTCGTCCAGCTTGTCGAGGAACGGCGCGCACAGTTGGTGCAGGCTCGCGTAGGGCAGCTCCATGTCCGCCTCGATGCCCTGCGCGCGCGTCACCTTCGTCCATGACGCCTGCGCGGCCAGGTACTGCAGCAGCACCGTCTTCCCGATGCCCGCTTCGCCGCGGATCACCAGCACGCGGGACCCACCTTCGCCCAGGCCTGCCAGGAGATCGTCGAGTGCCTCGCACTCGCGATGCCGGCCGACCAGGTCCGGAAGCGGGCTGGCGATCATGCGCGTGGCTCCTCATGTGCTCCGGGGACGGCGAACTCCCGCATCGAATGCCGGGGAACAATCCCTTTCACGATACCCGGAGCACAGAGCACACCTTGTGTCCATACCTTGTGGCACACTCCACATGTGAGATGGTGCCAAGGTTGTCACACGGGACCCCGCAAGTCGGTCGGTCCTCTCGTACGACCGAGGCGGCGAGGGTCTAGCCTCGGCCACCGCGCCGGGCGGCCGGCATGTCCGGGAGGTGCCGGGACGCCCATCCGGCCAGCTCGGTGAGGATGGGCATCAGAGCCGTCCCGTCCGGAGTGAGGCGGTAGCGCACCGTGACGGGCGGGCCGGGCTCCACCTCGCGATGCGCGAGACCGGCGGCGGACAGCTCGGAAAGCCGTTCCGAGAGGACCGAGTCACTGATGCCCTCCACCGCGCGCCGCAACTCGGCGAAGCCCAGGGGTCCGTGCTGGAGGGTGGCCAGGATGACGCCGTTCCACCGCTTGCCGAGAAAGCTGAACGCCTTGGTCAGCGCACCGTCACAAGCCGCCGGATGGTGCTGCTCCGCCTCCGCGCCGTCCGCGTCGCCCGGTCGAGTGCCCTTCGCCTTCTCCATGCCCTCAGGGTAACCGGGTGCTACCCTGCCCAAGGTCGCTCTGTTTTTCCTAGCGACCAGGCTTATCGTAGCTACTCCCCCATAACGAGCAACCGAGCCAGGAGCATCCCCATGTCCGTTTCCGGACCCCTCCCCCGCATCCCCGCCGAGGCCGGCGCCGCGCTCTTCACCGACGCCCGCACCGCGTACTCCTTCGCCGACACGCCGGTCGACGACGCGACGCTCACCAGCATCTGGGAGCTCGCCCGCTGGGCACCGACCGCCGCGAACACCCAGCCGCTGCGCGTCCTGTACGTCCGTACGGCCGAGGGCAAGGAGCGCCTGCTGCCGCACCTCGACGAAGGAAACCGGCCGAAGTCGGCCTCGGCGCCCGTCGTCGCGGTCCTCGCCGTGGACCACCGCTTCCACGAGCACCTCCCGCACGTCCTGCCCATCCGCCCGGAGATGAAGGAGTTCTTCGAGGGCGAGCCCGCCCAGCGTGAGGCCATCACCTCGTTCAACGGACCGCTTCAAGCCGGATACTTCATCCTCGCCGTCCGCGCCCTCGGCCTGGCCGCGGGTCCGATGGCCGGCTTCGACCCGGCCGGGATCGACAAGGAGTTCTTCGCCGACGGCGACTGGCACTCCATCCTGGTCGTCAACATCGGCCACCCGGCCGGACCTCCGGCGTTCGACCGCATGCCGCGGCTGGCCCACGAGCACGCCCTCGACTGGGCCTGACCCCCGGCAGGCGCGAGAGCCGCACCGTCACAGGACCGGCAACAGGGACAGCAGGCGGAGGTTGGTGTCGCTCTCCGTCCCGGGCGTCGCGGTGTAGACCACGAGCCGCTGGCCGTGGTCCGGATCGATCAGCGTCTGGCAGTGCAGCTCGAGTGTTCCGACCTGTGGGTGCACGAAGCGTTTGGAGGCGCAGTACGGTCCCAGTACGGGGCGTTGCCGCCACAGGTCGGCGAACTCGGGACTCTCCCGCTTCAGGGCGTCCACGAGCGCGGCGGCACCGGAGTCGTCCCCGTCGTGGGAGAAGGCGCTGTGGAGGTCGGCCACCATGAGACGGCTCTGCTCGGCGTGATCGCTCTCGGGGCGGACCAAACGGGCGGCAGGGTCCGTGAACCAGCGGTAGTGGGCACTGCGGGCCAGTCCCGTGTAGGCCGTCTGGTCACCCAGCAGGGCCAGCGCGGGGCGTGTCTGGCTCAGTGTCTCGCCCAGGTGGTTCAGCACCTGGGCGGGAGTGTCCTCCAGCCGGTCCAGGATGCGCATCATCCCGGGGGCGACGTGATCGCCGCGCCGCACACGGCTCGGCATGGCGTAACCGGCGAGCCGGAAGAGGAGATCGCGTTCCTCAAGTGACAGGCGCAGGCCGCGGGCCATCGCCGTGAGCATCTGCTCGGAGGGGTGCGGGCCTCGTGGCTGCTCCAGCCGGCTGTAGTAGTCCACCGACATGTCGCACAGCGCCGCGACCTCCTCCCGGCGCAGCCCTCCGGTACGCCTGCGGCGGCCGCGGGGCAACCCGAGGTCCTCGGGCTGGAGGGCCTCGCGGCGTGCCCGCAGGAAAGCGGCCAGCGCCGCGCGGTCTGCCATGGTCGTCCTTTCGCAGGGGCCGTGCCGCCCCGTCGGGGAGTGCTGCCGGGACGGCACGGTGGATCAATGAGGTGAACGTGGTATCCGGGGCGCGTCATTCCCGGCGAACAGTGTGTTGTGCCCGGACACGTCGGTACGGTGCGTCAGCGTGTGATCGCCTTGGTCTCCAGGAACTCCTCGAGGCCCGCACGGCCCATCTCCCGGCCGTTGCCGGACTGCTTGTATCCGCCGAACGGTGCCTGGAAGTTGTGCGGGCCGCCGTTGACGTCCACCTGGCCGACACGCAGGCGCATGGCGATCGCCATGGCATGGTCCTCTGCTCCGGTCACCGCGGCGTTGAGCCCGTAGATCGTGCCGTTGGCGATCTCGACGGCGTCATTGTCGTCGGTGTAGGGGATGACGACGAGGACGGGGCCGAAGATCTCCTCCTGGGCGATGACCGACTCGGGTGCGACGTCGGAGAAGATCGTGGGCCTGACGTAGGCGCCGGTCTCGAACCCCTCGGGTCGGCCGGGGCCGCCCGTCACGAGGGTGGCGCCGTCGGCGATGCCGCGGCGGATGTAGTCGTCGACGCGTCGGCGCTGAGTCTCCGAGGCCAGGGGTCCGATCCGCGTGGCCTCGTCGGCCGGGTCACCGACCACGTACTCCCGGGCAGCGGTCCGGAGCCTGTCGACCACGGCCGTCTGAAGGTCCTCGGGCACGAGCATGCGTACGTAGGCACCGCAGGCCTGGCCGGCGTTGGACCAGGCGAACGCGAGTCCGCGGGTGACGGCGGAGTCGAGGTCGGCCCCGGGAAGGATGATGTGGGCCGCCTTGCCCCCCAGTTCGAGGGCGACGCGCTTCACCGTGGCGGAGGCGGCGCTGGAGACGCTCTTGCCGGCCCGGGTGGATCCGGTGAAGGAGATCATGTCGATCTTCGGATGGCGGGACAGGGCCTCACCGACTACCGGGCCGGTCCCCTGCACCACGTTGAACACACCGTTCGGCAGCCCGGCCTCCGTGGCGATCTCCGCGAACATCCGGGCGCTGAGGGGTGACATCTCCGAGGGCTTGAGGACGACACTGTTGCCCGCCAGCATCGCCGGGACCACCTTCGTCACCAGTTGCTGCAGCGGGAAGTTCCACGGGGTGATGGCGCCCACGACTCCGATGGGCTCGCGGACGACGAGCGAGTTCTCGACCGTCTCGCTCCACTCGAACCGCTCGGCCGCGGCGATCGCGGCCAGGGTGGACGCGACCGGGAATCCGACCTGCGCCTGCCGGGAGAAGGCGATGGGGGCGCCCATCTCCAGGGTGATGGTGGCCGCCAGTTCCTCGCTCCGATTCTGCAGGCCCTCGGCCAGGCGTCGCATGACGTCCGCACGGTACCGCGGAGACGTCGAGGACCATCCGGGGAAGGCAGCGACCGCGGCGTCGACTGCCGCGTCCACGTCCGCGGCGGTGGCCTCGTGGAGGTGGGCGATGACCGATTCGTCGGCGGGGTTCACCACGTCGATCAACGGTCCGGAGCCGGTGACGGCACGGCCGTCGATCCAGTGGGAGGGAGTCGGAAAGGGCATCCTAGGGCTGTCGTTCATGTCGCCCAGCGAACACCGCGCGGTGCGGGACATCCATGTCCTCCCGGGCCCATGATCGGGGTCACAGAACCGTGCGCGCGAGGCACCGCCCCGGGACGTCGCGGCTGCGGCGCCGGGCGCCGCCCCGCGCTCCCGGACCTCACCACGAGGACGCGGCCGGCCGGTCGCCGGGGCCGTCCAGACGCGTTTGCCCGAGGGCGTCCAGCGTGATCCTGCGGATCTCCAGGTCCTGGGCCGTGACGGACCCGCCGCCCCGCGCCTGCCTCTCCTGAGCACTGTCGGCGCGCGCCAGCGCGACGCGCACCGCTCGGGATACGTCATCCGCCTCACCCACCACGTAGTACATCCAGACCACGTGGGAGGCGGTGGATCGGAACGGCACGCCGATCAGCCACTTGTCGGGCTGCGCGCACCCGTGGGCCTCTGTCTCCGTGGTGTCCCGGGGGCCGGAACGGTCCATCGCGGTCAGCATGTGAGGTCGTCTCCTCTCGGCTCGCGATGCCGGGCCGGACGGGTCCGGCGCCGCGACACCGACGCGAGTGGCTGGAAAACGTTCTGCTCTCTTGATGAGACGGCTCCGCGTTCTGTGACAGCCGCCGATGACGGCCGCGGCCGCCGCCCTCTGCCCCGGCCGCACACCGTGTTGTTATGCTCACCGCGTGTGGGGGGCTGCGTGAGCGGGGACGGTTCGGGGCGGCTGCGTGGCCGGCGCCGTGAGTACGAAGTGCTGGACGGGCTGGTCTCCGAGGTGGAGGCAGGTCACAGCGCGGTACTGGTTCTGCGCGGTGATGCCGGCATCGGGAAGTCCGCCCTCCTGGATCATCTGGCGGCACGCGTCACCACGCACCGGATCGCCCGGGGAGCGGGCGCCGAGTCGGAGATGGAGCTCCCGTTCGCGGGAGTGCACCAGTTGTGCGTGCCCTTCCTCAGGCACGCCGGCTCCCTCCCGGCGCCGCAGGCGAAAGCTTTGGCCACGGCGTTCGGAGTGAGCGCGGGGCCGCCCCCCGACAGGTTCCTGGTCGGTCTGGCCGTGCTCGGGCTGCTGACCGAGGTGGCCGCGCGCCGACCGCTGTTCTGCCTCGTGGACGACGCCCAGTGGCTCGACCGGGTCTCCGCACAGACGCTGGCGTTCGTGGCGCGAAGGATGCTCGCCGAACCGCTGGCTCTGATCTTCGCCACCCGTGAGCAGCGGGGGCGCGACGATCTGGCCGGCCTGCCCGAGCTGACGCTGCACGGGCTGGACGACACCGACGCCCGCGCACTGCTGGACGCGAGCGCCGAAGGTCCGATGGACGAGCGGGTCCGGGACCGCGTCCTCGCCGAGGCCCGTGGCAATCCCCTCGCCCTGCTGGAACTTCCCCATGACCGCGTCGACGCGGAAGCGGTCGAGGGGCCCGCTCCGCACGGTCCCGGAAGGGTCACCGGCCGTATCGAGCGGAGCTACCTCGCGCGGGTCCGCTTGCTCCCGGAGCCGACGCAGCGGCTGCTGCTGGTGGCCGCCGCCGAGCCGGTCGGTGACGTGTCGCTGCTCCGTAACGCCGTCGAGCGACTGGGCGTCGACCCGGACGCGGCGGGGCCGGCGGTGACGGCGGGGCTGCTCGACGTCGGCACGCTGGTGCGTTTCCGGCATCCGCTGCTGCGCTCCGCGATCTACCGGTCGGCCGGGCTCGCGGAACTGCGGGAGGTGCACCGCGTGCTGGCCGAGACGACGGACCCCCAGCTCGATCCCGACCGCCGCGCCTGGCACCTCGCGCGGGCCACGGTCCGGCCGGACGAGGCCATCGCCGCGGAGCTGGAGTCGTCGGCCGGACGGGCGCGGGCGCGGGGCGGCACCGCCGCGGCGGCGGCGTTCCTCGCCCACGCGGCCGTACTGACGCCGCACCCGCGGCGCAAGGCGACGCGTGCCCTCGCCGCGGCTCAGGCGAAGCTGCGCGCCGGTGCGCCCGCCGCGGCGCGCGACCTGCTGGAGCTGGCACGTACCGGCACGCTCGACGAACTCGGCCGGGCCCGCGCGGATCTCGTCGAGGCCCGGATCTCCTTCGCCTCCAGCCGCGTGGACGAGGTGCTCCCCAGGCTGTTGGCCACCGCGCGACGCCTGGTCCCGCTCGATGTGGGCCTGGCCCGCGAGACGTTCCTGGACGCCCTGTCGGCCGGCATGTTCGCCGGACGCCTCGCGTCGGAGGCGCATGTACGCGAGGTGGCGGCGGTCGCGCGTGGGACGGCCCCAGCCCGCACAGGGCCGCCGCGCAACTCAGATCTGCTGCTGGACGCGCTCACCACCCGTTTCCTCGACGGGTATGGGGACGCGATCACCGTCTCGCGCGCCGCGGTACGCGCGTTCCGCCGGGAGACCGGGCCCGACGAGGTACTGCGTTGGTCGTGGGCGGCTTCGGCACTGGCGGCCGACGTGTGGGACCACGAGGGCTGGACGGAACTGGTCACCCGCCATGTGCGCACCGCCCGTTCCGTCGGCGCGCTGACCGAGTTGCCGCTCGCGCTCAATTCGCGGGTGGTCGTCCACACGACCGCCGGTGAACTGGACGCGGCGGCGTTGCTCCTCGCGGAGACCAGCCGGGTCCAGGAGTCGGTCGGCAGCGGCTTCTCGCCGTACGGCACGATGACGCTCGCCGCCTGGCAGGGCCACGCGAGCGAAGCCGCACCACTGATCAAGGCCGGCACGGAGGAGGCCCTCGGCCGCGGTGAGGGCATCGGGGTGGCCATCGCGTGCCGGGCGGAGGCCGTGCTCCTCAACGGCCTGGGCAGGTACGAGGAGGCGCTGGAAGCCGCCCTTCGGGCGAGCGGGCACCCGCAGGACCTGGTCGTGACCGGCTGGGGGCTGGTGGAGGTGGTGGAGGCCGGGGCGCGCAGCGGCCGGCTCGACGTGGCCGAGGCGGCACTGGTCCGGCTGACCCGGGACACGGACGCCGCCGCCACGGACTGGGCACTGGGCGTCCAGCAGCGCTGCCGCGCCCTGCTCAGTGACGGAACAGCGGCCGACGAGCTGTACCGGGCGGCGATCGAGCGGCTCGGCCGTACCCGGGCCGCCATGGAGACGGCCCGGGCGCGACTGCTGTACGGAGAGTGGCTGCGGCGGGAGGGCCACCGCGCCCACGCCCGAGCGCAGTTGCGGATGGCCCACGCCCTGTTCGCCCGGTTCGGCGCGCAGGCGTTCGCCGAACGCGCCCTCCGCGAACTGCGGGCCGCCGGCGAGACGGTGGCCCGCCGCGACGCCGCCACCGTGGCGCTCACGCCTCAGGAGAGCCAGATCGCGCGCCTGGCCCGGGACGGACTCACCAACTCCGAGATCGGCGCCCAGTTGTTCCTGAGCGCGCACACCGTGGAATGGCATCTGCGGAAGGTGTTCGCCAAGTTGGGCATCAACTCCCGGCGCCTGCTGAGCACCGTCCTGTGAGCGGCGCCGCCTGACCGGGTGTCAGGCCGCCCGGCGGGACGCGAGGTGGGCGTCGAACGTCCGGCGGCCGCGCAGGTACTCCCCGCGCGGCAGCAGACCGCCCGTGGTCATGGCCTTGCCGACCTTGCCCGGGAGCGTCACCGGGACCACCAGGCGGCGTCGGCCCCGCACCCGCGCGATGCGTCGCGCCATATCCACCATGTCCAGCTGGTCGGGCCCCGCGATCTCGGGTGCCATGCCCGCCGGTCCCCCGACCGCGTGCTCGACCAGCGTCTCGGCGACGTCCTGGGCGGCGACGGGCCGGGTCAGCATCCTGGGCACCACGACCACCGGTGACGCGCTGTTCAGCATCGGTTCCGGGAACTCGAAGAACTGGGTGGCGCGCACCACCGTCCACGGCACCCCTGAGGCGCGGACCAGTTGCTCCTGGGCGCGCTTGCCGAAGTAATACCCGAAGTCGACCTCGTCGCTGCCGACGATGGACAGGGTGACCAGATGTCCGACCCCGCCGGCGCGCGCGGCGGCGATCAGGTGGTCGGTCGTCCGGGAGAAGAAGTCGACGGCGGTCTTCCTTCTCGTGGTGACGATGTTCACCACGTCGATCACCGCGTCGCTGCCGGAGAGTCTCTCGGCCAGGTCCGCCCCGGTGGTGAGGTCCACGCCGTGCGAACGGGCGAGGACCACGGGTTCGTGCCCGGTGGCCCGCAACTCCGCGACCACGTACTTTCCCACCAGACCGGTTCCTCCGGCCACGGCCACCCGCATGTGCTGCCTCTTCCCGCCGACATGGTTCGTGCGCTACGCCCTGGTGACAGCACACGGGCCCCGACTGTGACACCCCCTCACCGGCCGGAGTGTCACACACGCCCGCGCCACCCGGTCACTGCGGAAGAGGGATCTGCCGGACCCCGTCCGGTCCCCGCACCTCGGCCGAGAGGAAGACCCATGATCACGCGTATCGTGACCGTCGCCGAAGGCGCACGGCTCACCCGTTCCGTCTCGATCGGCACGCACCACCTGACCGCCGACGAGCCCGAGCCCATCGGCGCCGACGAGGGTCCCACCCCGGGCGAGCTGCTGCTGGCCGCCCTGGGGTCCTGCACCTCCATGGCCGTGCGGGCTCTCGCGGACCGGCACGACTGGCCACTGGAGCGGATCGACGTGGCCGTACGGTTCGGTGAGCAAGGTGACATCGTCAAGAACGTCGGGCTGACCGGCGACCTGGAGCCCGCTCAGCGGGAGCAGTTGCTGGCGGCGGCCGGGCGCTGTCCGGTCCACCGCCTGCTGGCCCGGGAGGCGAAGATCGTCACCGTGCCCGCCCTGCTGGCGGAGCCGGAGGCGTCGCACGTCTGAGTCTGCCTTCGCCGGACGGGTCAGGGCGCCGTCGACATCGCCTCCAGCCGCACCGAGCCGATCTCCTTGCGGGAAGAGACGCCGAGTTTCACGAAGACCTTCCGCAAATGCCATTCGACGGTGTGCGGGCTGAGGAAGAGCCGCGCGCCGATCTCCGGGTTGGTGAAGCCGCCCTGCACGAGCCGGGCGATCTCGACCTCCTTCGCAGTGAGGACCGCGTTCTCCGCGGTAGCGCCGACGCGTACCTTGACGCCGACGGCCGTCAACTCACGTCGGGCGCGTTCCGCGAACGCCTCGGCCCCGGCTGCGTCGAGCATCTCGTGCGCCTCGCTCAGCCGGGTTCGCGCCTGCGCCCGTCGCCGTTCCTGGCGCAGCCACTCACCGTGCCGGAGCCGCGCGCGGGCACTGTCCATCCGGACCCCGGCCTCGTCGAGCCGCTCGATCGCTTCCCGGTGCAGGGCGTCGGCCTTCTCTCCCTCGCTCACCAGGGCGCGCGCTGCGGCGGAGGTGCCGAGCGCCCAGGGAGTGCCGCTGACCTGGGCCATCTCCTCGATCGCGCGTACGGCCTCGGCGGCCCGCTCGGTACGCCCGAGACGCACGGCCGCTTCGACGAGTTCGACCCGGGACTGGAGGGAGAGGCCCAGCTCCTGGGGGTTCTCACAGCCTCGCTCGGCCGCGGCGTAGGCCTCCTCGTACCTGCCGAGGCCGTTGTGGAGGACGGCGGCGGCCCATTGGGTGGCCGTCGCCACCTTGCCCTCGCCGCGCAGGAGTCGGTCCTGGGTAAGGGTCTCGATCGCCTGCCGGGTGGCCGACTCCCGCCCTCTGAAGGGCTCCAGGACGAGTGCGCCGTAGTGGGCGAAGAAGCTGCTGCCCGTGGCTTCGCCGATCGCGCTCGCCTCCACGGTCAGGGAGGCGGCGCCGCGCAGGTCGCCGGCGAACACCCGGTTCGACAGGCGCAGCAGGAGGGCCGAGGGCAGTACGGCGAGCGCGCCGTTGCCGCGAGCGAGGTCGACCAGCCGCGCCGACAGCTCGGACCAGGCGGCGAAGTCCCAGGTGTTGTGCGCCATGCGGCAGGCAAAGGGCAGCCAGCCCAGGCCGTCCTCCGAAGAGAGTTCCCCTTCCCGGAACGCCGCCACGGCGTCCAGGAGGATCGGCGCGCCCACCGCGTAGCCCTCGGTCACCACCCGGGCGAGACCGGTCAGGAGGCGGATCTCCCGGCTCTCGGTGCCGGTGTGACCCGGCGTGCTGAGCACCGCCTCGGCGACGTCTCGGACCCCGCCCGTGGCCAGTCGGCCCGCGGTCAGGGCCGCGTAGATCGCGTCCCGGTACGTCTGGTCGGCGAGTGCGGGGTCGAACGGCTGGAGCCGCTTCGCCGCTTCGAGCAGGAGCGGCAGTCCGGCGCTGGCGCTGTTGGCCGCCGACATGATCTGCCCGCGCAGCAGGGTGGCGCGTCCGGCTTCGACCTCGTCGAGAGGGCTCAGCTCCGCCGCGTCGACCAGTTCACGCGCGGTGTCGAAGGCGCCCGCCTGGTACTTCGCCCGCGCCGCGGCCAGTGCTCTCGTTCCGCGGCGCACCGGATCGGGGGTGAGCGCGGTGGCTCGGTCCAGGAAGGCCGCCGCCGCGGCGACACCCCCGCGGGCGTGCGCTCGCCCGGCGGAGCTCACCAGTTCGGCGGCGACGTTCTCGTCCGGGCCCGTCGCGGCACTGGCGAGGTGCCAGACTCGGCGTTCGGGATAGAGCGTGGCGTCGATCGACTCGGCCAGGGCCGCGTGCACGCGCCGGCGTTCCTCGAACCCGGCGGCGCGGTACGCCGCGGAACGCACCAGTGGGTGGCGGAAGCGGACCCAGGTGCCGAGGCTCATCAGCCCCGACGCCTCGGCTTCCGTGGCGGCGCGGTCCGCGTCGATGCCGAGGCGTTCGGCGGCGCTTCGCAGCAGGGACACATCGCCGACCGGTTCGGTGGCGGCGATGAGCAGCAACTGCTGCGTCTGCGCGTCGAGGGACCGGATGCGGCGAAGGAAGCCCGCCTCGATCTGGCTGGACAGCGGACGGCTCTCCGGTACGCCGAATTCGCCGGCCATCTCGAGGAGGGTCAGGCCGCGCGGCAGTTCCAGCAGGGCCAGCGGGTTGCCGCGCGTCTCGGCGACGATGCGGTCGCGTACCCGCTGGTCGAGCGGGCCGGTGACGACCGAGTCGAGGAGCCGGCGGGAGTCGCGCTCGCCCAGTCCGCGTACGGCGAGCTCCGGGAGGTCGGCCAGCACCTCGCGGGAGCCGGACTCGCGGACGGCCAGCACCAGCAGGACGGATTCGGCGAGCAGCCGTCGGGCGACGAACTGCAGCGTCTGGGCCGAGACGCGGTCCAACCACTGCGCGTCGTCGACCAGGCACAGCAACGGCTCGTCGCCGGCGGCGGCGGCGATCAGGCTCAATGCGGCCAGGCCGACCAGGAACCGGTCGGGAGTGTCCCCGGCCTGCATTCCGAATGCCGTGCGCAGGGCGTTGCGCTGCGGCTCGGGGATGACTTCCAGGTGGGACAGCAGGGGCGCGCAGAGCTGGTGCAGCCCGGCGTAGGGGAGTTCCATCTCGGACTGCACGCCGGCCGCTCTTACGATGCGGCACCCGGTGGCCCGGTCGAGCAGGTGGTTCAGCAGCTCGGTCTTGCCGATGCCCGCCTCACCGCGCACCACCAGCACTCCGCTGCGGCCCGCTCTGGCCTGGGCGAGGAGGTCGTCGAGGACCTTGCACTCGTCCTGCCGCCCGATGAGCTCGGTCCGTGCGCCGTCCCTCGCCATGGCAGCCTCCCGGCTGTCACGATACCCCGGCGTTTCACATTCCGTAGACCTGTCTGAAACTGATTGCCGAGGCTCGCGCGCAGACGCTCGCAACCCGGGGCTGCGGTGCCCTCGCCTGCGCTCCCGCCGTCTTCTGCCGCGTGCGCGTCTTCCCCGGCATCGCTTTCCGGCCAGAGTCCACTGGCCGGAAGCCGCCGCTACGGATCCCGCGGTGACCCGGTGCGGCGCCGGTCGATCAGGTCATCGAGCCCACGGCGACCGCCGTGCACACGAAGATCGCCAGGCCGATCGCGGTCATGGCGATCAGCGTGCCTCGCAGCCAGCGGCCGAACCGGAGGCGGTACGCCGCCTCGGCCGCGTCGAGGCGCTCCGCGATGTGCTCGGTCACCATGCGGGCGACGTACTCCTGTTCCTCCAGATACCACCGCTCCAGGTCCATCCTCTGCCCGTGGGTCAGCCCGTCGGTCTTCGCCGTGAAGGCGGACACCCGCCGTCGCGCGGCACCGAGGTGCGCCTCGCGGTACAGAAACGCCTGAATGTCGGCCAGCCCGCGAGCGGCTTGTTTGCTCGTGTTCATGAGGTACTCCCGTGACACTACGGTTGGGACGTGACGCGGCGCCGCGGTGGGCGCGGTACCGGTGGGCCGCCGCCGGTCCTCCCGGGGGCGGCGGCCCACCCGCCGCTCAGCCGGTCGCCTGCGCCGCCTCGTCGATCAGCCGGGCGACGTCGCCCGGACGCGACACGCTGACCGCGTGGGAAGCGGTGACGCGCACCACCGTGGCCTTCGCGCGCTCGGCCATGTACGTCTGCACCTGGGCCGGGATGTTGCGGTCCTCGGAGGCCACGAGAACCCAGGACGGGATGTCCTTCCACGCCGGCGCCGAGGCGCCCTCGGCGAGCGCGGAGTCGGCTACGGGCCGCTGGGTGGCCGCCATGACCGCCGTGGTCTCCTCCGGGACGTCGGCGGCGAACTGCTGGTGGAACCTGCTCTGCTCGATGTAGAGGTCCGCGGCCCGACGGCCGTCGGGGAGCGTGACCGGTACCGGGCGGAGCGTCTCCCCCAGGGTGCTGCCCGGGAACTTACCGGACAGGTCGACCGCGCTCTCGCCCTCGTCCGGCAGGAACGCCGCTACGAACACGAGAGCCTTGACGTGGTCGAGTCCCGTCGCGGCGTTGCTGATGACCGAGCCGCCGTAGGAGTGCCCGGCGAGCACCACGGGTCCGTCGATGGACTCAAGGAGCTCTCTGACGTACGCGCTGTCCTCGGTCAGCCCGCGCAGCGGATTGCTCGCGGCCACCACCGGATAGTCGTGCGACCGGAGCCTGGCGACCACGCCGTTCCAACTGGACGAGTCCGCGAACGCGCCGTGCACGAGGACGATGGTCGGTTGCTGTGCGCTCATGAGAATGGCCCTTCCGGATCAGTCGGTGCCGAGGGCTTTGCGCAGGACGTGGACCGCCTGCTCGATCGCCGCGGTGGAGGCCTGCGTTCCGCGGACCGGGTTCAGCATCATGAAGTCGTGCAGGCTGGCGTTGTAGCGGACACTCGTGGTCGGCACCCCGGCCTGGATCATCTTGCGGGCGTATGCCTCGCCCTCGTCGCGCAGCACGTCGTTCTCGTCGACCACGACGAACGCCGGAGGCAGCCCCTGGAGGTCCTCCAGGGTGGCGCGCAACGGCGAGGCCGTGATCTGGTCCCGCTCCGCCGGATTGGGGGCGTAGGCGTTCCAGAACCACTCCATGGCCTTCGCGGTCAGGTGCGGCCCGTGCGCGAAGACGCGGTAGCTCTCCGTGTCCTGCCCGGCGTCGGTGACGGGGTAGTAGAGGGACTGGTGCAGGAAGGTCACGTCGCCGCGCCGCTTGGCCATGTGGGTGAGGGCGGCGCTCATGTTGCCGCCGACGGAGTCGCCGGCGACGACCATGCGGGAGCCGTCCAGGCCCTCGTCGCCACCCTTGGTGGTGACCCACTGGGCGGTGGCGTAAGCCTGCTCGATGGCGACGGGGTACTTGGCCTCCGGGGAGCGGTCGTACTCGACGAAGACCACGGCCGCCTCCGCGCCCACGGACAGCTCTCGCACGAGACGGTCGTGGGTCCCGGCGTTTCCGAGAATCCAGCCGCCGCCGTGCACGTAGAGGATGACGGGAAGCACGCCGGTGGTTCCGGCGGGCTTGAGGATGCGCACCCGCACGTCACCGACCTCGGCGGGCACGGTGATCCACTTCTCGTCCACGTCCGGCTTCTCCACCGGACCGGACTGGACGTCGTCGAGCAGCTTGCGGGCTCCCTCGACACCGAGTTCGTACAGCAACGGCGGCTTGGCGGTGGCGTTGGCGAACTCCTGTGCGGCGGGCTCGAGAACGATGTCGCTCATGGTCTCTCCTTTGCGGTGATGAGGCTTTTGGATGCCTTTTCACCTCATGAGACCGCGTGAGGAGTCGATGTGTGACGTGTCGAGCCCGCACATTGCTTCGGCTAGTCGGAGGCCACCTGGGTGGGCTCCACCGGCCTCGGGAGCAGGAAGCCGTCGACGTACAGATCGACGTGCTCGTTGTAGAAGGCGGTCAGTCCGGCGATGCGGTTGGCGTGGATGGTCGGGAAGTCGTACGTCCAGGCGATGTCCTCGTGGGCGCCGGTGTCGCCGTCGAACGACCAGTAGTCGCTCGTCGTTCCCTTGTAGGGGCACCGGGTCACCGTGTCGGAGTGCCGCAGCCGGGTCCAGTCGATGTACATGGGGTCGAGGTAGTAGCGGGTCGGCAGACCGGTCTCGAACAGCTTCACGCAGCCGGAGGCTTCCGCCAGTACCACGCCGTCCACCTCGACCCGGACGGTGCTGCGCGAACGCAGCGCGTCCACGCGCGAGTACGGGCTCCGCGGATGGACGAAGACCGGCTCGTCCTCCTCGAACCATGCGTCCAGCGCCTCCCATTCGAAGCGCACCGTGTCGCGCAGGGCTTCGGGGGAGCCCTCCCCCCAGACCCACGCCGCTCCCGCACGGACCTCCGGACCGACCCGCAGGGTGTGGCGGTGAGCGGGCCCGGCACCGAGCTGCTCGGTGTGCTTGTCGTCGTCGAGCACGCCCTCCACCATGTCCTCGATCGGGATGCTGAACTGCGGGTACGCCTGCCACTCCCACACGTACAGGGCGCGGCGGGTGTCGAAGGCGACACGCCCCCCGACCATCCCCCGGATGCGGCGGGGGACGGGCTCGACGTGTCCGATCGGGACGATGAGACTCGGGTGCAGGACGCTCTCGGTAGCCATGGTGATCACCTTGGGTTCGCTGGGGGATGGTGCGCTCGCCGTGCCCGGAGCCCGGGAGGGCGGCGCCGACTCGGGCCGACGGGCCGGGTCCACTCGTTCGATGCTATCGCCCGCTCCCGTCGACCACACCGAACACGGCCCGCGATGCACTCTTCTTCACACGGTGTGCCCTCAGGTGTGTCGTGCGGGCGGATTCGGTTGTCACAGAACGCGCGGGCACCCGGTCAATGGTCCGTACCCGTTGCACCCTTGAGGAGATACGTCATGGACGCGCGCATCAACTACTTCGGCAACGCCCTCGCGGGCAAGGTCATGAAGCACCTGAACTCGGCCGGAGCGGCGGTCCAGTCCGCTCTGCCGGTCGCCACCCAGGAGCTGGTAAAGATCCGGGCCAGCCAGATCAACGGCTGCGGCTTCTGCACGGACATGCACACCAAGGACGCCGCCGCGGCGGGCGAGGACCAGCAGCGGCTGAACCTGGTCGCCGTGTGGCGCGAGGCCACGGTCTTCTCGGACGCCGAGCGCGCGGCCCTGGCGGTGACCGAGCAGGGGACCCGCATCGCGGACGCCTCCGGCGGCGTCTCGGACGAGGTGTGGGCCGAGGCCGCGAAGCACTACGACGAAGACCAGCTCGCCGCGCTGATCTCGCTGATCGCCGTCATCAACGCCTACAACCGCATCAACGTCATCAACCAGCAGCCCGCGGGCGGTTACAAGCCCGGCATGTTCGGCTGACGCAGCCTCTCCGGCCGCGCGGCAGCTCGGCCGGACGCGTGCCGTCCGTCGCCTGCTCACCCCGGCCCCCGAGCAGGCGACGGACCGCTCGGGCCACGCCACCACAGGACTCCACATGAACCGCTCCCCCGCTCCCGAGAGCACCGCTCCCCTCCGCATCGCCGGCGCCCGTGGGCGGTGGACCCTCCTGGCCACCGTCCTTGGCTCCGGCGTCGTGCTGCTCGGCTCGACCGTCACCAACATCGCGCTCCCGCGCATCGGCCAGGACTTCGACGCCGATCTCGGCGTCCTCCAGTGGACGGTGAACGCCTACATGCTGACCCTGGCGGGACTCATCCTGCTGGGCGGTTCCCTGGGCGATCGGTTCGGGCGACGTCGCATCTTCGTCCTGGGCCTGGTGTGGTTCGCGGTGGCCTCCCTGCTGTGCTCCGTGGCCCCGGACACCACCACGCTCATCGCCGCCCGGGCCCTGCAGGGCGTCGGGGGCGCGCTGCTCACGCCCGGGTCACTGGCGATCATCGAGGCCTCCTTCCATCCGGACGACCGGCCGCGCGCGATCGGCCTGTGGTCCGGATTCGGCGGCATCGGCGCCGCTCTGGGGCCGTTCGTGGGCGGATGGCTGGTGGACGGTCCCGGCTGGCGCTGGACCTTCGTGCTGAGTGCCGTCCCGGCGCTGATGTGCGTCCCCGTCGCCCTGCGCCATGTTCCGGAGTCCCTGGGCGCGCCGCGCACGGACGCAGGCGTCACGACCGGCGCGGGGACCCGGCGCGGGGTCGGCTTCGACGTTCCCGGCGCCGTCCTGGGAGCGCTGGCCCTGGCACTGGTCACCTACGCGCTGACGGAGGCGCGGGACGGCGGGACCGTGGCCGTCGCCGCGGCCGTCGGCGGTGTCGTCGCGGGGGCCGTGTTCCTCCGCGTCGAACGACGCAGCGGTGACCCCATGATGCCGCTGGCGATCTTCTCCTCCCGGCAGTTCACCGCCGTCAACGTGATCACCCTGTGCGTCTACGCGGGGACGGGCGGGTTCTTCTTCCTGACCGCGCTGGAGTTGCAGATCGTCGTCGGGTACTCGGCGCTGGCCGCCGGAGCGGCGATGCTGCCGAACACCGTGCTGATGCTGCTGTTCTCGTCCCACGCCGGGATGCTCGCCCAGCGGCTGGGGCCGCGAGCCCCGCTCACCGTCGGCCCACTGGTGTGCGGAGCGGGGATGCTGCTGATGCTGCGGGTCGGTCCGGGCGCGTCCTACGTCCATGACATCCTTCCGGCCCTCCTGGTGATGGGCGCCGGCATGGTCGTCATGGTCGCCCCCCTGACCGTGACCCTGCTGGCCTCGGTGGACGCCTCTAACGCCGGGCTGGCCAGCGGCATCAACAACGCCGCGGCCCGGGCGGCCGGCCTGGTGTCCGTCGCGGCGCTCCCGCTGCTGGTCGGGATGGGTCCGGAGGCCTACCGCTCGGACGCGGCCTTCAATGCCTCGTTCGGCCGGGCAATGCCGCTGTGCGCGGTTCTGCTCGCCCTCGGCGCGGCGGTCGCTTTCGGCACGCTGCGGCGGTCCGCCACCGCCCCTGGTCCGGCGCACGGGCACACCCACGGCTGGCTGACGGAACCGCCGCTGGTGTCCCGCTTCACCCATCATCAAGCCGTCGAATGACAACCGGCGCCGCGCGCGGCGCCTGCGTACGAAAGGAACCAGACATGTCGTACCCGTACCCGGAGCAGAAGTACTGGGGTGAGGACGGAGAGGTCAGCGCCGTCTTCCGGCCGGCCACCACGCCGCCGAACCTGGGTGAGAGCGGCACCGGAAAGGACGCCACCCACTATCTGGCCACCACGGCCACCACACGGGGCGAGTTCGGGCTGTACCGGGTCGAGATGCGGCCCCGGGCGGGCGGCCCCAAGACCCATTTCCACAAGCGGATCTCGGAGTCCTTCTTCATTCTGGACGGCACCGTGCGCGTCTTCGACGGTGTGCAGTGGGTCGACGCCCGCAAGGGTGACTTCCTGCACGTCCCCCAGGGAGGGCTGCACGCCTTCCGCAACGACTCCGACGCGCCGGCCGACATGCTGCTGCTGTTCACCCCGGGCGCCCCGCGCGAGGAGTACTTCGAGCAGGTCTCCCAGCTGGGGCACGCTTCCGAGGAGGAGCGTGCAGCGTTCTTCGACCGGCACGACTCGTACTTCGTGGATTAGGAGCAAGAGCGGGAGCCACCGACCGCACGCGCGACAGGGCCCCGCATCCGCGACCTCCCGGCCTGGCCGGTGTCGTGGGTGCGGGGCCTTGTCGTGCGTGCCGGACCGAGGGTCAGGCGGTGGGCCGGGGGGCGCGCAGGTGGGCGCGCTCCTTGAGTTCCTTCTCGTCGACCAGCTCCAGCATGGGCTTGCCGGGCGCGCACATCATCGTGACGACGAACTCTGTCTTCTGGTCGCTGAGCGCGTTGCCGTCCTGGTAGTGGATGGCGTCGCCGCCCGGCTCCCAGAAGGTGCCGCCGGCCTCGACCACACGCTCGGGCTCACCCTCCAGCTCGAAGCGGACGGCGCCCTTGATGACGTAACCGAACGCCGGCCCGGAGTGGCGGTGCGGCGGGGTGCCGGGGTCGCCCGGCTCCCACTCGACGTGGATGGTCATCGCCGAGGCGCCCTCGGGGACGACGATCGGCGAGGCGTCCTGGATCATCTTCGCCGCGCGGGTCCAGCTCGGACCGTCCTCGCCGCCGGTTCCGTGTCCATGGTGGGCGTGCTGTGCATTGTCCGACATCGAGTCGCACCTTCCGTGGTTCCGCCGTGACCGCGCGGCACGTCGTCCGCCGTCACGGGGTCGTCTCCGGTCGTGATGACCGCTCGCCCTCCTGACCGGGTACCGGGCGGGTCTGTGACACCGTGCCACGACGGTCGGGGGCGGCACCCGCCTCGCACGGTGTCACACGTGGGACCCGCCATCTGTCTAGGAGAGACGGGCACGGTGGCACTCCGCATCCGCCACGATCCGCCCACGACACCCAGCGGGGTCATCGGCCCCCGACGGAGGAGACACAGATGAGAGTCGTCGTTGCAGGTGCCACCGGATTGATCGGTTCCCGGACCGTCGCACGGCTCCGGGACCACGGGGTGGAGGTCGTGCCCGTGTCGCGTGGGGAAGGAGTCGACGTCAGCACCGGTCAGGGCCTGGACCGGGCACTGCGCGGCGCCGATGTGATCGTGGACGTCACCGACGCGCCCTCCCGGCGGCAGCAGGCCAGCACGGCGTTCTTCACCACCGCGACGGGCAACCTCCTCCAGGCGGCGGCTGCGGCGAACGTCGAGCACTACGTGGCGCTGTCGGTGGTGGGCGCCGACCGGATCGGGTCGGGCTACTTCCAGGCCAAGGCGACGCAGGAGGACCTGGCCCGGCACACCACCGTGCCGTACTCCGTGGTACGCGCCACGCCGTTCCACGAGTCCGTGGAGGCCGCCGCCGCAGCCGGCGTCCGGCCGGACGGCGTACATGTGCCGCCGCTGCTGCTGCGGCCCGTCTCGGCCGACGACGTCGCCGCGCTCCTCGCCCATGTCGCGGTGGGGCTACCGGAGTTCGGCGTGGTCGAAACGGCCGGGCCCGAGGAGCTGCGGCTGGAGGACATGACGGCCGACGTACTCGCTCTCCTCGGCCGGCCCGGCCCGGTGATCTCCGACCCGCGGGCCCCGTTCTTCGGTGCGGTGCTCGATGAGCGTGCCCTGCTTCCCGGGCCGGACGCCCGGCTGGGCCATCACACGTTCACCCAGTGGCTCAAGAGCCGCTGACCCCGCCGGGCGGCGCTGCCCGGCGCCCGGATCTCCCCCTCAGACCCGTCGCCACGCGACACCCACCGTGTCCGCGGCCGGTGCCGCCGACACCCACGCCGTGACAAGAAGGCTGCCATGAGTGAACCCTCCCGGCCGACCGACAACCCTGTGATGAGTGAGCTGGACCAGTTGCCCGACCGCGACCGCGAGGAGACCGCCGAGTGGCGGGCCTCCCTCGACGCCGTCGTGCGCAACGCGGGGCCGGAACGGGCGGTGTACCTGCTGCGGCGGGTGCACGAGTTCGCCGCGAGCACGGGCATGTCCCTGCCGGGGCTGCTGCACTCGGACTACATCAACACCGTTCCCGCCGCCGCGCAGCCGGAGTTCGACGGTGACCTGGAGATGGAGTCCAGGATCACCGCGCTCAACCGGTGGAACGCGGCTGCGATGGTCACCCGTGGCGCGCCGCTCGGACTCGGCGGTCACATCTCGACCTACGCCTCGGCGGCCTGGCTCTACGAGATCGGCTTCAACCACTTCTTCCGGGGCAAGGACGGCGACGGCTCCGGCGACCAGCTCTTCGTCCAGGGGCACGCTTCCCCCGGGATCTACGCCCGTGTCTTCCTGGAGGGGCGGCTGAGCGAGGGCCAGCTGGCCGCCTTCCGGCGGGAGGCCGGCGGTCACGGCCTGCCGTCCTATCCGCACCCCCGACGGCTGCCGTGGCTGTGGGAGTTCCCCACGGTGTCCATGGGACTGGGCCCCATCGGCGCCGTCTACCAGGCCCGCTTCAACCGCTATCTGCACGCCCGCGGCATCAAGGACACCTCCGCCTCACGGGTGTGGGCGTTCCTGGGCGACGGGGAGATGGACGAGCCGGAGTCGACGGCCGCCCTGACCCTGGCCTCCCGAGAGGGCCTGGACAACCTGACGTTCGTCATCAACTGCAATCTCCAGCGCCTGGACGGACCGGTACGGTCCAATTCGAAGATCGTCCAGGAGCTGGAGGCACGGTTCCGGGGCGCGGGGTGGAACGTGGTCAAGTCGCTCTGGGGCGAGGCCTGGGACCCGCTGCTGGCCCAGGACACCACCGGTGACCTCGTCCGGCGCCTGGGCGAGGTGCCCGACGCCCAGATGCAGACGCTCGCCGCGCGGGACGCCGCCTACATACGCGAGCACTTCTTCACGGGTGACGCCCTTTCGGCGCTCTCCGCCTCCCTGAGCGACGCGCGGGTGGTCGAGCTGTTCGAGAACTCGCGGGGCGGACACGAACCGTTGAAGGTGTACTCCGCCTACCGGGCCGCCGTGGAGCACCGGGGCGCGCCGACGGTGGTCCTGGCCCAGACGGTGAAGGGCCACACGCTGGGCCCGGCCTTCGAGTCGCGCAACGCCAACCATCAGATGAAGAAGCTCACGATGGAGCAGTTCCGGGCCATGCGCGACCTGCTGGAGCTGCCCATCCCCGACAGCGCGCTCGCCGGTGACCAGGTGCCGTTCTGGCACCCGGGGGAGGACTCGCCCGAGGTGCGGTATCTGCGCGAGCGCCGGGCCGCGCTGGGCGGGCCCGCCCCTGTGCGACGCGTGGTCGCCAAGCCGCTGCCGGAACCGCCCGCCAGGCCCTTCGAGGAGTTGGAGAAGGGGTCCGGCCATCAGGAGATGGCCACCACGATGGCGCTCGTCCGGCTGGTCAAGGACCTGATGCGCGACCCGGGGAGCGGCGCGCGCTGGGTGCCGATCGTCCCCGACGAGGCTCGCACCTTCGGCATGGAGTCGATGTTCCCCACCGCCGGGATCTACTCGCCGCAGGGCCAGACCTACGATCCGGTCGACGCGGACCAACTGCTCCACTACAAGGAGAGCACGACCGGGCAGCTGCTCATCGAGGGCATCACCGAGGCCGGTTCCGTCGCCGAGTTCGCCGCCGCCGCCACGTCGTACGCCACGCACGGCGAACCCATGATCCCCTTCTACATCTTCTACGCCATGTTCGGTTTCCAGCGCACCGGCGACCAGTTCTGGGCACTGGGCGACCAGATGGGCCGCGGTTTCGTGGTCGGCGGCACCGCGGGGCGCACCACGATGACCGGCGAGGGCCTGCAGCACGGGGACGGCCACTCGCACCTGCTCGCCGCGACCAATCCGGCGGCCGTCAGCTACGACCCCGCGTTCGCCTACGAGATCGCGGTCATCGTTCGGGACGGTCTGCGCCGCATGTACGGCGAGCGGCCCGAGGACGTCTTCTACTACCTGACCGTGTACAACGAGCCCAAGCACCAGCCCGCCATGCCGCCGGTCCCCGGCATCGAGGAGGGCATCGTCCGGGGCATCTACCGGTTCCGGGCCGCCGAGGCACCGGCGGCCGGGCCCCGGCTCCAACTGCTCGCCTCCGGTACGGCGATCCACTGGGCCCTGCGCGCCCAGGAACTGCTCGCCTCCGACTGGGGCGTGCACGCCGACGTGTGGTCGGTGACGTCCTGGACGGAGCTGCGCCGGGACGCGATGCGTGCCGACGACGCCCGGATGCGGGGCGAGGAAGGCACCCCCTTCGTCACCCGTGCCCTGTCCGGGGCGCCGGGGCCGGTGCTGGCCGTCAGCGACTGGATGCGGCAGGTGCCCGACCAGATCAGTCAGTGGGTCGAGCAGGACTACTACTCCCTGGGCACGGACGGTTTCGGCCTGTCCGACAGCCGCGAGGACGTGCGCCGCTACTTCCGGGTGGACGCCGAGTCGATCGTGGTGACCGCACTGGACCGTCTGGTCCGGGCAGGTCAGGTACCGCCGGAGGCCGTCGCGCAGGCCCGCGCGCGCTACGGCCTCGACCGGTGAACCGCCCCGCCGGGCGCCCCCTACCCTCCGCGTCGCCGGACGCGGACCCCGCACGACAGGTCCGGCGGGGCGACGCGCCCCGCCGGACCGTGAGGAGTTGACACATCATGACCGTTTCCGTGACCCTGCCGGCTCTCGGCGAGTCCGTCACCGAGGGCACCGTGACCCGCTGGCTGAAGCAGGTCGGTGACCGCGTCGAGGCCGACGAGCCCTTGCTGGAGGTGTCGACCGACAAGGTGGACACCGAGATCCCCTCCCCCGCCGCCGGCGTCCTGCTGGAGATCCTCGTCGCCGAGGACGAGACCGTCGAGGTCGGTGCCGGGCTCGGCGTCATAGGCGCGGCGCCGGTGCCGGGCCCGGCGGCCGAGCCCGCGCCGACGCCACCGGCTCCGGTAGCCGCTCCGGTGCCGACGCCGGCTCCAGCACCCGCCCCGGCGCCGGCTGAGCCCTTCGTCCCGCCTGCCGCGTCGGCCCCTCCGGCTTCCCCCGCGCCGGCGCCCGCGCCCGCGGCCCCGCAGGCACCGGCGCCCGCCCCGGCGGACGAGGCGTCCTCGCTCCGCGGCCGCACGGTCGCGATGACCCGTATCCGCCGGGCCATCGGCAACAACCTCAAGAAGGCGCTGCTCGAGCAGGCGCAGCTCACCTCGACGGTCGAGGCCGACGTCACCCGGCTGATGCGCCTGCGGAGCCGGGCGAAGGACGGCTTCCTGGCCCGCGAGGGCCTCAAGCTCTCCCCCATGCCCTTCTTCGTCAAGGCAGCCGCCCAGGCGCTGAAGGCGCATCCGGTGGTCAACGCCCGGATCAACGAGGACGAGGGCACCATCACCTACTTCGACACCGAGAACATCGGGATCGCGGTCGACACGGAGGCCGGTCTGATGACCCCGGTCGTCAAGGCGGCCGGTGACCTCACCGTCGCCGGGCTCGCCCGCGCCGTCCACGACCTCGCCGACCGGGCCCGCGGTGGTCACTTGACCCCCGACGACGTTTCGGGCGCGACCTTTACGATCTCCAACACCGGTTCGCGTGGCGCGCTGTTCGACACCGTCATCGTGCCGCCGAACCAGGCCGCGATCCTCGGTGTGGGCGCCACGGTCAGGAGGCCGGGGGTCGTGCGCGTCGGTGACGAGGAGGTCATCGGCGTCCGGGACCTGGTGCACCTGTCGCTGTCGTACGACCACCGGCTGGTGGACGGGGCGGACGCGGCCCGCTACCTGACGGCGGTCAAGGCACTCCTGGAGGCGGCGGCGTTCGAGAACGACCTGTACCCCGACACCGCCGCGTGAACGAGGAAAGCCGGTGCGGGCGATGTGCCCGCACCGGCTTCTCCGTCGGCGGCGGAGGCCGCCGACGCGGTGTGTGAGGGTGCCCGCGCGTCACGGACAGGAGACGGACGGGTGGGCCGCAAGGTCGTGGACCTGGACCCGTGCGGTGACGGCGCCGCCCCCCTCCGTGCGCTGTACGGGAACGGGCGCGTGGCGCAGCATGGCGTCGATCCGCTCGTCGCCGGCCAGGAAGAGACCGTAGAGCGTCGTCCAGCCGCCGGTCCGCGCGTGCTCGCCCAGATGCTGGAGCAGGCGGGTCCCGAGCCCCCGGCCCTGCCAGGAGTCCTCGACCAGCAACGCCGCCTCGACGGCAGTGTGATCCGGCATCAGGTGGCCCACGGCGACGATGCGTCCGGTGGCTCCCACGGCCGCCAGGTGTACCGATCCTGGGCGGGACAGCAGCGTCGGCACATACGTGCGGGGGTCGGCCATCGCCCGGTGGTAGCGGCTCCACAGGGTCTGCGGGGAGCATCGGCGGTGCATCGCCACGGTGCGGGCGAGTTGGCCGGGGCCTATCGGGATGATCCGCGGATCGCGGCGCATGAGTCCGTCCTTGAGCGGCCGGGAACCGGTACGCGAGGCGCACACGGTGCGGGGTCGGGAGAGGGCCGGCGGCGAACCGCCGGCCCTTCGATCACGGATGCGCTCTCAGCGCACCGAGCGGGCGGCGTCCTCGATGACGCCGGTGACCTTTCCCGGGTGCGAGACGCTCACCGCGTGCGACGACCGCACCTTCTCGGTGTGGGAGCCAGCCCGGCGGGCCATGAACTCCTGGGCGGCCGACGGGATGTTGAGGTCCTGGGTGGCGACCAGAACCCAGGAGGGGATGGTCTTCCAGGCCGGCTCGGCCGCACCCTCGCCCAGGGCCTCCTGGGTGACCGGTCGCTGGGTGACGCTCATGAGGTCGGTCTTGTTGCGGGGCACGTCCGCCGCGAACTGGTGGCGGAATTTGTCGTTCTGGATGTAGAGGTCGGTGCTGGAGGAACCGTCGGCGTTCTTCACCGGCACGGGGCGCAGCGCTTCGCCGAGGGTGCTGCCGGGGAACCGCCCGGACAGGTCGACCGCGCTCTCCCCCTTCTCCGGGAGGAAGGCGGCGAGGTACACCAGCGCCTTGACGTTCTTGTTGCCGGTGGCGGCGTTGCTGATGACCGAACCGCCGTACGAGTGACCGGCGAGCACGACGGGGCCGTCGATTCCGGCCAGGACGTCCTTGAGGTAGGCGGAGTCGCCGCTCAGGGAGCGCAGCGGGTTGGCGACGGCGACGACCGGGTAACCGTCGTGCCTGAGCCTGTCGATGACGCCGTTCCAGCTCGTGGAGTCGGCGAACGCACCGTGCACCAGGACGACGGTGGGTTTGTCGCCGCGGTCGGCGGTGCTGCCCTTGTCGGCGGAAGCCGGGGCGATCGTGGTGGCGAGCAGGCCGGCGGCGACGCCGGCGCCGGCCAGGACGGTCATCGTCGTGTGGGTCCGGCTTGCACGGGAGGTGCGGTTCATGTCACATGCCTTTCGGGCGGGATCGTGATCGGTGCGTGCGGCACGTTGTGTCGCCTTTTCACCTTTGAGACCGGAGACCCACCAAATCCGTGACATGGTGTGAAAATGGTCTCCGGCCGTGTGCGTCGCCTCGCGGTTCAGGACCCGTGCCGACCGGTGATCTCTTCGTGCTCGGTCGCCGTGGGCTTGGGGATCTGCGTGCCGGGGCCGTAGAGGAAGCCGCTGAGCCTGGTGCGCAGGCGCTGTGTGCGGCGGGCCACGGAACCGTCACCGTCGCGCGCGGGTACGGCGGCCAGGGGCCGGTGCTGCTCGTGCGAGGTCAGCGTGTGCAGTCGCGCCGGGTCGAGTGGCTCGTGCACCTCGACGTACTCGCCGTGCGGCAGGCGCTTGATGACGCCGGTCTCGCGGCCGTGCAGCACCAGGTCGCGGTCCCTGCGCTGCAGTCCCAGCGCCACACGCTTGGTGACGACGAAGGCCAGGACCGGGACGACGAAGAGGCCGACGCGCACGGCCCAGGTCACGTCGTTGACGGACACGTGCAGGCGGGTGGCGATGATGTCGTTGGCGGCACCGATCAGGGCCACCGAGTAGACACTGAGCCAGGCCACGCCGAGGGCGGTGCGTACCGGGCGGTTGCGGGGACGGTCCAGCAGGTGATGTTCGTTGTCGTCGTCCGTCACCCATGCCTCCAGGAACGGATAGGCCCCCATGGCCAGGAAGAGCAGCACCCCGGCCAGCAGCGGCAGCAAGTTGTCCAGTGCCAGGGTGTGGCCCCAGAAGTCGATCTCCCAGCCGGGCATGACGCGCAGCAGTCCGTCGGCGACGCCCATGTACCAGTCGGGCTGGGATCCGGCGGAGACCTGGTCGGGGCGGAAGGGGCCGTAGTCCCAGACGGGGTTGATCTCGGCGACGGCGGCCATGAAGAAGAGCACGCCGGTCACGAGGAAGAAGTAGCCGGCGGCCTTCACGGCATACACCTTGGCCGGAAGTCCGACGACGTTGTCGCGGGTACGACCAGGTCCGGGGTACTGCGCGGGCCGGTGGCGCAGGGCCAGGACCACGTAGCCGACGACGAGGACGACGATGAGTGCGGGGATGACCAGGACGTGCAGGGTGTTGAAGCGGGCGATCAGGTCGTCGCCGGGGAACTCGCCGCCGAAGAGGAAGAACGACAGGTAGGTCCCGACGACGGGGATCGACAGGATCGTGCCGTTCACGACCTGGAGGCCGGTGCCGGACAGCAGGTCGCCCGGCAGGTCGTAGCCGGTCAGCCCCGCGAACATCGCCAGGACGAGCACTCCGAACCCCAGCACCCAGTTCAGCTCCCGCGGCTTGCGGAACGCGCCGGTGAAGAAGAGCCGCAGCATGTGGGCGAGAACGGCGGCGACGAAGACCAGGGCCGCCCAGTGGTGGGCCTGGCGGACGAGCAGGCCGCCGCGGACGTCGAAGGAGAGGTGCAGCGTCGAGTCGAAGGCCTCCGAGACCAACTGCCCGCGCAAGGGGACGTAGTCGCCCTGGTAGACCACGAGGTCGGAGGAGGGGTGGAAGTAGAAGCTCAGATAGACACCGGTGATCAGCAGGATCACGAGACTGTAGAGCGCGATCTCGCCGAGCATGAGCGACCAGTGGTCGGGGAAGACCAAGCGCCGGACGGAGCGAGCGACAGGGCGACGGCCCAGCCTGCTGTCCGCCCACCGGGCGAGCCTCTCCCCCGCGCGCTTCCGCTCCGGCTCCACCGGCCGGCTGTCGTGGCCCATCTCTTCACCCTTCGTTTCTGCGTCACCCGCAGCTCACCGGCGCCGCGGTGGCGGGCTCGGCCATGGATCGGCGGCACCGGCGCGGCGCGAGGGCTTCCGGCCGCCGTGCGGCCGTGGCGGGGGTGGGGGCGCCCCGCGGATCGCCCGGGCCGGGAAGTCCGTCCGGCTCACATACAGCGCGACGATTCCGACTCGTCCGACACTGTGCTGTTCGGCATGATTCGCGTACTGCTGTCGTCAGCATGACCGGCGAGACGGTGCGCGTGTGACATCCGGCGGCGCCCCCGGGAGGGACGGCGGCGGGACGGCCCGACCCGCCTCCCTTCCCGGGGGCCGGTCGTCAGCGGGACACGATGTTCTCCAGCTCCTCGCCCGCGGCGAAACGGCGCAACTGGCGCCGGATGAGCTGTTCGAGGCGAGGCCACAGGGAAGACGTGAACGCGCCGACGTGCGGCGTGATCAGCACGCCGGCTGTCTCCCGCAGTGGATGCCCCGGCGGGAGCGGCTCGGGGTCGGTCACGTCGAGCGCGGCCCGCAGCCGGCCCTCCTGGGTCTCCTTGAGCAGGGCGTCGGTGTCGACCACGGCCCCACGTGCCACGTTGACGAGCAGGGCGCCGTCCTTCATGCAGGCCAGCATGCCCGCGTCGAAGAGCAGACGGGTCCGCGGGGTGAGCGGCACGGACAGCACGACGACATCGGCGTCGGCCACGAGCCGGGGTAGGTGTGCGGCGGAGCGGACGGGGCCCCGGGGCGCGTCCCGGTCCGTGCCGGCGACACGGGTCACCACACATCCGAAGGGCACCAGGAGGTCCTCCAGCGCGGAGCCGACGGCGCCGTAGCCGACGATGAGCACGGAGCGCCCGTACAGGGACGGGAAGACCTCCGGTCGCCACGCCCCGCCGTCCTGGGCGCGGACCGACTCCGGTATGCCGCGCAGCGAGGCGAGGATCAGGGTCAGGGCCAGTTCGGCCGTGCTCGGAGCGGGGGCCGCGCCGGCGTTGCACAGGGTCACCGGCCGAGGGAGCCGGTCCAGCTCCGCGTGCAGTTCGTCCGTGCCGGAACTCAGGGCCTGCACCGCCCGCAGACGTGTCATGCGGGGCAGGGGCCTACCGATGACATCGATGTCCTTGGTCAGCGGCGGGGCGTAGAACTCCACCTCCGCCGGGTCCGAAGGGAAGGCCGAACGGCCGTCCCAGCGGGCATACTCCAGGCCTGGTGGCAGGTCGGTGAGATCGGCGAACTGGACGGGCAGCCATACCTGCGGGGTTCTCACGGTCATGACGGCGTGTTCTGCTTTCCCTCCGGGTTCCGCGAGGTCGGAACCACAGAACTGACTGCGTGTGCCACGCACTTGTGACAGTCGACCCCCCGTGACGGCCATCACCTCGGCCCCTCTCGGGCCGGGCCCCTCGCGGGGCACCCGCTGTCACAGGCCCCGCTCACGCGTGGTCTAGCTGAACATGCGACCCGTCATCAACGGAGCACCGGTGTCCCGACCGGACCCGGACTCCTACGCCGTCACCGCCGAGTTCTACGACATCCTTCAGGCCGACCGGGACGCGGCACGCGTCCGCGACCTCTACGGGCGGCACGTCGCGCGGGCCCGTCTCGGTGTGCTGGACATCGGTGCCGGGACCGGCCGGGTCACGCTGATGAGCCTGGCCGAGTCCGCGGTCGACGTGCACGCGGTGGAACCCGCGCGAGCCATGCGCACGTCCCTGCTCACCCGCCTCGCCACCCTGCCCGCGCGTCAGCGCGAGCGCGTGACCGTGCACCCGTACGCCCTGGACGAGGCGGCGCTGTACGCGGCGGCGGACGTCGCCGTGTGCCACAACACGGTCGCCTGTCTCCCCCCGGCCGCGCGGGACGCGCTGTGGCCCGCGATCCACGCGGCCCTGGCCCCCGGGGGCACGCTTCTCCTGGAGCCGCCGCCCGCCCTGCTGCCCCCTCGCGACGTCGTGCGCCGCCTGCCGGAGCAGCGGGTGGGCGCGCACGTGTACGGCGGACGCATGACGATGTCCGCGGCGGGCTACCGCATCCGCACACGTGTCGACTACTGGGTGCGCAGCGGACGACACGTGCTGCGGGAGCACACGGAGTCGTTCTGGATGTGGCCGGCCTCGCGCACGCGGATCGTCGACGACCTGGCACGGCACGGCTTCGTCCCGCTGCCGGGGCACGACGATCCGCGTGTTCTGGCCGTGACGCGTCCGGCCCACCGGTGAGCCGGAGTACGGGGCCGGACGGACCCGTGCCACGGTGTCACAACGCGTGTAGTCGCCCGGTCTGAAGGGTGATCGGACCACTCGGTCCGTGTGCGCCTCACAGACTGGGACGGGGATCTCATGCCGCGTGCGAAGACGTTCGTGATCGTCGGGGGCGGCCTGGCCGCCGGCAAGGCCGCGGAGGAACTGCGCGAGCACGGCCACGACGGGCCGCTTCTCGTGATCGGGGACGAGCGGGAACGACCGTACATCCGGCCGCCGCTGTCCAAGGGGTACCTGCTGGGCAAGGAGGACCGCGAGTCCATCCACGTGCACCCCGAGAGCTGGTACCGGGAACACGACGTCGATCTGCTCCTGGGCACGAGCGTGACGTCCGTCGACGCGCGTGGCCGGGCGGTGACGCTGGACGACGGCCGCCGCGTGCCCTACACCGGTCTGCTGCTGGCCACAGGTTCCTCGCCGCGCCGCCTGTCGGTGCCGGGCGCGGACCTGGAGGGCGTGCTGTACCTGCGGCGCGTGGGCGACAGCGAGCGCCTCAAGGAGGCGTTCACCGAAGGCGCCCGGATCGTGGTGGTCGGCGGTGGCTGGATCGGGCTGGAGACGGCGGCGGCGGCCCGGGCGGCCGGCGCCGAGGTCACCGTGCTGGAGCACGGTGAGATGCCTCTGCTGAAGGTCCTGGGCCGGGAGGCGGCCGAGGTCTTCGCCGCTCTGCACCGGGACCATGGTGTGCACCTGCGGCCTCGAGCCGAGATCGAGGCCGTCACGGGAACCGGGGGCCGCGTCGACGGGGTCCGGCTCGCCGACGGAACCCGGCTGCCCGCGGACGCCGTGGTCGTGGGGGTGGGCATCACGCCCAATGTCCGCCTGGCCGAGGATGCGGGCCTCGACGTGCGCAACGGCATCGTGACGGACTCCCACCTACGGACCTCCGCCGACGGTGTCCACGCCGCCGGTGACGTCGCCAACGCCTACCACCCCCGGCTCGGCCGGCACCTGCGCGTGGAGCACTGGGCCAACGCACTGCACCAGCCCCGTACCGCCGCGCTGAGCATGCTCGGTCAGGACGCGGTGTACGACCGGCTGCCGTACTTCTACACCGACCAGTACGACCTCGGGATGGAGTACACCGGGTACACCGAACCGGGCGGCTACGACCGCGTCGTCTTCCGCGGGTCGCGCGAGGAGCGGCGGTTCCTGGCGTTCTGGATGTCCGGCAACCGGGTGCTGGCGGGGATGAGCGTCAACCTGTGGGACGTCATCGGGACGATCCGCGCCCTGATCGAGTCGGGCGCGGAGCCGGACGACGCCGCCCTCGCCGACCCCTCGGTCCCGCTGGAGAGCCTGCTGTCCCCGCATGCGCGGCCGACGGGAGACCAGGCGTGACCGGCAGCGTTCCCGCACCGCTGCGCCCGATGCCGGACGACTGGCGGCGGGCCCTGGCCGTGGTGGCCCACCCCGACGACCTCGAGTACGGGTGCTCGGCGGCCGTGGCCTCCTGGGTGGCCGACGGCAGACAGGTCACCTACGTGCTCGCCACCCGCGGTGAGGCCGGCATCGACACCCTGGATCCGGGACGGGGCGGCCCGCTGCGTGAGGCGGAACAGCGAGCCGCCGCCGCGGCGGTCGGTGTCCGCACGGTGGAGTTCCTCGGCCACCGGGACGGTGTGATCGAGTACGGCGTCCAGCTGCGCCGTGACATCGCCGCCGCCGTGCGGCGTCACCGGCCGGAGCTGGTGATCACCCTGAACCACCGGGACACGTGGGCCGCCGGGGCCTGGAACACCCCGGACCACGTGGCGGTGGGGCGCGCGGTACTGGACGCGGCGACGGACGCGGGCAACCGCTGGATCTTCCCGGAACTGGCCGAACAGGGGCTGTCGCCCTGGAACGGCGTCCGCTGGGTGGCCGTCGCCAACTCACCGACGCCGACCCACGCAGTGTCCGCCGAGCCGGGCTTCGAACAGGGCGTCCAGTCCCTGCTGCGGCACCGGACCTACCTCGAGGCCCTGACCGAGGAGGACCCCGAGACGTACGCGCGCCGCTTCTTGGGCGAGAGCACCGGCGTCCACCGGGCACGGTTCGCCGGGACTCCCGCCGTCGCCTTCGAACTGTTCAGCCGATGACCGGGGCCCCGCGCACCCCTCATCACCATTCCCGCCAGCCGCACGCGCCGCACCAGCCCGTGCCGAGGAAGGACCGATCATGACCTACGACTCCCCCGCCGTCCTGGACGCCGGACCGTCCGACGGCGTCGATCCGGACGAGTTCGTGCGCGCCGCCGTGCGCTGGCACTTCGACCCGGAAACCGGCTCCCGCTACTGGCTGGACCGGGCCGAGCGACTCGCCTTCGATCCGCGGCGGGACGTCAAGGGCGTGGACGACCTGGCGCTCTTCCCGGACCTGAGCGACGAACTGCGCCACGTCCCGGTGGCGGACCTGATCCCCCGGGGTTACGGCGGCGACGCCCGGCTGCTCAACGTCTTCGACAGCGGCGGGACGACCGGGGCGCCCAAGCGGGTCGTCCAGCTCGACGACTGGATGCGGCACAGCACCGCACAGGTCGACATGCGGCTGCGGGAGCTCGGACTGCCCGTCGGCGCCCAGTGGCTGACCGTGGCGCCGACCGGTCCGCATCTGGTCGGGGACGTGCTGCAACGGGCGGCGGCCTCGCTCGGCGGCCCGGGACTGAGCATCGACATGGACCCCCGGTGGGTCAGGAAGCTGATCGCCGCGGGCCGCGACGACGAGGCCGAGGCGTACACCGACCACCTCGTCGAACAGTGCCGGCGGATCCTGCTGACCCAGGACATCGGTGTCCTGGCCGCCACCACACCCCTGCTGGAGCGCTTGGCCCGCGAGGACGACCTCCTGGAGCGGATCAACGGTTCGGTCCGGGCGATCCTCTGGGGCGGCACCCACATGGACCCCGACACCCGCCACCTGCTGGCCACGGAGGTCTTCCCCGACGTGCCGCTGATCGGCATGTACGGCAACACCATGATGCTCACCGCACTGCTCGAACGCGCCGGTCTCGGCCCCTCGCAGCCCTGCGTCTTCGACCCGGTCTCGCCGTACGTGTTCCTGTCGGTCGTCGACCCCGTCACCGGGGAACCCGTCGCGGTCGGCGAGCGCGGCCAGGTGATCGTCAGCCACGTCAGCAAGTCGATGCTCATCCCCCACAACGCCGAGCGCGACACGGCCGTGCGCGTCACGCCCGCGGGCGGTCACGCGGGCGACGCCGTGGCGGACGTGGCGCCGGTGCCCACCGTGAAGGGCGAGACCGTGATCGAGGGCGTGTACTGATGGCCCCCGCCGATGTAGCCGAGCCGGTGTACCTGGACGCCCTGGGACCCCGCGGCCCCTACCGGACCCGTGTGCCGGAGCCCGTGACGGACGTCTCCGGTACCGAGGTGGCGCGGCTGAGTCTGGTGCCGCCGGTGTACGTCGACCGGGCGCTGGCCGCGCTGCGCAAGGCCGGGCCCGTCCCGGCGGCCGACCTGGACACGCTGCTGGCATCGGCCGCCGAGGAGTTCGCCACCGGCGCCGTCGGCGGGCTGGACGTGCGCGAGTACGAGTACCTGGTGAGCCGGACCTCCGGTACCCCGCTGGCCGTGGTGCGCGACGCGACCCGCGGCACGGCGAGGTTCGTCGGCCGCGCCCGTGCCTCGGCAGAGCAGGGCAGGCCGCGCGGAACGGTCCGGGAGCGCCCGGACCCCTCCCTCGGAGCCGGGCACGCCGTGTGGGCCCGCCGGGGCGAGGTGTTCGCCGTCAACGCGTCCGGCAATCATCCGGGGGTCCACCGGCTCTGGCTGGAGGCGCTGGCTCTCGGCTACCGCGTGGCCGTACGGCCGTCGCGGCGCGAGCCGTTCACCCCGCACCGTCTGGTCGGCGCGCTGCACCGGGCGGGCGTCGGCCAGGACCGGCTGGTGCTGCTCCCCACGGACCACCGGACCGCGCAGACGCTGATCCGCGGCGCCGACCGTGCGGTGGTGTACGGCGGTGACGAGGTCGTCGCCCGGTACGCCCACGACGCCCGCGTGCTGCCCCAGGGGCCCGGCCGGACGAAGATCCTCGTCACGGCGGACACGGACTGGCGGGAGCACCTGGACACGATCGTCGCCTCCGTCGCCGACGAGGCCGGCACCGCGTGCGTCAACGCCACCGCCGTCCTCGTCGAGGGCGACCCGGCACCGCTCGCGGAGGCCCTCGCGGCGCGCCTGTCCCAACTGCCCGCTCTGCCGCCCCAGGACACCCGGGCAGTTCTCCCGGTGTGCCCGCTGGACCGGGCCCTGGCCCTCGACTCCTACCTGGGGTCGGTGGCGGCGGGGACCCGCGCCTGGCTCGGCGGCGACGGCATCGTCGACGACCTCGGGGACGGAAGTGCCGTCCTGCGGCCCGCCGTCCATCAGGTCGCCGACGCCGGTGCCCCGCAGGTGGGGACCGAACTCCCTTTCCCCTGTGTGTGGGTGGCGCCCTGGAGCCGCTCGGACGGCATCGCCCCGCTGCGCGGGACACTCGTCCTCTCGGTCCTCTCCCACGATCGCGCACTGCTCGACGTGCTGGTGGCGGAACCCTCCATCGCCAACGTGTACGCAGGTGACCACCCGACGTACTGGATGGCTCCGGGAGTGCCCCACGACGGCTACCTGTCGGACTTCTTGATGCGCGGCAAGGCGGTGGTCGGTTTCGGGGTCGGGTGACCACGGTCAGTGGGGCAGCAGCAGCATCACGGCCGTCCCCAGCGACATCGCGCCGTCGCGCACGTACCCGTACGGGTCCGTCGCGGCGGCGCGGTGCGCGGGGTCCGTGGCGGTCCGCAGCGCGGGCATGGGGCGCGTCAACGACCGCAGGGCGCAACCGAGGAGATACACCGTCAGTACGACGGTGACCAGAGTCGCCGTCGTCGAGGCGTCGGTGGCATGGCCGTGGGCGCCGGTGTGACGCGCGGCCGGTACACCCGCGGCGGCCACGATTTCGGAGGCACCTGCGCCCGGCGGGGTCCGCGCCATCCAGGCCATCACCAGCATGCCGCCGGCGGGCGTCAGCCGGTCGGCGAACATCGGCGCCTCACGGGCGGTCAGCAGGAACCACAGCGCGCCGGCGGTGAAGAACAGCGTCGCGGCCCGGCCGGACAGGGGCGCGCCGTAACTCCAGGGCATCGCCGCCATGGCCGCCGCCATGGCGCAGTGCAGCACGAGGTCCACGCGGTCGCGGCGGCCCGCGCCCGGTGACCGGACAGCGTGCCACAACACATGCAGGGCCACGACGGCGAACAACAGCGTCAGCATGCCGTGCACGGCGTCGAGAGCCGGCGTCCTGTCCGACACGGTGTGCCCCTTCTGGTCCCTGGCGGTTCGCTGTCCTGACCGGGTGCGCGATCGATCCGTGACAGGGCGCGTCCGCGGGGCCGGGCGGGACGGCCGGACGCAGGATCCGCCGACGACGGTGCGTGTCCGATGGTGATCCGTTGCCACGGTGTGCCACCGGTGGGATCCATGCGCACACTGGCGCCCCTCCGCCGACGCGCCCGCCCGCGCCCGCTTGTAGCATGGGACGCACGAAGCCAGAAGGGATGTTCCATGCACGCTGGCGCCTCACCCGGCACCCTTGACCAGGCGACGAGGGACTTCCTCTCGGCGCGCCCGCAGCTCTTCGGTATCGCGTACCGGGTCCTGGGCAGTGCTGCGGAGGCCGAGGACATCGTGCAGGAGACCTGGCTGCGGTGGCAGAGCACCGACCGTTCGAAGGTGCACGAACCGGCCGCCTTCCTGACCACGGTCGCCACGAGGCTGGCGATCAACGTGGCCCAGTCCGCGCGGGTGCGCCGGGAGTCCTACGTCGGGCCCTGGCTTCCGGAGCCCGTCGACACCACGCAGGATCCGCACCTGGGCGCGGAGCGTGCCGAGGCTGTGGAGATGGCGGTCCTGCTGCTCCTGGAGAAGCTGAACCCCGTGGAGCGCGCCGCCTACGTGCTTCGGGAGGCGTTCGACTACCCCTACGGCCGGATCGCCGAAATCCTGGAGACCAGCGAGGCCAACACCCGCCAGCTGGTGAGCCGCGGCCGCAAGCATCTGGCGGCTGAACGCAAGGAGGCCGTTACCCCGACAGCCCATCGACGGCTGCTGGAGGTCTTCCTCTCCGCGGCGCGGACGGGCGACCTGTCGGTCCTGGAGGACGTGCTCACAGCCGACGTCGTCAGCTACACGGACGGCAACGGTATGCGCGGCGCGTCGAGGATCCCGGTCGTCGGGCTGCCCCACGTCTCGCACTACCTGGTGGCCTTCGCTCCGCGTTTCTGGCCGCAGACGCAGGTCCGGTGGGTCGAGGCGAACGGACGGCCGGCCGTCCTGATCCTCTCCGGCGAGAAGGCCGTCGCCCTGCTGACCGCCGACATCTCGGCGGACGGCATCGACCGGCTCATGTGGGTGATGAACCCGGCCAAACTGGCGCCCTACGTGGCCTCCCTGCGGGACTGACCTGTGGTCGCGGGTCCTCCGGTGCCGACGGGTCGGCGTCACAACAACGCTCGCTCGTCGGTCATCCAGTCGTCCCGGACGTCTGCCGGGACCGCCTACCACGACGACACCGGAGCCATGCTGTGACCGAGCGGATCAAGTTGCCCACCCTGTCGACCGAGAAGGATTTCGACGGGGAGGAGTTCTCGCCCATCTACACCACCACGGTCACCGTCCAAGGTGGTGCGGCCTCGCACGGGCGGGCCTCCGGCCACGCACGCTCGGCCGACGGGGCCTTGGACCTCGATCTGCGGATGCCGGCCGAGCTGGGCGGGGACGGTCGGGGAACCAACCCCGAGCAGCTCTTCGCGGCCGGTTTCGCCGCCTGCTTCCACGGCGCGCTCAGCCTGTTGGCCCGGCAGGAGGCGCTGGACCCCGCGGCCATCTCCGTCGTGGCGACGGTCGCCTTCGGCCGGGACCCGGCGGACGGCGGTTATCTGCTGCGGGTCGATCTGGTGGTGCGGTGGCCCGGTGTCGATCGCGCGACGGCCGACGAGCTGGTCGGTAAGGCCGACGCGTTGTGCCCCTACGCGCGCATGGCGTGGAGAGGAACGCCCACCACCATCACACTCGCCTCCTGAAGCGGACACGCTCGGTGGCGGCGGCCGGTCAGGAGGGGAACCACAGATCCGCGTCGGCCGCTTCCTCCTTGCGGACGGTGAAGAAGGAGATCTCCTTCTTGTGCGGCCCGCTCTGCGGGGGCAGCGCCTCGACCACAGGGTGATCACCGACCGTGTCACGCCCTGGGCGCGGCGGGGAAGCCGCCTCGTCGAAGTACTCCGCGTTGACGGTGAGGTAGTGCGCCCAGTGCCGCGGCAGATCGTCCTCGTGGAAGATCGCCTCCACGGGGCAGACCGGTTCGCACGCATGGCAGTCGACGCACTCCGCAGGGTTGATGTAGAGCGTGCGCGCGCCCTCGTAGATGCAGGCCACGGGGCATTCGGTGACACACGCCCGGTCCTTGATGTCGACGCAGGGCTGTGCGATGACGTACGTCATCCGTCTTCTCCTCTTCGCCGTCGGACATCCCCGGCGCCTTGTCGCACGGATGTCGGGTTCGTCCAGATGACCGGGGACCCCGGCACGGTGTGACACGGGCGCGCTGCCGATGTCACAAACCGCCGCCCGACGTGGTCCTAGTCAGTGACCACCCAGAGCGACGGGAGCAAGCGTGCCTCTCACCGAACAACGTCTTTCCACCACGGTGCTGGTGATCGGTACCGGCGGTTCCGGCCTGCGGGCGGCGATCGAGCTGGCCGAGGCCGGCGTCGACGTCATCGCCGTCGGCAAGCGTCCCAAGGAGGACACCCACACGTCCCTGGCGGCCGGCGGCATCAACGCGGCCCTGGCTACGATGGACCCCGAGGACTCCTGGCAGCAGCACGCCGCGGACACCCTCAAGGAGAGCTATCTGCTCGGCGACCCCCGTACCGCGGAAATCGTCACCCAGGGGGCAGCCCTGGGTATCGACGACCTGGAGCGGTACGGCATGGCCTTCGCCCGTGAAGGGGACGGCCGGATCTCGCAGCGCTTCTTCGGCGCCCACAAGTACCGCCGTACCGCCTTCGCCGGCGACTACACCGGCCTGGAGATCCAGCGCACCCTGATCCGCCGCGCGCTCCAGTTGGACATCCCGATACTCGACAGCGTCTACATCACGCGTCTGCTGGTCCACGACGGTGCCGTCTTCGGGGCCTACGGCTTCGACCTGACCAACGGCACCCGCCACCTCGTCCACGCGGACGCCGTGATCCTCGCGGCCGGCGGGCACACGCGCATCTGGCGGCGCACCTCGTCACGCCGGGACGAGAACACCGGCGACTCCTTCCGCCTCGCCGTCGAGGCCGGGGCCCGCCTGCGCGACCCCGAGCTGGTGCAGTTCCACCCGTCCGGCATCATCGAGCCGGAGAACGCCGCGGGCACCCTGGTCAGTGAGGCCGCGCGTGGTGAGGGCGGCATCCTGCGCAACGCCCTCGGCGAGCGGTACATGAGCCGCTACGACCCCGAGCGCATGGAACTGTCCACGCGCGACCGAGTGGCCCTCGCCTCGTACACCGAGATCAAGGAGGGTCGGGGCACCGAGAAGGGCGGGGTCTGGCTCGACGTCTCGCACCTGCCCCGCCAGACGATCATGAATCGGCTGCCCCGGGTCTACCAGACGCTTCTCGACCTGCAGATGCTCGACATCACCCGTGAACCCATCGAGGTGGCCCCGACGGCCCACTACTCGATGGGCGGCGTCTGGGTCCGTCCTGAGGACCACAGCACCGACGTCCGCGGTCTGTACGCCATCGGCGAGGCGGCCAGCGGTCTGCACGGCGCCAACCGCCTCGGTGGCAACAGCCTGATCGAACTCCTCGTCTACGGCCGCATCACCGGCCAGGCCGCGGCCGCCTACTCGGAGTCCCTCACAGCGCAGCCCCGGTCCGCGACCGCCGTGGCCGAGGCGCGCGCCGAGGTCGACGAGATGCTGGCCGCTGACGGCCCCGAGAACGTCCGGGCACTGCAGCGCGCGATCCGCAACACCATGACCGAGCACGCCGGTGTCGTCCGGGACGAACAGGGTCTGCGCACCGGCCTGGAGGAGCTGGACGCCATCGAGGAGCGCATGCAGAACGTCGGCGTCCATCCCGACATCGCCGGTTTCCAGGACCTGGCCCACGCCTTCGACCTCAAGTCGGCCGCCTTGGCGGCCCGCGCCACCCTCGAAGCGGCACTGGAACGCCGCGAGACCCGCGGTTGTCACAACCGCAGCGACTTCCCCGACATGGATCCCGCCTTTCGCGTGAACCTGGTCTGGTCTCCGACGACGGGAATCACCCACGAGCACATTCCCGACGTCCCGGACGAGGTCGCCGCCCTCATGGCGGACGTGTCCACCGACGGAAAGCTCGTCGAGTAACAGGCTTCCGACCACCGGAAAAGCCAGAACACCTGAACTCCAGAAGCGCCAGGAACGCCGGAGCGCCGAAAAGGCAGTTCGCCTTGTCACAGAGCGGGTGAGCATTCGGTCTTGTCTGGTGCAGGCGACAACGCACATCTCGAAAGGACATTCACATGAAGGTCGTAGTCATCGGCGGTACCGGACTGATCGGTTCCAAGCTGGTCGCCAAGCTCAACGAGCACGGTCACGAGGCGGTGCCGGCCGCTCCCAACACCGGGGTCAACACGCTCACGGGCGAGGGCCTTGCCGAGGTCCTGACCGGCGCCTCCGTCGTGATCGACGTCTCCAACTCGCCCTCCTTCGAGGACGACGCCGTCATGGAGTTCTTCCACACCTCCACCACCAACCTCCTCAAGGCGGAGGCGAACGCCGGGGTGACCCACCACGTGGCACTCTCCGTGGTCGGCACGGAACGACTCCAGGAGAGCGGCTACTTCCGCGCCAAGCAGGCACAGGAGGCACTGATCAAGGACTCGGGAATCCCGTTCTCGATCGTGCACGCCACGCAGTTCTTCGAGTTCATGAAGGGCATCGCCGAGGCTGCGACCGACGGTGACACCGTCCGGCTGGCCCCGGTCAAGATCCGGCCCATCTTCTCCGACGACGTGGCCGCCGCCGTCGGCCGTACCGCGGTCGGCACCCCCGTGGGCGGGGTGGTGGAGGTCGCCGGCCCCGAGGAGTTCCAGCTGGACGAGCTGATCCGCAAGGGGCTGGCCGCCAAGAAGGACCCGCGCCAGGTCGTGACCGATGTGCACGCCCCGTACTTCGGCGCGGAGCTGCAGGAGACCACCCTGCTCCCCGGTCCGGACGCGCACATCGCCGAGACCCGGTTCGCCGACTGGCTCGCGCAGCAGCGCTGAGTCGTCGGGTGGCGGGCCCCGCTCAAGGGGGTCCGCACCCACCACAGGGGGCCTGTCGTCCGCACCGCGGCGCGGCAGGCCCCTCTCGTCACAGAAAGCAGACCCACCATCATGATCCAACGCGACCACGCCACCTCCCCGGCCCTCGGTGCGCACCCGGCCGTGACCGGTGCCTACACCATCGACCCGGTCCACAGCACGATCGGCTTCTCCGTCCGGCACGCCATGATCACCAATGTGCGCGGCCGGTTCGACCGCTTCGAAGGCCTGCTCGTGCTCGACGGCTCCGCCCCGTCCCGTTCCAAGGCTTACGTCAGTGTCCAGACCGACAGCATGGACACGGGCGCGGCGGACCGCGACGCCCACCTCGCGGGGCCCGAGTTCTTCGACTCCGCGACGTTTCCCCTGATGACCTTCCACTCCACCGGCATCGTCCCGCTCGGCGACGACGAGTTCCGGCTCACGGGCAGCCTGCGCATCAAGGACATCGAACTGCCCCTGGACATCGACGTCGTCTTCGGCGGGGCCGGTGACGATGCCTTCGGCAACCACCGAGTCGGCTTCGCGGGCTCCGCCACCCTGCGGCGTTCGGACTGGGGGCTGGCCTGGAACACTCCGCTCGACACCGGGGGTGTGCTCATCAGCGACAAGGTGACGCTGACCCTGGACATCTCGGCCATACGGACGGAGCAGGAGGCGGCGGCCTGACGGACACCGATGCGGGTGGGCGGTGGTCGCCCCTGCCGTGGAGCATCCCCGCCCACCCGCATCGGTGTCCGTCCGGTCAGGCGGCGCTCTCCGTCGCGCGCTCCGAGCGCACCGCGCGCCGTCGCAGGGCGCGGCGCTCCCCTTCCGTGGTGCCTCCCCAGATCCCCTCGACCGGCCCGACATCGACGGCCCAGGCCAGGCACTGCCGGGTGACGGGGCAATGGCGGCAGACCGCCTTCGCCTCGTCCGTCTGAATGGCCGCCGGCCCACTGTTGAGACCGCCGATCGGGAAGAAGAGATCCGGGTCCTCGGTCAGGCAGAGGCCCTTTACACGCCAGTCCATGAATTGCCTCCTGTATGTGAAACGGATACCGGTTCGCGGGGTGGCTCGTCGAACAAGGTATTGCGGGATTAATTCGGTTTACGCAGCGTCGCTTTCACTGGAAGACCGGGCGGTCGGTGCGAATGTGACATCACGCCGTGCCCTGTGTCAGCGCGAGGGAAGCGCCTCCGGGCAGGGCCGTGCGCCGATCCACAAGATCCGTAGAAATAGTCCGCGCAAAGGTGTAACGAAACGTCGGCGCCGCCGGTCGTCCGAAGCGAAGGTGAGCACCGCGCCCTGCCGATCCCTCCGTACGCGGGGCCAACGCTCCGGCGGTCGTGACGAAGAGTCGTCCGACCGTCTCCGCACACACCGGCAACAGAGAAACGGAGACCCGGGATCATGCATCCAGAGGCGACCCCCGTGGCAGGCGACCTGAGCGAGGCCGTTTCCGTCTTCGTCGAACTCCGGCCCCGCCTTTTCGGCATCGCCTACCGCGTGCTGGGCAGCGCGGTGGAGGCCGAGGACGTCGTCCAGGAGGTGTGGCTGCGCTGGCAGCGCACCGACCGCACCCTCGTGATCAGCCCCGTGGCGTTCCTGTCGAGCACCACCACCCGGCTGGCCATCAACGTGGCGCAGTCCGCCCGCGTCCGCCGAGAGACCTACATCGGTCCGTGGCTGCCGGAGCCCGTCGACACCAGCAACGACCCGGAGGTCGGTGCCGAGCGGGCGGAGGCACTGGAACTCGCCCTGCTCCTGGTGCTGCAGAGGCTCTCTCCCACCGAGCGCGCCGCCTACGTCCTGCGGGAGGCCTTCGACTACGCCTACCCCGACATCGCACGCATCCTGGGTCTCAGCCCCGTCAACGTCCGCAAGATCGTGAGCCGGGCCCGCAAACACCTCACCGAAGAGCAGCGGGACAGCGTCGACGCCGCCGAGCACCGGACGCTGCTCCAGACGTTCGTCGCAGCCGCCCGGCAGGGTGACGTCGCCAGCCTGGAGGCACTGCTGACCCCGAACGCGGTCAGTCTGTCCGACGGCAACGGAATCCGGGGAGCGGCGCGGGTGCCCGTCCTGGGCCGTGTCCGCGTGGCCAACCTGTCCACCGCGCACCCGCGGTTCTGGCCCACCGTCGAGGCCGAACCCGTCGAGGCCAACGGACGCGGCGGCATCCTGATCCACAGGGACGGCCGACCCGCCACCTTCATGACGATCGCGGCCACCCCCCGTGGCATTCACCAGGTGATGTGGGTCTTCAACCCGGCCAAGATCGCCGCCTTCCTGGACTCCCGCACCCGCCACCGCTCCGCGCCCGCCCTCTGCGTCTGAGCGGGCCGCGGACACGATGTGTCAGGCGCCAGGGCGCGCAGGTCAGTCGCGAGGGCGGTTCCAGGAGCGCAGCTTGTCGGGGTTGAGGACGGCCCATACCTGTACGACGCGTGTGCCGGCCAGGTCGAGGCAGACCACGGCGGCGACCTGGCCGTCGTAGCGTGCGACAAGACCCGTGCGCCCGTTGACAGGACGGGTGTGCACAGTGGTGCGCGGGTGCCGGGCCAGCAGGGTCAGGAGACTCCGGGCAACCCGTGGGCCGCCGACGACGGGCTGGGTCAGGGTGCGGACCTTGCCTCCGCCGTCGTAGAACGCGACGGCGTCGGGGTCCAGCAGACCGGCCAGACGGTCCACGTCCTCGTCGGCGCACGCCTGCCGTACGGCGTCGGCCAGTGCGTCCTCGACGTGCGGAGCCGTGGGGCGTGCGGCCCTGACCCGGAGGCTGTGCCGGGCTCTGCCCAACAGTTCGGTGTCCACCGGTCGCGGCCGGTCCGGGCCTGCCGGTCCCGCGGTGCTCACGGGTACGCCGGCCGGGCCGCCGAGGGCCTCATTGAGTACGAGGGCCGCTCGCTCGGCGGGTGCGAGCGCGTCCAACATCCCGGCCCACAGCGCGTCGAGATCGTCCTCCAGAGCCGGACCGGCCCCTCCACGGCTCCCTGCGGGCCCCTGGGGGCCCCGGTCACCATCTGACAGGGCCAGCCGCGCCAGAGAGATGCTGCCCACGACACGGGTCAGCCAGGCCCGCGGGGCGCCTATGCGGTCCCGCTGGTGCTCGGAGAGCGCGTACCACTCCCGGTACGCCTCGTCGGTGACGTGCTCGGCGACGCTGTCGCTGCCCAGCATCCAGTGCGCGACGTCCAGCAGGTGCCGCCGCTCGTCGAGCAGCTCCCCGATCGGCATGGTGTCAACCATGGGCTCCATACCGGCTCCTCCTCCTGAACGACCCGCCCTGGTGACGGTTCGCCTCCCGCATGCGGTTTCCGAGTCGCGCGCATCGCCACGTTACCCGCGGCACCGCAACGGCCGCATCCATGTCCCCGGCTTCGCGGACGACGCCGCACACCTTCACACGGTCACACTCTGTCCGACGCTACGTCGGAGGCGGTACTGCGTGTTGTGTCGTACGGACAAGCCATCGCACTGCTCCTACCCGTGGCGGCCTCTCACACACCCGCTCTCCTGACGGAATCAGCATGCCTCACATGACGCGTCGCACAGGGCTGTCACAGCGCTCGTCACTGTTCGGTCAATGCGATGTCGACGGTTCACGAGCCGACAGCCCGAGCTGAGGAAGGAAGAGGGATGTCCCGAAGCACTGACCAGCAGACCGATCCCGCCGCTGCCACCGCGTCGCTGGCGGCGGAGGCCGCCCTGCTCGAAGGGCGGTTGAGCCTGCTCCGAGAGGCGATCGACTCGGTGGACGCACGCATCGACGCGGTCTCCGAGACCCTGCGGCGACTGCAGCGCCCGGCGACCGGGCCCACCGACGGCACGACGCCCGAGGAACGCGAGGGCGGCACCGGGCCCGACCGCCCGGAGCGGGGCCGTGCCTGACGCGGCGGACGGGCGGGCTCGGTGGCGCGTCGCGACGGACATCGTGGTAGCCGGTCCGCCGCGCTCGCCGCGCGACGTGGGCCGTTTCCCGGCAGTACGGGTATCCTGCCCCCGGTGCCGGGCCGAGTGACGGAGCCCGCATCGGGCGGCCCCGCCGGAACGAGGGGTGAGAACGAGAGGAACGCATGGTCTCCGTGACCCCCAAGGCTCGCAACATCGAGATCACCGCCGAGAGCCTCCAGGAGGACCTGGCGCGGCTGGAGATCCAGAAGCAGGCACTGGAGCGGGAACTGGCCGCGGTCACCGCTCACCTCGGCTCCGTGCAACGGGCTCTCAGCGCCCTGCAGGCCCTCCTGCCGGAGTCCGTTCCCACGGCCTCGGCGGCCCGTCCGGGGGACGTGGTCGCGGAGGTACCGGCGACAGTGGCACCCGCACCCATGCCGTCCTCCGACGAGGCGGAGGACGGTGCCGGTCCCGGTGCCCATGCGGAGGACGCCTCCAGCGCCGGTGAAGCCGACGGCTCGAAGTCGTACGGCAAGCTGACCGAACAGATCCTGGCCTTCTTCGCGGAGGCCGGAAACACCGACGTCCGTGCCAGGGATGTGGCGTCCGCACTGGGCCGCGACACCGACAGCGGCAGCATCAACGCGGTCCGGAGCACGCTCGACCGTCTGGTCGGCCAGTCCCGTGTCCGCCGGGTGGGCCGCGGTCTGTACCGCGCCGCGAAGCGCTGAGCCGCCCTCCCGTGTCCCCGGGGTCCACGGATCCCGCGGGTCATCCCGCGACGGCGTCCGCATCCGCGTCCGCGGACTTCTCGCCTCGCCGTGGGTCACCGCTGGAGACGAACGCCTCCCTCGGGTGCTGGACCGAGGCGAGGGAGATGACGTCGCGGCCGAAGAACGCGGCAGTCATCCAGACGGCGAACACTCGTGCCTTGCGCTCCCAGCTCGGTATGGCCAGCACGTGGTAGCCACGGTGCATCAGCCACGCCGGGAATCCCTTGATGACCAGGCGCCGGTACTGGAAGATGCCGCGGCCCAGCCCGAGGGTGGCCACCACGCCGAGACTGTGGTGCACATAGTCCTTGACGGGCCGACCACGCAGGGACGCCAGGATGTTCTTCGCCAACAGCTTGCCCTGACGGACGGCGTGCTGGGCGTTGGGCACCGTGCGGGCGTCCGGCCGGCCGACGGCGAGATCGGGCACGGAGGCGTCATCACCGGCCGCCCAGACGTCCGCCACGACCTCGCTCTCCGTCCCGACGCGGAGATCCGCGCGCACCATCAGCAGTCCTCGTGCGTCGACGGGGAGGTCGGTGTGGTTGTGCACGATCGGGTTGGCGGCGTTGCCCGCCGTCCACACGAGCAGCTCCGAGTCGTACTCCGATCCGTCCGACAGCACCACGCGACCGTCCTTCGCTGAGACGAGCTGGGTGTTCAGATGCACCCGCGCACCCCGCTTCTCCAGCGAGCGCACCACCCACTCCCCCGGCCCGTCGGTGACCTCGGGCAGGATGCGGCCCCGTGCCTCGACCAGGTGGAAGGCGAGTTCCTCCGCCCCGATCTCGGGATAGTGCTTGAGCAACGCGGAGGCCAGGCTCAGCAGTTCACCGAAACCCTCGACCCCGGAGAAGCCACCACCGACGACGGTGGCGGTGAGCAGCCGACGGCGTTCGGGCCCGTGGGGCAGGGTCGCCGCGCGGTCGAAGGAGGTGAGCAGCCGGTCGCGGATCGCCACGGCCTCCTCGACGTGCTTGAGCCCGTACGCCTGGTCACTCAGTCCTGGGATCGGGAAGGTGCGTGTGACGGCGCCCGCGGCCATCACCAGGATGTCGTAGTGCAGGTCGAACTCCGGACCGGACTGCGGCCGGACCGTCACTGTGTGCGCGCTGTTGCGGATCTCCGTGACCGAACCGGCGATCAACCGTGTGCGGTGCAGGTGCCGCCGGAGCGAGACCGCGGCATGGCGGGCCTCCACCGACCCGGCGACCACCTCGGGCAGAAACGGCTGGTACGTCATGTAGGGGCGCGGGTCGACGACGGTGACCCGGGCCTCGTCCCGCCGCAACTTCTTCTCCAGGCCCCACGCGGTGTAGAAGCCCGCGTAACCGCCGCCCACGATCAGGATCTCACGCACGGTGTCCTCAGTTTCTCTTGGTTTCACCCTTCAAGACCGGCCGGCACCGCACCGTGTGACAGTACCGGTCCCGGTCCTGGCGGGCCCGCCCACCCTCACGCGGCGGCGTGCGCGCTCCAGTGCTTCTCCAGGATCTCCGCGACCTCAGCCGGGCGCTGGAGCACCGGCCAGTGGTTGCAGTCCATCTCGATCACCTCACAGTGCAGGGAGTCACCCAGCCTGCGCCCGAACTCGATCTGGCAGGCGGGATCCCGGGCTCCCCAGAAGACGACGGACGGCGCGGACACGGCGGACAGCTCCGGCTCCCACTCCGCTCCCATGGTGAGCGCCGACCTGTACAGCCTGAGCACCGCGTCCTTCATCGGCTCGTCCACGCGGCTCGCCATCTCCCTGGCCAGGTGGAGGGGTACGTCGAAGCCGGCCGCCACCTCCTCCGCGAAGGGCTCGGCACGCAGTTCGGCCATGTACCGGTCGCCCTGGACCCGGTCCTGCCAGATCTTCGCCAGTGGATGCCAGACGTACTCGGCGTTGACCGGACCGTTGCCTCCGGCCCAGGTTCGGACGAGGTCGGGGCGCAGGGAGGCGACGCGGAGGGTGAGGATGCAACCCCAGTCGTGCCCGACCAGGTCCACCGGCTCGCCGACCCGCTCCAGTCGCCGTACGAGCCAGTCGACGTACTCCTCCTTGGTCGAACCGAAGCCGGCGGGGCGCTCGGCGCCGAAGCCGGGCAAGTCCCAGGCCTCCACGTCGGATCTGGTCAGATGATGGCGCACACCGTCCCACACATGGTGGGTGTCGGGGACGCCGTGGATCAGGATCGCGGGCATGGTGAACCCTTTCGTCGGTGGGACGAGGTCGCGTACGGTCGGCGACGTCTCATGGTGTCACACGGTTGTATCGTCCTTTCGTCTCCGCCGCCCTCGACACCTCCGCTCCACGGCGCCTCCGCCTCGGTTTCCGACGGTGGCGCGGTCTCCTGTTGTCACATGATCGGCGCTTGCGCGGTCTGCTCTGCCGAGGGCACGGCCAGCCGACCGCAGTGGTGGCGTAGTGGTGCCGGTAGAGGAAGGACCCCTCCATGGGTGGGACCGGTGACACGACACCGCTCGCGGACCTGCTGGACGAGCGACAGCATCTGATCGACGTCGCTCGCTGGATGCTGGGCGCCGGGCCGACGGCCGAAGAAGCTGTCACCGAGACGTACCGGCGGTGGTACGGCCTGAGCGACGACGAGCGGTCGGGCATCAGCGATCCGCGTGTCTGGCTGACCAAGAGCACGGGCACCATCTGTCTGGCGCGCCTGTCCGCACCGGCACGCCCGGTGCCGGGCCCGGCCGAGGCGGGCGGCGGCATCCCCATCGAGCCCGACCGCGCTCTTTCGGAGGAGGTCAGCGACGTCCTGCTCAACGCCCTGGGCGCTCTCTCCCCGTCCGAACGGGCGGTCTTCGTGCTCAACGACGTCTTCGCCATGCCCCCTCGGACGGTCGCCGACATCGTCGGGCGGACCCCGCGCGAGTGCGCCGAGCTGGCTGAGAGCGCCCGTCGCAGCCTGCGGGCCGACCGCGCGCATCCCACTCCGGCGGACCAGCACGACAGGATCGTCCGCGCCGTCCGGCAGGCCTGCGTACTCAACGACGCGCGGCATCTGGTGTCCCTGCTGTCCCGGCACGCCATCGCGTTCTTCGACGGCGGAGGCAAGATCCGTGCTCTGACCAGGCCCGTGCACGGCGACCAGCACGTCGCCCGGACCCTCCTCACGCTCTTCGCCCCGCGTTCCCGCACCGTCCTCCACCTCGAGGCGGCCAACGGTCGCACCGCGATCGTCGTGCGCCACCACAACCAGGTCGCTGCCGTCATCAGCTTCGACATCACCGACCAGCGCGTCACACACGTCTGGGCCGTCCTGAATCCCGACAAGTTGCGCGGGTGGAACCGCCCCCAGCCGCCCGCCGACGGACACGGAGCGGTCAGGCACGTCTGAGGAGGCGGCCGGAAGGTGCCACCGGCCGGGGACTCGGTGCCCGGGGTGCGCTCACCCGTTGCGCTTTCCACATGTCAGTGGCAAGAATTGCAGGGTGGGCTTGCACCGAATCGCCACCACATCTTCATCACGGTGACAATGCGATCCATCCGACGACGACGTTCCAGCACTCCTTGAAGGAAGACATGGTTCCGGCATCTCGCTCGACACGCGACATCGTAGTCACGGCTGAGAGCCTTCAGGCCGATCTCAGCCGTCTGGAGCTGCAGAGGCGGGCGTTGGAGAGGGAGCTGGCTGCCGTCGTCGCTCATCTCGACACCGTGCAACGGGCGCTGGGGGCTCTGGAAGTCGTCATGGCGTCCCCCACGGTGGCACCGGCCTCCGAGGCCGCGCCTGAGACCGCCGACGGCGCTGCTCGGCGCCGTGTCACAGGTCCGGCGCAGCCGGCGACCCGACCGAGAGGCGGCACGGAGCACACGTACGGCCGGCTGACCGAACAGATCCTGGAGTACTTCGCGCAGGTCGGCGACGCCGACGTACGTGCCCGGGACGTGGCCGTGGCCTTGGGCCGGGCCACCGACAGCGGCAGCATCAACGCCGTCCGCAGCACGCTCGACCGGCTCGTCGGCACCTCGCGGGTCCGGCGCAGCGGTCGGGGTCTCTACCGCGCCGGATGATCCCGGGCGGTCCCTCCGGCCCACGAGACTGGCCCCGGACGCCGATTCGCGGGGGATCGGTGGGCGCCCGGGGCACAGTACCCCCGCCAGGCTCTAAGTGGCAGGGGAGCATTCCCGGCGCCGTGTGTGGGGTGTCCAACCCAACGCCGTGAACACTGTGAACAGGGTAGCCCACTTTCACATGCTCTGCCGACACACGCCCTGACGCCGGGGCAGCTGATGCGGCACCTCGTGGTCTCCTCCGCCGGTCTGAGCGGCCGCCTCAACCCGGTCTTCTGTCCTTCGCTGAGTCCGGGCACGTGTGCGGCGGACTCCGCCGCGCGGCGGTGAGCGGCCCGGCGGTAGGAGTCCCAGTACAGGTAGTCCTGAACGACCGTCAGGCCGCGCTCGGCCTCGTCCTTCGCATCCGTAGTGTGCTCCAGCCACAGGTGTGCGGCCTCATGCCCACGACGCCGCGGCCACCGCCTCGCGGGTGAGATGTCCATTCAGCCGTGATGCAGTGCATAACAGTGTGACAACTCGTTGTGTTCGTCCTTGTGATCTTGCTGCCCGTCACGGATCATGGGACGACATGAAGCACACGCACCGACCGGCGATTCTCCCGCGCCCAACCCAAGATCCTTCCGCCCCCCTGTCTCCCGGCACACACACGATCACCGTTCCACACGGTCCCGCCCGCGTCGAACTGCGCTACCACGTCGCCGGCTCGGGCCCCGTATGTCTCGCTCATTCGGGCGGACCCGGCATCGGCTGGGAGTACCTGCGCATGCCCGGTCTCGAGGACTCCTTGACCATGGTCTACGTCGAGCCGGTCGGCACGGGCGACTCCGGTCGGCTCCCGGATCCGCGTGACTACACCGTGGCCACGTACGCGCACTTCCTGCACGCGGTGGTCCAACACCTGAACGTGCCGCGGTTCGCTCTTCTCGGTCACTCCCACGGCGGTTTCGTGGCCCAGCGGTACGCCCTCGACCATCCCGCACGGGTCGCCGCCCTCGTTCTCTACGACACCTCACCGGTCGCGGACGAGGAGTTCTGGTCGGCGGCAGTCACCGCCATGGAACGGTTCGTAAAGGACCACGTCGAGGACCATCCGGAAGTCGCGGACTACGCCGCCACCCTCACTACGCGTCTCGGCCTGCTGGACGACGATGGCGCCACCGCCGTCCTGCGCACACTGATGCCGGCTTATCTCCACGACTACTGGGGCAGAGAAGCGGAGTTCGCGCCCGCTCGTCGGACGCTGCGCATGTACGCGGCTCCCTCCCTTGGAGAGGAGCCCCCCTTCGACGTCCGGGACGAACTGCCCCTACTCACCCCACCGGCCCTGGTCCTGGCAGGCCGTCACGACTTCATCTGCGGGCCACGATGGGCCGCCCTGCTGCACGAGGGCCTGGACAGCGCCGCGTTGACGGTCCTGGAAGAGGCGGGTCACCTCGCACACATCGAACAGCCGGCCCGGTTCGGCGCCGCCGTCCTCGCGTTCCTCCATGCCCAGGGAGTCGTCCGCGGACCTCTGAACTCATAGCTACGGCCGCCCCGTCTCCGGCTAGCGGGCGGCCCGGGCGGCGCATGACGCCGGCCGTCGCCCGCGTACGGAAACGGAGTCCGGCGCTCGGGGCCCTGAGCTCAAGCGCTCGACGCCCTCGCCGTGAGTCCGGCGAGGGCGGGCTTCAGCTCGGTGCGCCGCTTGATGCCGAGCTTCACGAAGACCTTGCGCAGGTGGTACTCGACGGTGTGCGCGCTGATGAACAGGCGGGCGCCGATCTCCCGGTTCGTCAGCCCCTCGCGGGCCAGGCGCGCCACGTTCAGTTCCTGCTCGGTAAGCCGCGCCGCCGACTCTCGTGTGCGGACCCGCAAGGTCTCGCCGCTCACGCGCAGTTCGTCCGCGGCGCGCTGGGCGAATCCGTTCAGTCCGCGGGCTGACAGCATCCGGTGCGCGGTGCGGAGCTGTTCGCGCGCTTCGGCGGACCGCCCCTGGCGGTTGAGTGCCTCGCCGTACAGGAGGCGACAACGCCCCACCCAGATCGGGATCCGCTCGTGCTCGAAGCGCTTGATCGCGTCCAGGAAGAGTTGCTCGGCGTCGTTCCCCGCACGCAGTTGAGCCTCGGCCATCGCCAGGACGGCCAGCGCATAGCTGGTGCCCACCGGCCGTGTAACGCCGGCCAACTGCTCCAGTGCCTGCTCGGCGAGCGCGCGCTCACCGGTGTGCGCGGCTGCTTCCACCAGTTCGAGGAGTGTGCGCATCGCGAGATTCAGTTCGTGGGTGTACGGCAGTTCGCGCCGACCGCTGTCCACCGCCTCTTCGAAGCGGCCCAGGCCGTTGTAGAGGACCGCCTCGGAGAAGTTGGCCGCGCTCAGCGCGTGTCCCTCCCCGCGGGCGAGCCCGTCGGCCCGGACCCGCTCGGCCAGGCGCTCCGCCTCGTCGGCCTGCCCCCGGTACGCGGCGAGCAGGAGCCGCCCGTACGGCGGCAGCGGATTACCGGTGACCTCCTTGATGGCGTCGATCTCGTCGCAGGAGGCTTCCGCCCCGTCCACGTCGCCGTCGGTCATCTGGACGAGCATCAGCAGGCTCAGAGCGATCGGCAGTACGGTGACGACACCCTCGGCACGGGCGAGTTCGACCTGCCGGTCGGCGAGCGCACGCAGCCCTGCGGGGTCCCACAGGTCCTGGGCGGCGCGGGAGGCGAACCACATCCAGTGCAGTTCGAGAGAGTCCGGTGCCTGCTCAAGGAAGGCACGCTGCGCCCGTCGCAGGGTGGGGAGCGCCGCCGTCTGCCCTTCGGTGGCGAGCAACGCCTGCCCGCGCAGGATCAGGTCCCGTGCCCGGTCCGTATCGTCGGCGGCGGACGTGGCGCCGAGGATCGCGTGCGCGACGGCGGTCACCTGCTCGGCGTCACCGAGCCTGCCGCCGTAGGTCGCCGCAGCGAGCGCTTCGATGTAGGTGTCGCGGGCGAGGACCGGGTCGAGCCCTTCGAGTCCCCGTGCCGCGTCGAGCAGGTGCTGCGCACCGCTGAGGTCACGCCGTAGCGCGTATCCGGCCCGCGCGCGCAGCCGCACCACGAGCGCCTCCTGCAGGGCGGTGAGCGGAAGGACGCGGGCGGACCCGAGTAGACGCAGGGCCGCGTCCGACGCGCCCGCGTCGTGCTTGGCCTCGGCGGCCGCGATGAGCCGCTGCCCGCGGCGGAACGGCGAGGGTGTGAGCTCCGCCGCCCGCTCCAGGAACGCGCCGGCGGCCGCCGCACCGCCGCGGGTTCGCGCACGCACGGCGGACCGCTCCAGATCGGCGGCGACCTCCTCGTCCGGTTGCAGGGTTGCACTGGCCCGGTGCCAGGCCCGGCGGTCCGGGTCGTGCACGGCGCTCGTGACGTCCGCCAGAGCGGCATGGACGCGACGCCGGTCCGCCGGTGAAGCCGCCCGGTACACGGCCGACCGCACCAGCGGATGGCGGAAGCCGACACGGGTGCCGACGACGAACGCCTCGGCGTCCTTGGCCGCGTCGAAGGCTTCCGGCCCCAGTCCCAGCACCGCGCTCGCACGCCACAGCAGCCCCGGGTCACCGGTGGGCTCGGCGGCCGCCAGCAGCAGCAGCAGTCGTGCCGGTGCGGTCAGCGGGGCGAGCTGGACGACCAGGCTCTGCTCGATGCGGCGTTCCAGTGGCAGGGAACTTGTCAGGGTGAAACCGCCGGCGATCTGGGCCGGGCTCAGGGCCCGGGGCAGTTCGCGCAGGGCGAGGGGATTGCCGCGGGCTTCCACGATCAACTGGTCGCGTACCCGCGGGTCGAGACCACCGGGTACGGCCTGACGCAGCAGTGCACACGCATCCTCGTGACCGAGCCCTTCGACGATCATGTGGGGCAGGCCCGCGAACACCGGGTCGACCTGCCGCATGGCGAGCACCAAGGCGATGCCCTCCGCGTCCAGGCGCCGGGCCGCGAAGGCGAGGGCTCGCGCGGACGCCTGGTCGAGCCACTGTGCGTCGTCGACAACGCACAGCAGGGCCTGCTCCTCGGCAGCCTCGGTGAGCAGCCCCAGCAGGGCCAGCCCCACGAGGAACGGGCTTGGGGCGGCCGCGCTACGCAGGCCGAACGCCACCTCGATCGCTTCCTGCTGCGGGACCGGCAATCGGGCGGCGGAACCCATCATGTGCCCGCAGAGCTGCTGGAGGCCGGCGTAGGCGAGTTCCATCTCGGACTGGGAGGCGACGACGCGCTCGGTGCGGACGTGTGCCGCGGCCCGTGCCGTGAGGTGGTCCAGGAGCGCGGTCTTGCCCACACCCGCCTCACCGGAGACGACCAGCGCACCGGCGCGGCCGCCTCGGGCACGCCTCACCAACGCTTCCAGTTCCGCCAACTCGCCGTGTCGTCCCCGCAAGGGCGCGATGTCAGGCACCAGATCCGCCTTCGCCGGGAGTATCGCTCCGCCTTTTCCTCAGACCGCGCATTCTACCGGAGCGTCGACCTGAACCGCCGAGCGTCGCGGTGCCGAGCGCGGTGAGCATCGACCGTCCGTATCGGCGGCGGGGCGATACCGGAGAGGGCGCCGGCTTGGCGGGCATGAGCGGTGGCCGCACCTTCGACCAGGCGCCGTCCGCGCCGACGGTGATGTCGGCACGCGTGGTGGAACCATCTGCGAAGAGCTCGGGGGACCGTGCCGGGCGCCGCTGGGCAGGCGGGACTTTGCGGACACGACCTGGGCCAGCAGGTCGCCGACATCCGGCACAACCCGTTTCGGGACCTGGGCGCGCCCATGACGTTCTCGCGCGTGACCTCCGCTGCCGGAAGGCCGATCCTGCCGACAGCGGGGATCCCAACCAAGCCGCGCCCGACCGTCGCACCGGGCGGGGCCGGGCGCGGACCCGGCCTTCTGACGCGCCGATGCGGGTGTGCGGCTCGTGCCCTGCGGGCACCTGCACGCCCGCGAAGGTGACCCGTGCTCCCGCAGGACCGATACTTCCGACAGCGGGACTTCTCGGCGCCCCGCGTGCGATCGTTGGCCCGTACCCACTCTGAACAGCACCGACGCAGGTCGCCTGGCCACCTGTGAGAGCTTCCCGGGAGGTACCCATGAAGATGCTGATCAACGTCGCGGAGACCGTGGTCGCGGACGCGCTGCGCGGAATGGCCGCCGCGCATCCGGAACTGGTCGTCGACGTGGACAACCGGGTGATCGTCCGGCGGGACGCCCCCGTCGCGGGCAAGGTCGGGCTGGTGTCCGGCGGCGGGTCGGGGCACGAGCCGCTGCACGGTGGATTCGTCGGCCCCGGCATGCTGTCGGCGGCCTGTCCCGGCGAGGTGTTCACCTCACCCGTGCCGGACCAGATGGTGCGGGCCGCGGCCGCCGTGGACAGCGGGGCCGGTGTGCTCTTCATCGTGAAGAACTACACGGGCGACGTCCTCAACTTCGACATGGCCGCCGAGCTCGCCGAGGACGAGGGCATCCAGGTCGCGAAGGTGCTGGTCAACGATGACGTCGCGGTGACCGACAGTCTCTACACGGCCGGGCGGCGCGGCACGGGTGCGACCCTGTTCGTGGAGAAGATCGCCGGGGCCGCCGCGGACGAGGGCCAGCCGCTGGAGCGGGTGGAGGCGATCGGACGGCAGGTCAACGAGAACGCGCGCAGCTTCGGTGTCGCCCTGAGCGCGGTCACCACACCGGCCAAGGGCAGCCCCACCTTCGACCTGCCGGCGGGCGAGCTGGAGCTGGGCATCGGCATCCACGGCGAGCCCGGCAGGGAGCGGCGGGCGATGATGACCTCGGGGGAGATCGCGGACTTCGCGGTCGGCGCCATCCTGGACGACATGTCGCCGCGCAACCCGGTCCTCGTCCTGGTCAACGGCATGGGCGCGACTCCCCTGCTGGAGTTGTACGGCTTCAACGCCGAGGTCCAGCGGGTGCTCGCCGAGCGCGGGGTCGCGGTCGCGCGCACGCTGGTGGGCAACTACGTCACCTCGCTGGACATGGCCGGCGCCTCGGTCACCCTGTGCCAGGTCGACGAGGAGATGCTGCGGCTGTGGGACGCGCCGGTCAGTACACCGGGCCTGCGCTGGGGTATGTGATCCGGGGCCGCACGAACACGACCCACCCGCCACGCAAGGAGATCAAGTGCTCGACGCCGACTTCTTCCGCCGTTGGATGACGGCGACCGCCGCCTCCGTGGACCGCGAGGCGGAACATCTCACCGCCCTCGACTCCCCCATCGGCGACGCCGACCACGGCAGCAATCTGCAGCGCGGGTTCGCCGCCGTCACCGCCGCGCTGGAGAAGGAGCAGCCGCAGACGCCCGGCGCGGTCCTGATCCTGGCCGGGCGGCAGCTCATCTCCACGGTGGGCGGGGCGTCGGGGCCGCTGTACGGCACACTGCTGCGCCGCACCGGCAAGGCCCTGGGCGATGCGTCGGAGGTCGACGCCGAGCAGTTCGCGCAGGCCCTGCGCACCGGGGTGGACGCGGTCATGACGCTCGGGGGCGCCGCGCCCGGCGACGCCACCATGCTCGACGCCCTGGTTCCCGCGGTCGAGGCGCTGGGCGACGGTTTCGCCGCCGCGGCGACGGCGGCGCGGGAGGGTGCCGTGGCGACGACGCCGCTGCAGGCCCGCAAGGGACGGGCCAGCTATCTCGGGGAGCGCAGCATCGGGCATCAGGACCCCGGCGCCACCTCCTCGGCCCTGCTCGTCGCGGCTCTCGTGGAGGCCTCCGATGGGTGACGCGAAGGAGAGCCGGCTGGTCGGCGTCGTCCTGGTCTCGCACAGCGCGCAGGTGGCCGCGTCGGTGGCCGATCTGGCGCGAGGGCTGGCGGGAGGCGGGGCCGATGTGCCCCTGGCGCCGGCGGGCGGCACCGAGGCCGGTGAGCTGGGCACGAGTGCCGAGCTGATCGCCGCCGCGGCGGCGTCGGTGGACCGGGGTGCCGGGGTCGCCGTCCTCACGGATCTGGGGAGCGCGGTCCTCACCGTCAAGGCGCTGCTGGCCGAGGGCGACGAACTGCCGGAGAACACTCGGCTGGTGGACGCGCCGTTCGTGGAGGGCGCGGTGGCGGCGGTCGTGACGGCGGCGACGGGCGCCGATCTCGCCGCGGTGGAGGCGGCGGCCGCGGACGCGTACACGTACCGGAAGGTGTGAGCGGGCGGGGGCGGCGGGCCGGGTGACGGCCGGTGGCGGGCCCGCCGGGTCCGTCACTGTCCCCGGGTGAACTTCCTGGCGACCCGTTCCCCGGTCCGTACGGCCTCGGCCGCGTCCTCGACGGGTTCGACCACCTGGTCCTTGAAGACGATGTAGGTGACGCCGGAGGGGGCGCCCCCGGCGCGGGGGTCGGCGGGGATGCCGAGTGCCTCGGCTGCGGCGTACGACGCCTCGCCGATGATGTCGCTCGGGCCGACGTCGCCGACGACCGCGTAGCGGACCCGGCCCTGGTACACGACGGCGGCGAGGGAGCCGCCGCGGACGCCGTGGGCCTTGTAGTCCCATATGGAGCTCGGGGTGGGTACCACGATGTAGGGCAGCCGCTCGGCGCTGAGGTAGCGGCCGTCGGACTGCGTGAACGCGGTGGCGGAGGAGAAGTGCGGGTCCGTACGGCTGCTGCACCGGGTGGTGGGGCGTCCGTCGCAGTCGATGTCCATGTCGGCCTTCCAGAACACGGCCTCCTTGGTCCCGCAGACGGGGACGGTCGCGGGCCGGCCGCTGTCGGTGCGGTAGCGGCCCCGGGACACCTGGGTGCATGTGGCGACCTTGGCCAGCAGTTCGGCGGCGCTGACGTCGGCGTCCTGGCTGACGGCCGGCTCCTCCGGGACGGGTGGCGGCGGGGTCGGCGGGCTCGTCGGGGCGAGCAGGGCGGCTCCTGCCGCGGCCAGCGTCAGCGCTTGCAATCGCACGATGGGGGGCCTCACGTCGGGGACACGGACGCGCGTCCACCGGCGACCCGGGAGGGGACCCGGCGGTCACGCACTGTGCACCGCGTGGGCACCGGCGAACACTCAGCCCAATCTGCTGGCCGTCCGGTCATGCTGCCACCAGAGGGGTCCGTACGGTGCACACCGGCGGGCGACACGTCGGGCGCGCCCGGGCGCCCGCCGGCGGCCGGGGGCCTGACTCCCTGACGGACCCAGGCCCCGGGCCACCCGCGTCCGGCGCGGGATCAGCGACGACAGCGGCCCACGCCGAGGGCATGAACTCCCGAGCCCTCGAGGGAAGTTCAGCCATGAGGACCTTCAGCATACGGAACGCCCCGCACCGGTCTCCAGCGGCCACCCCGCCGCACGCACTCTTGATGTGAGCGCGTCAGCTGGGTCATATTGGTCCGGACCATTGCCGTCGGTCCGCTTCGGGAGGCAGAGCCGTGCGACGCGTGTCCCCTCTCGTTCCCGCCGTCTGCGCCGCTCTCCTGCTCACGTCCTGCGGCTGGGGCGCGTCCGGCGACGAGGGCGCCCGCCCGCCGGGGGCACCGACCGGGGTCACGGCCCGGGCGGGCAGTGCGACCAGCGTCCATGTGATGTGGAACGCCGTGGCGGCGGGGGACGCCGACGGGATCCGCGGCTACGAGGTGTACCGGGGCGCCACCAAGGCCGCGGAGGTGCCGGCCTCCGCGCACATGGCCGACATCACCCGGCTGGAGCCCTCCCACCGCTACGCGTTCACCGTGCGGGCCCGGGACACGCAGGGGCGGCTCGGGCCGCCGAGCCGGACGGTCCGGGCCACCACCCCGGCGGCCGTGGCCGCGGACCGGACGGCGCCCGGCCGTCCCGGACGGGCCACGGGACGGGTGGTCGGCAGCCGGGCCGTCCAGCTGTCCTGGACGCGGGCGGCCGACGACCGGGGCGTGGTGTCGTACGACGTCTACCAGGGTGGGACGAAGATCCACAGCGTGGGCGGGAACCAGACGGCCACCGTGGTCACGGGGCTGCGGCCCGGCACCCGGTACTCCTTCACGGTCCGGGCCCGTGACGCGGCCGACAACCTGTCCCCGGCGTCGGCCGCCGTACGCCTCGGCACACCGGGCACCGACGACGGCCGCGGCACCGCCCCGACGGACTTCCGTGCCACGACCCGGCGCGCGGACGGGGCGTACCACGTCGATCTGAGCTGGACACCGCCGCGCACCGACGGCACCGTCACCGAGTACGAGGTCCAGCTCGACGGCCGGGCGGCCACCTCGCTGGTGTTCGGCGGCGACCCGCCGCGCGGGAAGGCCACGTACAGCTTCTACCTGGGCCCGGAGGCCGGGGTACGGCACCGGGTGCGGATCCGGGCCATGCTGCCGGACGGCACCTGGGGCGGGTTCTCGGCGGAGCGGACCGTGACGACCGGGCCGTGACGGGCCCTCGACGCCGGCCGGGCGCCAAACCGGTTCCGGCGGCCGGTCCCCCGAACGCGGCGCCGTGTCACCTGACCGGCCGACGCCCGCATGCGCGTCCGTCCCGGCACGCGTTGGCTGCACCTGAGGCAGCACGGGCGTTCCCGACTACGGCGGCGCAACGGACGTACCGCCGACCGTGCCGCCGGAGGGCAACTCATGCGCAACTCCTCGCTTCTCCGCTCGGGCCTGACCGTGGCAGCCGCCTCCGCACTCCCCCTGTTCGCGGCCGCCGTCCCGGCCACCGCACAATCGGGGATCTCCGTGAGCACCACCGGCTCCACGGTCTCCGTCACGACCAGTGCGTGCACCCGGATGAACGGCAGCTGGGGCACCGCCTCGCTGCTCAACAGCCGGCAGTCGAACTTCTCGCAGGGCCGCCGGGTCTCCCTGACCGGCACGGAGGCCCTGCAGTCGGCGGCGTGGTCGGACGTGAGCGCCGGGACCTTCACCGTCATCGTCATCTGCTCGGACGGCACGAGGGCGGGCACCCAGGCGGTCATCGTCTCCCCGACCGCGCGGCCCACGATCTCGGCCACGACGTCGCCCTCCCCGTCGCGCGGGGTGATGGGCGGGATGGGCGGCGGCAGCCGCGACTACGGCACGCTCACCCTGGTGGGCGGTGGCGTCCTGGTCGGCGCGGGTGCCGCGGGGGCCGCCTGGTTCCTGCGCCGCCGGTCGTCGCGCCCGCGCCACCTCTGACGCCCACCCGCCGCCCGCACGGCCCCGGGACTCACGCGGTCCCGGGTCCGGGCAGGTCCGGGAACTCCTCCAGCGCGTGGGTGAGCCACCGCGTCCAGAAGGTCTCCAGGTCGATGCCGGCCCGCAGCACCAGATGCCGCAGCCGGTCCTGGGAGCTGTCCCGGCCCGGCGGGAAGTCGCGCTTCTCGATCTCCTCGTACTCGGCGAGCTGACGCCGGTGCAGGTCGAGGTGGCGACGCAGGTCCTCCTCGACGCCCGTCGTCCCCACGACGGCCGCGGCACGCATCCGCAGCAGCAGCGTGTCCCGCAGGGGCCGCGGGTCCTGGGACGCCGCGGTCCAGCGGGCCAGTTCCTCGCGGCCCGCGGGCAGGACCTCGTAGCTCTTCTTCTGCCCGCGGGCGGGCTGTTCGGACGGCAGGGCCCGGATCAGCCCGCCGCTCTCCAGCCGCCCCAGCTCGCGGTAGATCTGCTGATGCGTCGCCGACCAGAAGTAGCCGATCGACTTGTCGAAACGGCGGGTCAGCTCCAGCCCGGACGACGGCTTCTCGAGCAGGGCGGTGAGGATCGCGTGCGGGAGTGACATGGGGTCATCCTAGGGACGCGGTCCAGCGGCCCTACAGGCTCGCCGCCAGCTCCGTGCCCTGCTTGATGGCCCGCTTGGCGTCGAGTTCGGCGGCGACGTCCGCGCCGCCGATCAGGTGCGCGCTGAGGCCCGCGGCGACCAGCGCCTCGTACAGGTCGCGGCGCGGCTCCTGGCCGGTGCACAGCACGACGGTGTCGACCTCCAGGACGGTGCTCTCGTCGCCGACGGTGAGGTGCAGTCCGGCGTCGTCGATCCGGTCGTAGCGCACGCCCGGGACCATGGTGACGCCCCGGTGCTTCAGCTCGGCGCGGTGGATCCAGCCGGTCGTCTTGCCGAGGCCCGCGCCGACCTTGCTGGTCTTGCGCTGGAGCAGGTGCACGGTGCGGGGCGGTTCCGGGCGCTCGGGGGCGGCGAGGCCGCCGGGGGCCGCGTAGTCCATGTCGACGCCCCAGAGCCGGAAGTACGTCTCGGGGTCCTCGCTCGCCTTGTCGCCGCCGTCGGTGAGGAACTCGGCGACGTCGAAGCCGATGCCGCCCGCGCCGAGGACGGCGACCCGGTCGCCGACCGTGACCTCCTCGCGCAGGACGTCGAGGTAGCCGACGACGCTGGGGTGGTCGACGCCCGGGATGTCCGGGACGCGCGGGGTGACGCCGGTGGCGACGACCACCTCGTCGTAGCCGGCGAGGTCGTCGGCACGCACCCAGGTGCCCAGGCGTACGTCGACGCCCTGCCGGTCGAGCTGGTGCCGGTAGTAGCGCAGCGTCTCGTCGAACTCCTGCTTGCCGGGGACCTTGCGGGCGACGTTCAGCTGGCCGCCGATCTCCTCCGCGCCGTCGAACAGGGTGACGTCGTGGCCGCGTTCGGCCGCGCTCACCGCGCAGGCCAGCCCGGCGGGCCCGGCGCCGACGACCGCGACGCGCTTGCGCAGCCGGGTCGGGGAGAGCGTCAGCTCGGTCTCGTGGCAGGCGCGCGGGTTGACCAGGCAGGAGGTGATCTTGCCGCTGAAGGTGTGGTCGAGGCAGGCCTGGTTGCAGCCGATGCAGGTGTTGATGGCCTCGGGGCGGCCGGCCGCGGCCTTGGCGACGAAGTCGGGGTCGGCGAGCATCGGACGGGCCATGGAGACCATGTCCGCGCAGCCGTCGGCCAGCAACTCCTCGGCCAGTTCAGGGGTGTTGATGCGGTTGGTGGTGACCAGAGGGACGGAGACCTCGCCCATCAGGCGCTTGGTGACCCAGGTGTACGCGCCGCGCGGCACGGACGTGGCGATGGTGGGGATGCGGGCCTCGTGCCAGCCGATGCCGGTGTTGATGATGGTCGCGCCGGCGGCCTCGACGGCCTTGGCGAGGGTGATCACCTCGTCCAGCGTGGAGCCGCCGGGGACGAGGTCGAGCATGGACAGCCGGTAGACGACGATGAAGTCCTCGCCGACGGCCTCGCGCACCCGGCGCACGATCTCCACCGGGAAGCGCATCCGGTTCTCGTACGCGCCGCCCCAGCGGTCGGTGCGGTGGTTGGTCTGCGTGGCGATGAACTCGTTGATCAGGTAGCCCTCGGAGCCCATGATCTCCACGCCGTCGTAGCCGGCCTGCCGGGCGAGGCGGGCGGTGCGGGCGTAGTCGTCGATGGTCCGCTCGATGTCCGCGTCGGTGAGCTCACGGGGCGGGAACGGGCTGATCGGCGCCTGGAGGGGGCTCGGGGCGACCAGGTCCTGGTGGTAGGCGTACCGCCCGAAGTGCAGGATCTGCAGGGCGATGCGGCCGCCCTCGCGGTGCACGGCGTCGGTCACGGTCCGGTGCTGTTCGGCCTCCGCGTCGGTGGTCAGCTTGGCGCCGCCCTCGTAGGGCCGGCCCTCGTCGTTGGGGGCGATGCCACCGGTGACGATGAGGCCGACGCCGCCGCGCGCCCGTTCCGCGTAGAACGCCGCCATGCGCTCGAAGCCTCGCTCGGCCTCTTCCAGGCCCACGTGCATGGAGCCCATGAGGACACGGTTGGGCAGCGTGGTGAAGCCCAGGTCCAGCGGGCTCAGCAGATGCGGGTAACGGCTCATGGGGGCGGCCCTCCGTCGCGGTGTGGTCTGACGTAGTTGTAGAGGACCGCGCCCGGGTTATGCAACTAGTTGCACAACCGGAAGGGCGTGACTCCGGCCACGGATGCCCTCGTGCGACCGGGGCCCGGCACGCCGGAAGCCCGCGTACCGGCGGTACGCGGGCTTCACCCGCTTCGGCGTACGGGGGCGCCTCCCAGAACTCCTACGACGCCTCGGGCCTGCTCTCCAGGACCACGTGGAGTTCGCGCTCCTGGTCGCCGGAGGCCGACGTCTGGTCGTGGACGGTGAACAGGGAGTCCAGGGTCGTCCGGAGCCGTTCGATGGCCCAGTAGCCGCCCTGCGCGTCCGCCTCGACGCGCGACGAGAGCCGGGCGGGAGGCGGGCACTCCTGCGCGTCCGTCACCTCGAACGTGCCGAGCCACACCATCGGCCGGCTCTCATGGAGCTGCTGCGGCACCTCGTCCGGTGCCCGGTCGGACTCGAAACACGTGGACAGCGCCTCGAAGACGATCCGGGCGTCGTCCTTGTCGCATCCGCTGATCTCGACGGACACAGCTTCGTCGTGCAGTCGTTCACGATCCATCGTGATCGCTCCTCTCGTGGCCACACCGCGGTGCCACGGGTAGCCCGCGGAACGGGACCCCAACCCAAGAAAAGCACCACACATGCCGGCGCACTACCGGCGCGAACGGCCCGGCGGCCGTCCGGCCGTGGCTCAGCCCCTGGTGAACCGGTACGTCTTGCTGTCCGTCAGCACGCAGAACCCGGGCGAGACGACGATGACGCGCAGGGTGCCGGTGCGGCGGTCGTAGTCGATGCCCTCCGTCTCGAAGGAGCCCGAGCAGGAGCTGCGCAGCGGGAGCGGGCGCAGGGCGGTGACCCGGCCGGTCACGTCCGAGGCGCCCGGGGCGGCGGAGAGGTCGATCTGGAGCAGCGGCTTGGTGATCCCGAAGAGGCTGCCGTCGGGGTCGTCGGAGGAGCACAGCAGGGTCGTCGCGTCCCGGAAGTCGCAGCCCTGCACGTCACGGACCGGGCGGTCGAGCCGGATGCTGGACGTCCACGGCAGGTCCGCCGAGGGGGACGTCGAGCGGTTGACGCCCGGTGTCGGGTGGACGAGCAGGCGGGTCATGGTCCCCCACTCGCCGGAGACCATCCACTGCCCGCCCGGGGAGATCGCGGCGAAGGAGTTGTTCAGCGCCTCGCCCGGGCCCAGCGCGTGGACGTACTCGGACCAGCCGCCGTTCGGCGCCTGGACCCGGAACATCTTCGCGGAGCCCGAGTCCGCCTGGTAGGGCTCGATGTAGTAGCCGTCGTAGGACGCGTCGGGGTCGCCCACATGGTTCCAGCCGCGGCTTCTCACCGACAGGGGGATGGTGCCGATGCCGGTGTAGCGGTTGGGGCTGTTCGCCGGGACCTCGACGGAGGCCAGGCCCTGGCTCTCGGTGAGCGGGTCGGCGCGGTCGGAGCCCACCTCCGTCCAGGTGTCGGCCGCCTGGGCGGGTGTGGCGGCGGACAGGACGGCGGCCGAGGCGAGGGCCACAAGGCCCGTCACAAAGGCATGACAACGTTGCCGGGCACGCTGGGCCATGGCGGCGACTCCTTGGGGGTGGGGGCGCGTCGGCGGACAGTGTCGCGGCACCACATGGTCATGTACAGACCAACAACAGCCATGTCTGCTGTCGTGTCCGCCACAGTGGCGGCGCCACGTGTGGTTTCGCGCCACACCCGACGCCGTGTTGAGACATGGTGGAGGTGGGCGACCGAGGGGACCCGGAAGCGGTTGGACGCGGTAGAACAAGGGGAGTCGGCACGGGGGAACGACGTGCCGCGACTACGGGCGAAGGCGGTGCGCGGGATGTCTCCAGGCGAACGTCCCAGGGCCGGGGGCGACGAGCCGGTGCGGGGTCCGGTCCGTCCGAGCGGCCTCCTGGACGTGCTCGGGGTGGCCTCCGTCGTGCTGGACACCGAGGGCCGCATCATGCTCTGGAGCCCTCAGGCCGAGGAGCTGTTCGGCTATCCGGCGCACGAGGCGCTCGGCGAGTACGCCGCCCGGATCATGGTCCACGAACAGCACCTGGACCTGGTCGTCAAGCTCTTCGCCGACGTCATGGAGACCGGCGAGGGCTGGGCCGGCGCCTTCCCCATCCGCCGCAAGGACGGCAGCACCCGACTGGTGGAGTTCCGCAACATGCGGCTCCTGGACGACCAGGGCGACGTCTACGCCCTCGGCCTGTGCGCCGACCAGTCGACGGTCCGCCAGGTCGAGCGGGACGTGGCGCTGTCCACCCGCACCATCGCCCAGGCGCCCGTCGGCCTGGCCGTCCTCGACACCGAGCTGCGCTACGTCTCCGTCAACCCCGCGCTGGCCGAGCTCAACGGCCTTCCCGCCGAGGCACATCTCGGCCACATGCCGCACGAGCTCATGCTGGACACCGAGGCGGCCCGGACCGTGGAGGCGGCGCTTCGCGCGGTGCTGCGGACCGGTGAGCCGGTCGTCAACCGGCGGGTCGTGGGCCGCACCCGGGCCCACCCCGACGTGGACCACTTCTGGTCGGTCTCGCTGTACCGACTCGAGGACACCGCCGGGACGGTGCTCGGAGTGGCCGGGATGGCCGTCGACATCACCGAGCAGCACCAGGCCGCGGTCGCGGCCGAGACGGCCCGGCGCCGGCTCGCCCTCATCGCCGACGCCTCCACCCGCATCGGTACGACCCTGGAACTGGACCGCACGGCCAGCGAGCTCGCGGACGTCGCCGTGCCGGACCTGGCCGACGTGGCCGCGGTGGACCTGCTGGACGCCGTCGTGGAGGGCCGGCGCAGCACCCTCGGCCCCGCCCAGGCGGCGGTGATCCGCGCCCTGGCCGTCCGCTCGGCGCAGGACACCGGCGCGCTCGAGGCCGCCGATCCCCCCGGGCACATCGCCCGCTACGGTCCGGACCGCCTCGTCACCGAGTGCGTGCGCACAGGCGACCCGGTGATGGTGGCGCACGTCCGGGAGGAGGACCTGCCGCGCATCGCCCGCTCCCCCGAGGCCGCCCTCCAGCTCGGCCGCGCGGGGCTGCACTCCTATCTGGCGGTGCCGCTGATCGCGCGCGGCGAGGTCCTCGGCGCCCTCGACCTCAAGCGCATCCACAACCCGCTGCCGTTCAGCGAGGACGACCTGCTGCTCGCCCGGGAGCTGGCCGCCCGCGCGGCGATCCAGATCGACAACGCCCGCTGGTACCAGAACGCCCGCGACACCGCCCTGACCCTCCAGCGCAGCATGCTGCCCAGCCATCCGCCGGTCACCGGCGGCCTGGAGGTCGCCTCCCGCTACCAGCCGGCCGGCGCGGGCACCGAGGTCGGCGGCGACTGGTTCGACGTCATCCCGCTGGAGGGCGCCAAGACGGCGCTCGTCGTCGGCGACGTCATGGGCAGCGGCATCGAGGCCGCCACCACCATGGGCCGGCTGCGCACCGCCACGCACACCCTGGCCTCCCTCGATCTGGAGCCGGCGCGGCTCCTGGAACACCTCGACAAGATCACCGACGGCCTCGACCACTCCATCGCGACCTGTGTGTACGCCGTCCACGACCCGGAGCTGCGGCAGTGCCACATCGCCAACGCCGGGCACCTGCCTCCCGTCCGCGTCCGCCCCGGCCGGCCCCCCGAACTGCTGGAACTGCCGACGGGCGCGCCGCTCGGCGTCGGCGGGGTCGCCTTCTCCACGACGACGGTCGACCTCGTGCCCGGCGATCAGCTGGTCTTCTACACCGACGGCCTGGTGGAGACCCGCCAGCACCCGCTGGACGAACGCCTCGACGCGCTCCTCGCCCTGCTCGACGACCCGGGGCGCCCGCTGCAGGAGTGCTGCGACCTGCTCCTGCGGACGCTGCACCAGCCCGAGAACTCCGACGACGTGGCGCTGCTGATCGCCCGGGTGCTCACCCCCGCGTGACCCCTCGGGCCGGGGCGGACCCGCCTGCGACCTGACCGATCACGACATGGGCGTACAGCTCGTCGGAGACCAGCAGGCGGGCCGACAGCCCACTGGCCGCGAAGGCCTCCAGGGCCACCGGGGCCTGCCGCTCACTGGTCTCGATCAGCAGGCGGCCCCCCGGCGCCAGCCAGCGCGGTGCCTCCGCGGCGACCCGGCGCAGCACGTCCAGGCCGTCCGGGCCGCCGTCGAGCGCGACCAGCGGCTCGTGCTCGCGCGCCTCGGCGGGCAGCAGCGGCACCTCGCCGGTGGGGACGTACGGCACGTTCGCCGCGAGGACGCCGACCCGGCCCCGCAGTCCGGTGGGCAGCGCCGCGAACAGGTCGCCCTGGTGCACGCGGCCCCCGAAGGGCGCCACGTTGCGGCGGGCGCAGCGCACGGCGGCGGGGTCGATGTCGGCGGCGTGGAGTTCGGCCCCGTCGAGCGCGGCGGCCAGGGCGGCGCCGACCGCGCCGGAGCCGCAGCACAGATCGACGACCACGCGGGCGTCGGGGACGTGGGCGAGGGCCTGCCGGACGAGGAACTCGGTCCGGCGACGCGGGACGAAGACACCGGGGGCGACGGTGATCCTCAGACCGGCGAACTCGGCCCAGCCCAGGACGAGTTCGAGCGGGAGACCGCTCACACGCCGGTCCACCAGGGCGGCCAGCTCGCCGGGGCCGCCGGCGGCGGACAGGAGGAGGCGGGCCTCGTCCTCCGCGAACACACAGCCGGCGGCGCGCAGGGCGCTGACGACGGCGTCGTGGGTGAGCGGCGAGGGTGAAGGGGAGGCGGACGACGGGGACGCAGGAGGCATGGGAGCCGAGAGCCTTTCGGGAAGCCGAAGGGTGCTCTGGCGGTCGCCTACCGGCGGTGGCCCGCGTCGATCCGAGGGGTGAGCACCCGACCTGACACAGCGGTGATGGGTCCCACCTCCCGGTCTCCAGGGCCGGGGCTCTCCCGGCTGGACGGCACACCCTACCGCAACGCTCCGGGGCGTTCCGGGGGTTTCCGGCGGGGCTGGGGGCCGGGTCCCGATGCCGCGTCCCGGTGAGTACCGGCCGTCCGCCGTCACCTCCCGCGCTCACCGTCCGCGGTCACCGCCCGTGAGCGGCCGGCCTCCCGCGCGCGGGTCCTGCGCCGGGACGTCGTACGGTGGTACGCGCACCTGCCGATCCCGTTAGACCAGCGGGCCGTCGTCCGCGGCGGCCTGGAGGCCCCACCCCATGCACGTCACCCGAGGCTTCACCGGACGCCCGCGCGTCCCGAACGCCGCCCTGCCGCCGGGCCAGTACGACGCCGGGGACGACTGGCCCGTCCTGTCCGCGGAGGTCACCCCCGAGCTGACGCCCGAGGAGTGGACGTTCCGCGTCGACGGCCTCGTGGAGCGGCCGCGGACCTGGACCTGGGAGCAGGCGCACGCCCTGCCCGCCTCGGCCTACGAGGGCGACATCCACTGTGTGACGAGCTGGTCCAAGTTCGGCGTGCGGTTCGGCGGTGTCTCGCTGGACGCCTTCCTGGATGTGGTCCGGCCCCATGGGTCCGCCACCCATGTGGTCGCCTACGCGCACACCGGGTACACCACCAGCCTCCCGCTCGCCGATGTGACCGGTGGACGGGCCTGGATCGCCTGGGAGTACGACGGGCGGCCGCTCGCGCCCGAGCACGGCGGGCCGGCGCGGCTGATCGTGCCCCATCTGTACTTCTGGAAGAGCGCGAAGTGGATCGCCGGGCTGCGCCTCCTCGACCACGACGAGCCGGGCTTCTGGGAGAGCAACGGCTACCACCCGCGCGGCAACCCCTGGGAGGAGCAGCGGTACTCCGGTGACTGAGACCCTCGGGACGACCCCGTCCTTCACTCCCCCGACCCGTTTCGCCGTGCCCGGCCGCATCGCCGTGGAGGACCGGGCGGCGTCCGAGTGGCAGACCGCGACGATCACCGAGGTCCGCCGTGAGACGCCGCGGGTGGCGACGTTCCGGCTGGCCGTGCCCGCCTGGCCGGGGCATCTGCCGGGCCAGCATCTGATGGTGCGACTCCGCGCGCGGGACGGCTATGTGGCGCAGCGCCACTACTCGATCGCGTCGGCACCCGACGACTCCGGCCACATCGAGCTGACGCTGGACCATGTGGACGGCGGCGAGGTGTCCGGCTGGTTCCACACGGTGGCCGAGCCGGGCGACACGGTCGAGGTGCGCGGCCCGGTCAGCGGCTTCTTCGCGTGGCCGGGCGACCGCCCCGCGCTGCTGCTCGGTGCGGGCTCCGGCGTCGTCCCGCTGATGTCGATGGTGCGGCACCGTCGCGCGCGTGGCTCGGTCGTGCCGCTGCGGCTCCTGGTGTCGGCCCGCAGCCCCGAGGAGCTGATCTACGCGTCGGAGTACGGCTCCGAGACGACGGCGGTGTTCACCCGCAGCGCGCCGGCCGGTGTGCCCGTGGGACGTATGTCCGCCGCACATGTGGCGCCGCTCCTGGCCGAGCGGCCTCCCGGTGGGTGGGAGGCCTATGTGTGCGGCTCCAACGGGTTCGCCGAGCACGCGTCGCGGCTGCTGGTGGCCGCGGGGCAGCCGGTCGACCGCATCCGGATCGAGCGCTTCGGCTGACCCGGGAACAGGGGCCTGTGTTCGGGGTACCTGGACGGCATGCGAAGCCGGGTGCGTGGCTGGCGTCTGCGGCACAACGAGCTGCGGCGCCGATCGGATGTCGTCGAGACGTGGACCCTGCTCGGGGTGGGCCTCCTGCTGTTCGTGGTCGCCCCCCTGGTGGGGGTGGTCGCGGGCTGGTGGGCGCACGGGGACGCCCAGGCCGCGGCGGAGAAGCAGCGGGCGGAGCGCCGGCAGGTGCGGGGGATGGTCGTCCGCACGGTCTCGGGCGCGCTGCACACCCCGCAGACCGGGCGGCAGCCGTCGGCGAAGGTGACGGTCCGCTGGTCGGAGCCGGGGGCGGGTCCCCGGACGACGACCGTGCGCGTCCCCACGGGCACGCGGCCCGGTGAGACGGTCCATGTGTGGCTGGACTCCGCCGACCGGGGTGTGCGCCCGCCGCCGGACGACGCCGCGGTCCGGCAGCACGCGGTGACGATGGGCGTGTGCGCGACGGGCGCCACGGCCGCCGTCGTCGTCCTGGGTCACGGCCTGGTGCGGCAGACGGCGATGCGCCGCCGGCTGGCCGAGTGGGACCGGGCGTGGGCCGCCACCGAACCGGCGTGGACGGGCCGCAACGTCTGAGCCGGGCCCGCCGCGTCCGGAGACACAGCCCCTGGTCAGCGCGCCGATCTTCGACGTAGCGTGCGGTGTCCGGGCTCTCTCTTCGCACAAGGTGGTCCCATGGCCCTGTTCGACCTCCCGCTCGACGAACTGCGCGCCCACCGCAGCGCGTCCGCCGAGCCCGAGGACTTCGACTCCTTCTGGTCCAGGACGCTGGACGAGGCGCGCGAGCACGATCTGGACGTCCGCTACGAGTGGGTCGACACCGGCCTGACCACGGTGCGGGTGTACGACGTGACGTTCGCCGGGTTCGGCGGGCACCCCGTCAAGGGCTGGCTGCGGCTGCCCGCCGGGGCGACCGAACCGCTGCCGCTGATCGTGGAGTTCGTCGGGTACGGCGGTGGACGCGGGCTGCCGCACGAGAACCTGCTGTGGGCCTCCACGGGCCGGGCGCACTTCACGATGGACACCCGCGGGCAGGGCAGCACCTGGGGCGGGGGCGGTGACACCCCGGATCCGGTGGGCGCCGGCCCCGCGTTCCCCGGCCATATGACGCGGGGTGTCGACGCGCCCGAGAACTACTACTACCGCCGGGTGTTCACCGACGCGGTCCGTGCCGTCGAGGCGGCCCGCGCCCACCCGCTCGCCGACGCCGCCCGGACGGTCGTGACGGGCGAGAGCCAGGGCGGCGGCATCGCGATCGCGGTCGGCGGGCTGGTGCCCGACCTCACGGCGGTGGCGCCGGACGTGCCGTTCCTGTGCGACTTCCCGCGCGCGACGACGCTGACGGACCGTCACCCCTACCGCGAGATCGGCCTGTTCCTCAAGACGCACCGGGGACGCACCGCCGACGTCCTGCGCACCCTGTCGTACTTCGACGGCGTGCACTTCGCCGCGCGCAGCCGGGCACCCGCCCTGTTCTCGGCGGCGCTGGAGGACCAGACCTGCCCGCCGTCCACGGTTTTCGCCGCGTTCAACGCCTGGGCGCACGACGAGAAGGCCATCGAGGTCTACGAGTTCAACGACCACGAGGGGGGTGGCCCGTACCACGAGGCGGTCAAACTGGACTGGCTGCGCTCCCGCGTCTGACGGGCTCCCGTCACGGCACCGTACCGAGCCCCTTCCGCACAGTCCGACCAGTCGGTATGTTCAGGTCGGGGTCACACCGGCGTGGCCCCGGCTCTCCGGTTACCGACGAGGGGTGGGCGGCTCATGACGGATCTTCCGGCGCGGGTGCACGGACACTGCGATCCACGGTTCGAGGCGGTGCGCACGGCGTTCGAGGCGAACTTCCGGGAGCGGGGCGAGCTGGGGGCCGCCGTCGCCGTCACGGTCGGTGGAGAGACGGTCGTGGACCTGTGGGGCGGCTGGGCGGACGGGGCGCGCAGCAGGCCCTGGGAGCGCGACACGCTGGTCAACGTCTGGTCGACGACCAAGGGCCCGACGGCACTGTGCGCGCACATCCTCGCCGACCGGGGACTGCTCGACCTGGACGCGCCGGTGGCCTTCTCCTGGCCGGAGTTCGCGGCGGCGGGCAAGGAGGAGGTCCTCGTCCGGCATCTGCTGGCGCACCGGGCCGGCCTGTCCGGCCTGCGCGAGCCGCACACGCTCCAGGACCTGTACGACTGGGAACTGACGACCCGGCGGCTCGCGGCGACGGAGCCGTGGTGGGCGCCGGGGACCCGGTCCGGGTACCACGCGCTCACGTACGGCTTCCTGGTCGGGGAGGTCGTACGGCGGGTGTCGGGGCTGCGGCCCGCCGCGTTCCTGGAGCGTGAGGTGACCGGGCCGCTCGGCGTCGACTTCACGATCGGGCTGCCGGAGAAGGAGTCCGGCCGGGCGGCCGAGCTGGTCCAGCCCCCGGCCGGCGCGTCGGGCGAACGCCCCGCCGCGCTCGCCGCGTTGCCGCCCGCGGCGCTGGCCGCGCTGGCCAATCCGGCGGTGGGCGCGGACCAGGCGAACACCCCCGCGTGGCGGGCGGCCGAGATCCCCGCCGCGAACGGGCACGGCACCGCGCGGGCGGTCGCCGCCCTGTACGGGATCTTCGCGGGCGGCGGTTCGTACGGCGGCCGGAGGATCCTGTCCCCCGAGGCGGTCGAGCGGGTGCGGGAGGGACAGGGAAGGTGCCGCGACCTGGTCCTGGGTGCCGGGCTGGGCCATGAGACGGAGATCGGGCTCGGGTTGTGGCTCAGTGGCCCGAACGGCTCGTACGGGCCGAACCCGCGGGCTTTCGGACACGACGGCTTCGGCGGATCCTGTGGTCTGGCCGACCCGGAGGCGGGAGTGTCGCTGGGGTACGTGATGAACCGGATGGGGCCGCATATCGCCGACGATCCCCGCAAGATGTCCCTGGTCGACGCCGTGTACGCCTCACTCTGAGTCAGCGGGCGAGCACGCGGTTTCAGCCGAAGTGGAGGCCCACCCTTCCCTTCTGGTTTAGACCAATGCTTGGATCTGGTGACGCAAGGAGCCCGCACGGCTACGACACGTCACCGATCAGGAGGCGCGGCATGGTCCGCACCACCCCGCACGAACGCCCCCTCACCACCACGCAGCCGCTGTACTGGCGGATCGCCACCCAGTTGCTGGGCGAGCTGCGCGACGGCACCATCCCGCCCGGTGAACGGCTGCCGGGGGAACGCCGATTGGCAGGGCATTTCGGAGTCAGCAGGGAGACCGTACGGCAGGCGCTGGAGGTGCTGCGCCGAAGCGGTCTGGTCGCCACCGACCGGCGCGGCAGCCACGCCAGCCTGCCGGGGCTGCCGGTCGAGGCACCGGCGTCGGTGGCGTTCCCGATCGGGGCCCGGGCCGCGGGTCCCGGTGCCGTGGACCGGTCCATGGTGCTCTGGGAGCCGCCCTCTTTGGAGCACGCCGAGGCGCTGGGGCTCGACCGGCACCGGCCGACGCTGGTGCACCGGTACGAGTCCGCCGGCGCCGGCGGACGGGCCCCGCGGACGGCGGTGACGACGTTCTCGGCGGTGGCGCTCGCGGAGGTCGTGGAGCTGGCCCGCTACCGGGACCGCGCGGAGGGCTCCGGCGCGGCCCAGCTGCGCCGCGCCTACGACTGGATGCGCAGGGCGGGCCTGACACTGCATCACCGGGACGCCATCACCCGGCTGCCGGGCGGCTCGTCGGTCCGGGTCACCCGGCGGTCGCACGACCAGTACGGGCGCCCGCTGGAGATCACCGACCTGGTGATGGAGGCCCACCAGGACGCCCTGGTCTACGAGTTCACGGTCCCGGCGGCGGGCTGAGGGCGTACGACCCTCGACTGACGGCCCAGGGCGAGCAGTCGGCCGTCGGCGGCCCAGACAACGCTGTCGTCGACGGCCCAGCCGCCGCCCGCGTGTTCGGTGCGGATCCTCACCAGCGCCCAGCCGTCGGGGGCGCCCTCGTCGAGGGCGTCGGTGAGGTGGACGGTGAGTTCGGCGGTGGGTACGGGACGCGGGGCGTCCCAGACGGCGTACAGCGCGGGCGGCAGGACGTCGGTGAGGGTGACGACCGCGGCCGCGTCGAGCGGCCGCCCGTCCAGGAAGCGGATCCACGCGGTGAGTTCGGCCCGTTCACCACCCACGAGCGGGCGGTCCGGGGTGGCGGGACGTATCTCCAACTGCTGCGAGAACGGGGACAGGTCGGCCGGGAGACGCAGCAGGGGGGAGTCGCCGGGGCCGGGCACACGGGGCGCCGGGTGCGCCTCGTGCGGTACACCGCCCGGGCGCCGGGCGCCGAAGAGCGCGGACCCGAGGACGACCGGGACGCCGTTCTGGTGGCCGGTGAACACACACGTCGCCGTGCGGCGGCCCGGCGTGGCCGGGGCGGTGCCGGAGAAGTGCAGCGGACTGCCGTCCACGGGCGCGAGGTAGTGGGTGGTCAGCGTGCGGACCGGGTGCGCTCCGCCGGCGAAGCGGTCGCGGACGGCGGTCAGCGCGAGGGCGGCGACATGGCCGCCGTGCGCCCCCTCCCAGGAATACCAGGCAGGGTCGACGCGGGTCTCGGTGTCGGTCGTGGTGCTCACCCGCCCACGATAACCATGTGAGTTTGAAAAACAAACCCTCTCGCGGCGTCCGGTTCGGAAATCCAACTCACCCGATCGGGCGCCGCGCACTCACTCGGGCAGCCGGCGCCCCACCACCATCCGCACCCTGGGGCTGCCGTCCCCCCGCGCCCCGAACTCGGGCAGCGGCTGCCAGGTCACCTCGAACCCCGCGTCTTCGAGACCCCTGCGCACCTGCGCCAGCCGGAAGGTCCGGTAGTACATGACGAACGGCGGCCGCCGCACGGCGTTGCGCACCCGCATCACCGCGTCGAACCCGAGCAGCGCCCAGTAGGCGGGGGACGTGGGGCGCGGCGGCGCCACGACCGGGAACGCGAAGCGGCCGCCCGGTCGCAGGACGGAGTGGACCTGGCCGAAGAGACCGGGCAGTTCACCCGGCAGGAAGTGCCCGAACGCCCCGAAGCTCACCACCAGGTCGAAGGCGGCCGTGAACGGCAGGGCCCGGGCGTCCGCGCGGACCCAGCGCACCCGCGGCCCGGCACCCGCGTTCCGGACGGCCTCGCCCCGCTCCCGGGCGACCTCGAGCATGCCCGCGCTGAAGTCGACGCCGGTGACGCTGCTGCGGCACAGCTCGCCGAGGACGCCCAGTCCCGCGCCCGTGCCGCAGCACAGGTCCAGGCCGTCGTCGTAGGGGCCGCCGCGCGCGAGGGCCGTGGTGACGGCGGTCAGCACGGAGTCCGGGGTGCGGAAGGGCGTGTGGTCGAACTTGGGGGCGAGCAGGTCGTAGCCGTGCTCGACCGACGACAGGGCCTGGGCGGTGAGTTCGCGCAGGCTGGGTCCCTCAGGACTGAACATCGCCGTCACCCCGCCGCGACACGTCGTCCGAGGACCGCCAGGACCCGGTCGCACCAGCGCAGGTTCTCCTCCTCGAAGGAGATGCCGGCCAGCAGCGTCAGATAGGGCCCGATGCGCTCCGCCTCCGCCAGGTACGCCTCCTCGGTGCGCCCGTCCAGGAGCCGTTCACGGACGCGTTCGTAGCGGTCGAGCTTGCCGCGTGCCCAGCTCCGCCGCTCCTCGACCAGGGCGCGGGCGGTCCCGGGATCGTCCATGGCCTGCACCTTGATCAGAAGCTCGTCGCGGATGGCGGTGGGCCGCCGGGGCGGCTCCGCGGCGAAGGCGCTCAGTTCCTCGCGGCCGGCGGTGGTGAGGGTGAACAGCCGCTTGTTGGGCCGCCGTTCCTGCTGTACGAACCGGGCCTCGACGAGGCCGTCCTGGGCGAGGCGTTCCAGTTCCCGGTAGAGCTGCTGCGGGGTCGCGGGCCAGAAGTTCGCGAACGAGATGTCGAAGAGCTTGGACAGCTCGTAGCCGGAGGCCTCGCCCTCCAGCAGGGCGGCGAGCACGGCGTACTTGAGGGACATGTGGACACCGTAACAGCAGGTGATTATTGTCTTTCGCACCTACTCAACTAGTTGACTATGAGGTGATCCGGATGCACGCGTTCCGTGCGGCGGTCGAGGCGGGCGACACCGACGCCATCGAGGCCCTGCTGGCGGAGGACGTCGTCTTCACCAGCCCGGTGGTGTTCAAGCCCTACACCGGCAAGGCGATCACGGCGGCGATCCTGCGCGGTGTGGTCCGGGTCTTCGAGGACTTCCGGTACGTCCGCGAGATCCACGACGAGGGCGGCCGTGACCATGCGCTGGTCTTCACCGCGCGGGTCGGCGACAAACAGATCACCGGGTGCGACTTCCTGTCGGTGGACGAGGACGGGCTGATCGACGACTTCATGGTCATGGTCCGCCCGCTGTCCGGGGCCCAGGCGCTGGCCGAGGCCATGGGCGCCCAGTTCGACCGGATCCTGGCGGACGCCGAGGCGCGGTCCGCGTAGGGCTTCACCAGCCGGCCCCCCAGGGCCTGCGTGGACGGCGGCTCCGCGAGCCGCCGTCCTCTCGTTTCTCGGGGCTCCTCGCCACGCGCCGCATCCGCGTGCTACCGTCGAGACGGCATCTGTGCACGCCCCGTCGTGGGCGCCGGTGCCTGTCTTTCTCCCGAGTTCGCCGGTCGGCGTATCGGCGGCTCTCCTCCTCCACCTCAGGTGACCAGCGGTTCGCACCCGTTCGGTGAGGTGCTGTTCCCCGCCGCACCCGAAGGCCCGTATCGCGCCTTCCCGTCTCCGCGGCATCCCTCCCCCTCCGCATGACTTCTGCCGTCCTTCCGAAAGGACCCCCCACGATGACCACCACACTCGAACACCCCGCGGCCGCACCACAGCGGACCGCCCTCCACGCCGTCACCGGCGTGCTCGACGTCGACGCGAGCGGGAAGGGACATCTGCGGGCCACGAGCCTGCTCCCCTCGCCCGCCGACCCGCAGGTCTCCCCCGCGCTGATCCGCCGGTACGGCCTGCGCAAGGGCGACCTCGTCGACGGTGAACGCGGCGAACGCCGCACCCTCACGGACGTCGTCCGCGTCAACGGACGCGTCCCCGGCGGCGACCGGCCCCGCTTCGCCGACCTCACCCCGCTGCATCCCCGCGAGCGCATCCGCCTGGAGCACCCGGCGTCCGGCCCGGCCGGGCGGATCGCCGACCTGATGGCCCCCGTCGGCAAGGGGCAGCGCGGGCTGATCGTGGCCCCGCCCAAGACGGGCAAGACCGTGCTGCTCCAGCAGATCGCGGCGGCCGTCGCCGGCAACCACCCGGAGTGCCGGCTGATGGTCGTCCTCCTCGACGAACGTCCCGAGGAGGTCACCGACATGCGGCGCTCCGTGCGCGGCGAGGTGTACGCCTCGACCTTCGACCGGGCGCCCAGGCAGCACATCGCGCTGGCCGATCTGGTCATCGAGCGGGCCAAGCGGCTCGTGGAGGCCGGTGAGGACGTCGTCGTGCTGTTCGACTCGCTGACCCGGCTGTGCCGGGCGCACAACAACGCGGCCGCGTCCGGTGGGCGCACTCTGAGCGGTGGCGTCGACGCGGCCGCGCTGCAGGGGCCGAAGCGGTTCTTCGGCGCCGCGCGGCTCGCCGAGGAGGGCGGCTCGCTCACCATCCTCGCCACGGCCCTCGTGGAGACCGGGTCCCGGGCCGACGACTTCTTCTTCGAGGAGCTCAAGAGCACCGGCAACATGGAGCTGCGGCTCAGCCGGGAGCTCGCCTCCCGCCGGGTCTTCCCGGCCGTCGAGATCGACCCGTCCGGCACCCGCCGCGAGGAACTGCTGCTCACCCCCGCCGAGTTGACCGCGGTACGCGGCCTGCGCCGGGCCCTGCGCGGCAGGGACGGCCACAGCGGCACCGAGACCCTGCTGGAGCGGATGCGGGAGACCCCGGACAACGCCACCTTCCTGCGGCGCGTCCAGCCGACACTGCCGGGCGGCTGACACACCGGCGGATATCGCCCGTCCGGGTGCCGAAGCGGCCGGCCCGGCCCGGGCAGCGCCCCGTGGAGGCCTCCCGTTCTTACGTTGGCAGTATGAAGATCGGATTTACCGCCCGGGCACTCGTCTCCGCCTGCGCCCTCGGCGCGGCCGGTCTGCTGGCGCTGGCGCCCGCCTCCGCGTCCGCGCTCACCGGGCACGACCCCGACCCGCCGCGCGGACCCCGCGCGACCCCGCCACCCGCGCTGCTGTACCGGTCCGGCACCCAGGTGCGGCCGCACGCGGACGCGCCGAAGCTGCCCCGGCTCTCCGCGCGCTCGTGGCTGGTGGCCGACGCCGGCTCCGGTGAGGTCCTCGCCGCCCACGAGGCACACCGTCCGCTGCCGCCGGCCAGCACCCTCAAGACCCTGTTCGCCCTCACGGTGCTGCCCACGCTGCCCGCCGGTGTCCCGCACACCGTGCGCCCCGAGGAGCTCGCGGGCATCGGTCCCGGAAGCAGCCTGGTCGGGGTCGCGGAGGGCCGTACGTACCGCATCGCCGACCTGTGGCGTGGGGTGTTCCTCAGCTCGGGCAACGACGCCGTCCACGTGCTGGCCTCGCTCAACGGCGGCTGGCGGGAGACGGCGGCGCGGATGCAGGAGAAGGCGCGGGCCCTGGGCGCCCTCGACACCCGGGTGCTGTCGCCGGACGGCTATGACACACCCGGCCAGGTGTCGTCGGCGTACGACCTGGCGGTGTTCGGCCGGGCGGGGCTGCGCAACGCCGACTTCGCGCGGTACTGCGGCACGGCGGAGGCCCTGTTCCCCGGCGACGGCGGCCGCTCGTACGGGATCCGCAACACCAACCGGCTGCTGACCGGGGCGGACGGGGTGGCCCGCTATCCCGACGCGATCGGCGTCAAGAACGGCTACACCACCGAGGCGGGCAACACCCTGATCGCCGCCGCCCACCGGGGCGGGCGCACCCTCGTGGTGACGGTCCTCAACCCCCGGGCGAGCGGCGGGCACCCCGTGTACGAGGAGGCGGCCGCGCTGCTGGACTGGGGGTTCGGCGCGGCCGGCCACGTCGAACCGGTCGGGTCGCTCGACGGCCGCCGCTCCCGCCCCGGGCCGGGGCCCAGCGCGGCGCCGGTGGCGGCCGCCCGGGCGCCCGGGAAGGAGCCTGCGGGCTGGGCGGAGGCGTGTGCGGTCGCCGGCGCGGCCGGGGTGGGGGCGGGTGCCGTGTCACTGGTGACGCGGGGCCGGACCGAGTGACCTCAGGGGTGTCAGAAGACCGACACGCCGGTGAGCGTGGTGAACCGGTCGAGGGCAGCCACGCCGGCCACCGAGTTGCCGTGCTCGTCCAGTCCGGGGCTCCACACGCACAGGGTGCAGCGGCCGGGGACGACGGCGATGATGCCGCCGCCCACTCCGCTCTTGCCGGGCAGGCCCACCCGGTAGGCGAAGTCGCCCGCGGCGTCGTACGTGCCGCAGGTCAGCATGATCGCGTTGATCTGCTTGGCCTGGCTGCAGCTGAGCAGCCGGGAGCCGTCGGCGCGGACGCCGTGCCGGGCCAGGAACAGGGTCGCCAGCGCGAGGTCCGCGCAGGACGCCGTGATCGAGCACTGCCGGAAGTACGCGTCCAGCAGGACCGGCACCGGGTTGTCGATGTTGCCGTAGGACGCCATCAGGTGGGCCAGGGCGGCGTTGCGGTCGCCGTGCGCGGTCTCGGAGGCGGCCACGTCGTGGTCGAAGCCGAGGCTCGCGTCGCCGCTCTCGGCGCGCAGGAAGGACAGCAGTTCGCCCGCCGCGTCGCCGGTCCTGGTGTGGAGGCGGTCGGTGACGACGAGGGCGCCGGCGTTGATGAACGGGTTGCGCGGGATGCCGTTCTCGTACTCCAGCTGCACCAGCGAGTTGAAGGGGTTGCCGGACGGCTCGCGGCCCACGTGCTCCCACAGCGCGTCGCCCTCGCGGGCCAGGTCCAGGGCGAGGGTGAACACCTTGGTGATGGACTGCGTGGAGAACGGCTCGCGCCAGTCCCCCACGCCGTACACCGTGCCGTCGAGCTCGGCGACCGCCATGCCGAAGCTGCGGGGGTCGCGGGCCGCGAGCGCCGGGATGTAGTCGGCGGGCCGGCCCCGGCCGGGGGTCCGCTCGATCTCCTCGGCGATGCGCTCCAGGACCGGCTGGAAGGTCAGGGACGACGTCGACGCTGCCATGATCGCATCATGCCCTTCCGGGGGGTCCCCCGCGTGTCCCGGGGCCGGGTCCGGCCGTCAGACCGAGGCCGGGACCGGCGTGGGCTCCAGCGCGGGGACGGGCCGCACCCGGCCGACCTCGCGGCCGCCGCCCAGCAGGGCCCCGCCCCGGAACTCGGTGAGCGACGCGGGGTCCACACCGGCCCACGCGAGCGCCGCCGCGGCGACCGGGACGCGCGCCCGGTCCGCCCCGTCGGCGATCTTCACGGCGACGGCCCGCCCGTCCGGGAGGGCGGCGACCTGCACGCCCTCGAACCCGTCCTTGGCGAGGAGCCCGGGCACCGCCCGCATGAGCGCGGCGACGTCCCGGCCCGAGCCGGACGCCATCTCGGCGTGGGTGCGCATGGCGTCCGCGACTCGCGCCTCGGGAGTGCCGGGCGCGGCCGTGGTGATCCGGGCGGCGGCACGCGCCAGGCCGTGCAGCGACACGGAGAACAGGGGCGCCCCGCACCCGTCGACGCTCACCCGCGCGACGCGCTGCCCGGTGAGGTCCTCGACGATCTCGGCGATGGCCTGCTGGAGCGGGTGGGCGGGGTCGAGGTAGTCGTCCAGGGACCAGCCGTTGAGCCGGCAGGTGTACAGCATGGCCGCGTGCTTGCCGGAGCAGTTCTGGGCGAGCCGGGACGGCGGACGGCCCTCGCGCACCCAGGTGTCCCGTACGACCGGGTCGTACGGCAGGTCCGGGACGTTGCGCAGGTCGTCCTCGGTGAGTCCGGCCAGTTCGAGGATGCGCCGGGTGCCCGCGAGGTGCCGTTCCTCGCCGGAGTGGCTGGCCGCGGCGAGCGACAGCAGCTCTCCGTCGAGCGGGAGCCCGGCGCGCACCATGGCGACGGCCTGGACGGGCTTGATCGCCGAGCGCGGGTAGAAGGCGGCCTCGATGTCGCCGAGCTGGAACCGTACGGCGCCGTCGGGGCCGAGGACGACGACGGAGCCGTGGTGGGTGCCCTCGATGACGCCGCTGCGTACGAGGTGGGCGACGGGGGCGTGGAGGGGGGCGCGGACAAGGGGTGCGTCCGCCATGGTGCTGGTGTTCATCACTGCCTGGGGGTCGTGGGTCGGTGAGGGGTGTCCGGCCGTCGCGGGGGTCACGCGCCGGGCCTGGGGTTCGGGGCCCGGTGCCCGGCGGCAGGGGTGGCGCCGTCGGGGCGCCCGCGGCGCACGATGTCGGTGAGGGTGGTCCCGACGCGGTCGAGGTGGTGGGTCATGGCCTCGGTGGCGTCGGCTTCGCTGCCGTCGGTCAGGGCGCGGAGGATCGAGCGGTGCTCGCGGTCGGACTGCTCGCGGCGGCCGCCCAGCTCGTTGAGGAAGGCCGACTGGCGGGCCAGCGCGTCGCGGATCTCCTCGATGACCCGGCGGAAGACCGGGTTCTGGGCGGCCTCGGCGACGCCGAGGTGGAAGAGGGTGTCCATCGCGACCCACGCGGTGGTGTCCGTCTCCCCCTCCATCCGGTCCAGCAGGTGCGCGAGGTGGTCGAGGTTCTCCGGGGTGCGGCGCCGCGCCGCGTACCCGGCGACCGGGATCTCCACGTGCCGGCGCACCTCCATCAGGTCGCCCGCCGTGTAGTCGCCGAACACGGGCTCCTCGACGCCGGCGGCGACGACGAAGGTGCCCTTGCCGGTCTTGGAGACGGTCAGCCCCATCGTCTGCAGGGCGCGCAGGGCCTCCCGCAGCACGGGCCGGCTGATCTCCAGGGTGCGGCACAGCTCCGCCTCGGAGGGCAGCTTGTCGCCCACGGCGTAGTCGCCGCGCTCGATGGCGTCGCGCAGGTGCGCCAGCACGGCTTCCATGGCGCTGACCCGGCGCGGCGGCTGTCCGGCTGTCCGGCTGTCTGACAGGTTCACGAACCGATGGTCCGTTCGAGTGACGGTTCCTGTCAAGCGGTGTCCTCCGGGCGTTCTACGCCCACACCGCCTCGGCGATCGTGACGCCCAGGAAGACGGCGCCGAGTCCCGCGACCAGGCTGCCCGCCACGTTCGCGAGGGCGTAGCGCCCCGCCCCGGTCTCGGTCAGCCGCAGGGTCTCGTAGGAGAACGTCGAGTACGTGCTGAGGGCGCCGCACAGGCCGGTGCCGATCAGCAGCTGGACGTGGGAGTCCGCCGCGCCGGCGGCCACGGCGCCGGTGAGCAGGCCGAGGACGAGACAGCCGGCGACGTTGACGGTGAAGGTGCCCCACGGGAACACCGAGTCGTGGCGGGACTGCACCGCGCGGTCGGTGAGGTAGCGCAGGGGCGCGCCGACGGCGGCTCCCGCGATGACCAGGAGCCAGTTCACGCCGGCGTCTCCCCTTCCCCGGGTTCCCCGGACGCGGTGCGGGTGGTGTACCGGACGGCCTCGCACTCGTCGAGGGTGACGAGCCCCTCCGTGACGATCTCGTCGAGCTGCGGCAGGAAGGCGCGGACGCGTTCCTCGGTGTCGACGATCACGACGGCCACCGGCATGTCCTCGTTGAGGGACAGCAGCCGCGAGGTGTGGATCATCGAGGAGGATCCGAACCCCTCGATGCCGCGGAAGACGCTGGCGCCGGCGAGACCGGCCTGGTGGGCGCGGTGCACGATCTCCGAGTACAGCGGGCGGTGGTGGCAGGTGTCGTGTTCACCGACGAGGACGGTCAGGCGCAGGGCGCGGCCGGTCGGACCGGTCATGACCACCTCCTCCTCAGGACGTGGCGGGTGGCCGTCGACGCGAGCCAGACGGCGGTGAGCGCCGCGGCCAGGGTCGCGGCGAGGTAGGCCAGGGCGGTACGCGGGTGCCCGTCGTCGACCAGGGTGCGGATGTCGACGGCGTAGGTGGAGAAGGTGGTGAAACCGCCGAGCACGCCCGTGCCGAAGAAGGGGCGCAGCAGACGGTGCCCCGGCCATCTCTCGTGGATGAGGACCATGAAGACGCCGATCACGGCGCAGCCGGTGACGTTGACCCAGAAGGTCGCCCAGGGGAACGCGCCCGGCCCGGCGGGCCACGCCAGGGAGGCCGCGTAGCGGGCGGTGGCACCGAGGGCCCCGCCGAGTGCGACGACCGCGACGACCGGCATCTGGGCCCGCCAGGCCGGCGGCCGGGCGGCCCGCGCGGGGGCGCGCAGGGGGTCGGTGTCCTGGGTGGTCATGCGTGTGTCTCCTACTCGCCTGGGCCCGGCAGCGGGCCGCGCGGTTGCAAGTAGGGACCGTTGGCGGCGCGCTGCCGCGGTTCGGGTACGGCGGGCCCCACCGCCGCGCCGCGAGGTGATCGCGGCCGGACACCAGCGTATCGGCCCAGCCGGTCACCCGCCTCGCCCGCCCCTCGCCGCGGATGCCGGGCGGGTGCCCGCCGGTTACGGTCGAGAGGCCCGACGAGCCGGTACGGGGGAAGGAGCGTGGTCGGCATGGCCCGCAACCGCCGTCTGATCCTCAGTTCACCGTCGGAGGTCTGGAGCCTGCTGGCCGACGGCCGACGGTACGGGGAATGGGTCACGGGGACCCAGCGGGTGCTCACCGTGGACCCGCACTGGCCGGACGTGGGCGCCCGGCTGCGCGTACGCGTCGGAGCCGGTCCCGTGACGCTGGACGACACGGTGGTGGTCCGGATCTGCGATCCCGGGCGGCGGCTGGAACTGGAGGCCCGGGCCGAGCCGTTCGGCGCGGCCCGTATCGCCATGCGGCTGATCCCCTGGGGCGGGCACACGCTCTTCGTCATCGACTGGCACCCGCTGCGGGGACCCGGCACGCGGATGCACGGGCTGCCCGTCGACTACGTCGTGGCGATCCGCAGCGGCATGATGCTGACGAAACTGGCCCGGATCGCGGTGCGCGAGCACCACGGGCCCGGCGGCGAGCCGGTGCCCCCCACCCGGTGAGGGACCCCCGGGCTACCAGCCCTTCTCGAACATGCGGGCCACTTCGGCGATGCGTACCTCGTCACGCCGGTAGTGGGTGCGGCGCCGGACGCGCTTGGCGCGCAGCAGGCCGAGGCCGGTGAGGAGGGCGAGGTGGGTCTCGGCGACCTCACGGGGCACGCCGAGCCGCGCGGCCACGGCGGAGGCGGTGACGCCGTCCTCGGCGGGGTCGCCGTGCCGCTGCGCGGGGAAGTGCGCGACCGGGTCCCTGAGCCATTCCAGGATGGCGAGGCGCGTGTCGTCGACGGGAGTCCTCAGCATGTCGTTCCCCTCCGTCCGGCCGGCCGCGGCGTGGCGCGTGCTTCCACTGTCCCGCAGGACGCACCGCCGTGTCCGGGACTCAGGGGTCGTTGTCCGGTACCGAACGTCCTTGTACGGCGCGGGAGTTCGTGCCCGCACGCCACGGCGGGTCCGCACGCGGCGGCAGGGGGCGGTGGGGCGCGGCGGGCGTCCGGAAAGAGAGGCCGGGCCCGGTGCCGGCAGCCGGTCAGGAATCGAGAAGCCGTCCGGCGCGGCGAGTCCTAGCGTGGGAGCAGGGCCGGTCATGCCCTTCGCGTGCCCGTTGGGGTCCAGGCCGACGTCCTGCCTGGCATGTGAGCGACATCCGGGCGACCAGTGCCGCGCTGGTGGCGGCGGGCGCCGAGAGGGTGGAGGACGTCCACGACGTCGGGGGCGGCCGGCTGATCGCCTCGCTGCGGGACGCCGACGGCAATCCCGTCGGACTGCTCCAGGACCCGACCGGCTGACCGGCACCGGTCCGGGGGCGTGCCACCGTCCCCTGCGCATGCACTAGTTGCACGATCAACAAATGGTCCGATCGGTGCTACGGTGCGGGTATGGCAGCGAACACGGCCGAGGCGGGGCTCGAGGAACGGTGGCGGGACATCCTGTCGGTGCACGCCCGGACGATGTGCGAGATCGACCGCGTGCTGCATCCGCACGGACTGGGCGCCAGCGACTTCGAAGTGCTGGACATCCTCGTGTCCTCCGCCCCCGACACGGGCTCGGCGTGCCGGGTGCAGAACCTCGTCGGGCGGGTCCATCTGAGCCAGAGCGCGCTCTCCCGGCTCATCGGCCGCCTGGAGAAGGACGGCCTCGTCGAGCGTTCCGTCTGCGCCGAGGACCGGCGCGGCGTGTACGTCACCCTGACCCCCAAGGGGCGTGACCTGCACGCCGAGGTGCTGCCCCTGCAGCGCGCAGCACTGGCCCGGATGCTCGGCGCCTGACCCGGCGAGCGGGCAGACGCCAAGGGTCCGGCGCGTTCAGGGACGGGCCAGCAGCGTGCGCACCCCTTCGGACGTGAGGGTCAGCGGGTGCTCGGACCCGGCGTCTATCGACAGGGCCAGTTCGTCCGCGGGCCACTGCGAGGCGAGCGCGCCGAGCGGCACCAGGCGGTAGCGGGAGACGTAGGGCAGCAGCTCGGCCATCGCGGGCTCCGAGGTGAACACCGGGACCACGGGTTCGGCGCCCGAGCGTTCGATCACCGGGAGCGCCACGACACCGGGGTCCATGGCATCGCCGTCGCCGGCGTCGTCGGGCACGGGCACGAGGACGTCGCTGCTCGCCAGCGTGTCCATCGCCGCGCGGTCCTCGGTGTTGTCGGCCAGCGCGTCCAGCGCGCGCCTGGCCGGGGTGGCGGAGTTGTCGTGCGCGGGTGTGTTCATGGTGGATCCCCTGGTAGCGGCGGTCGTACAACCCGCCAAGGGCATGCGTCTGCCTCGGCGCGGTCCTGGCCGCCTACCCGATCCGGAGTGCGGCATTCCTACGCGGGCGGCGAGGCGCTGAGCGCGGCGCGCAACGGTCGTAGCCTGAAGGCACGGACACGGCGAAGGTCCGGTCCTCGCGGGTGCGGGAGGCGGCTATGCGGTACGACGACCGCCGGACTGCCGGGCGGCTCCTCGCCACGGAGCTGTCGGACCTGCCGGAGCTGCGGGGCGGCGACGCCGTCGTCCTGGGCCTGCCGCGCGGCGGGGTGCCGGTGGCGGCGGAGGTCGCCCGGAGCCTGGGCGCCCCCCTCGACGTGCTGGTGGTGCGCAAGCTGGGGGTGCCCGGTCGGCCGGAGTGGGCGTTCGGGGCGATCGGCGAGCACGGCGTGCGGGTCCTCAACCAGGACGTGATGGCCGCGGCCGGGATCACGTCCGCCGCCCTGGAGTCGGTCGAGGCGGCCGAGCGCGCGGAGCTGGAGCGCCGGGTGCGCGCCTACCGGCGGGAGCGGGAGGCGGCGGCGGTGGCAGCCCGTACGGCCGTGGTGGTGGACGACGGACTCGCCACCGGCGCCACCGCCGAGGCCGCCTGCCGGGTGGTACGCGGCCAGGGCGCGGCCCGGGTGGTCCTCGCGGTGCCCGTGGCGCCCGAGCGCTCGGTGGCGCGGCTGCGGCAGGTGGCCGACGCGGTCGTGTGCCCGAGCACGCCCTGGGACTTCGGCTCGGTGGGCGCCTGGTACCGGGACTTCGCCCAGGTCCCGGACGCGGAGGTCGTCTCCCTGCTCGCGCGGGCCGGGGCTCCGGACCCACCCGCCGGGGACGGCTCGCCCGGGACGGCCGCCGCGGTGGACCGCGAGGTGCGGGTCCCGGCCGCCGGGAAGCACCTCGGCGCGCAGCTGGTGGTGCCCGAGGGGGCCACGGTGGCGGTGGCCTTCGCGCACGGCAGCGGCAGCGGCCGGCACAGCCCGCGCAACCGGTACGTGGCGGCGGCGCTGCACCGGGCGGGTCTGGCCACCCTGCTGCTCGACCTGCTCACCGACGCCGAGGCGCACGACCGGCACAACGTGTTCGACATCCTGCTGCTGGCCCGGCGGCTGCACGCCGCGTCCGTGTGGCTGCACGCGGAGACCGGTCTGCCCGTCGCCTATTTCGGCGCCAGCACCGGGGCGGCGGCCGCGCTGGAGGCCGCCGCGCTGTCCGGCTCCGGTATCCACTCGGTCGTCTCGCGGGGCGGCCGGCCCGACCTCGCGACTCCGGCGGCGCTGACCCGGCTGCGCGCGCCGACGCTGCTCATCGTCGGCAGCCGGGACCGCCAGGTGCTCAGCCTGAACCGCCTGGCGGCGGACCGGATGCACTGCGAGCACCGGATCGCCGTCGTCCCGGGCGCGACCCATCTCTTCGAGGAGCCGGGCGCCCTGCGCACGGTGGCCGAGCTGGCCCGCGACTGGTTCGCGGGGCACGTCGGCCGGCCGGCCACGGGAGCTTCGCCGCGCCGCTCGGCCTGAGGGGTGCGGCTGCTTTTCGGCCGCCCGGGGACGGCCCTTCGCCATCCTGCCCCGGCGTGGAGATTGAGTGTTGAACTTATGCCTAGACTCTGGGTCCCGTATGGAGAAGGACCCCCACGTGAGCGAACCCGACCGCCTCGTCTGCCCGGCCTGCGGCGCCGCACGGGCGCCCGACGGCACGCCTGCCTGCGACTGCGCGGACCGGGCGGCCGACGCCCGCCGCGAGGCGCGCACGGCGGAGGTGGCGGCCGCGGAGGACTTCGATCCGGTGCGGATCCGTCCGTTCGTGGGTCTGGCCGAGGCGGACGACGGCGGAACCGACACGCCAGCCCTGGCCGGGGAGATACCGGCCGGGAGTCCGGCTCCCCCCTCCGCCACCACGGACGAGGAGTCGCCGGCCGCCCCGGAGCGGCCGCGCCGCCGGCGCGCCCCGCTGATCGCCGGGGCCGGTGCCCTGCTGGCGGTGGCGGTGACGGGCGCGTCGTTCGGCGGCCTGTTCGGCTACGACGGCCCGGAGCGCGGCGGCGGCGCCGACGGCGGCCTGCGGGCCCCCCTCCCCGACGCCACGTCGTCCGAGGCCGGGACCGGGAGCAGCGCCGCCGCCGGGGTGCCCTCCACCACCGCTTCGGCGGCATCGTCCGGGCCCTCCGGGAGCGCGCCCTCGGCGACCGGGTCCACCGGTGCCTCCCCCACGCCGGCGGAAGGTTCCGGCACCCCGTCGGCGGGCCCGTCCGGCGCCGCCCCGTCCGAGGGGCAGACCCCTTCCCCGACCGGGCAGGCGGGGGAACCGCCGGTCCTGCGCCGGGGCGACCGGGGCCCCGAGGTCGTCGAACTCCAGCTCCGCCTGCGCCGGACCGGCCTCTACGCGGGCGAGGCCGACGGGGTGTACGGCGGGTCCGTCGAGAGCGCGGTGCGCGCCTACCAGCTGACCCGGGTCGTCCTCGACGACGAGTCCGGCGTCTACGGGCGTCCGACGCGCACCGCGCTGGAGTCCGAGACGCCGGAGCCCTGAGCGACGGCCGGAGGTCCGGGGGCGCCGGCGCTCCGAGAGGCCGTCAGCCGAGGCGCTTCAGCAGTTCCGCGGCGAGGGGGGCCGAGGACGCCGGGTTCTGGCCGGTGACCAGGTTGCGGTCGGTGACGACGTGCGGGGCCCACGGCTCCCCCGCGTCGACCTGGATGCCGGCCTCGGTGAGCCGGTCGTGGAGGAGCCAGATGAGCCGGCCGGCGAGGCCGCCCTGGGTCTCCTCCTCGTTGGTGAACCCGGCCACCCGGTAGCCGGCGAAGGCGTTGCCGCCGTCGCCGGTGGCGGCGAGCAGCGCGGCCGGGCCGTGGCAGACGACGCCGAGCGGCTTGCCGGAGCGCAGCGCGCGGGTGAGCAGGTCGCCGGAGGCGGCGTCGGTGGCCAGGTCCTCCATGGGGCCGTGGCCGCCGGGGTAGAACACGGCGGCGTAGTCGTCGAGGCGCACGTCCTCGAGGCGCAGCGGCGCGTCGAGTTCGGTCATGGAGGCGAGGACGGCGGCGACCCGGTCGGCGCCCTCCTGGCCACCGTTGAACTCGGGCGCGAGGCTCGCCTTGTCGACGGTCGGCACGACACCGCCCGGCGTGGCGACGGTGATCTCGTGGCCCGCGGCCTTGAACGCCTCGTAGGGGGCGACGGCCTCCTCGGCCCAGAAGCCGGTGGGGTGCTCGGTGCCGTCGGCCAGCGTCAGGTGGTCGGCGCCGGTCATCACGAAAAGGATCTTCGACATGGGAGCTCTCTCGGGAGACGGAGTTGCTGCGTGCCGGGCGGCGGGGCGGTGGGCCGTCCCTGCCCGGCGTCGTCGACCGTACGCGCGCTCACCCATTCGAATCCAATAGGCTTGTCCATATGAGGCATAGGGATTCCGATGACAGTTCGGTCGGCGGGGAGGCGGTGCCGGTCCCCCCGGGTTCCTCGGCGCCGGTGGACCTGAACCTGCTGCGGACCTTCCTCGCGGTCTACCGCACCGGCTCCTTCACGGCCGCCGCCCGGCTGCTGGCCCTGTCCCAGCCGACGGTCACCACGCAGATCCGCACCCTGGAGCGGCAACTGGACCGGGATCTGTTCCAGCGTCTGGCGCGCGGGGTGGCCCCGGTGCCGTACGCGGACGAGCTGGCCGCCCGGATCGTGGAGCCGCTGGACGCGCTGGCCGGGGTCGTCGGGCCGGGCGGCGCGGACGACGGTCACCCGGCGGAGCCGGTGCACCTGGCCGGTCCGGCCGAGCTGCTGACCCGCCGGGTGATGCCCGCCCTCACGCCCCTGGTCGACCGCGGGGTGCGGCTGCGGGTGACGCCGGGGCTGACCGAGCCGCTCCTCGCCGACCTGCGGGCGGGCCGCTACGACCTGGTGATCGCGACCTACCGGCCGCGGAGCCGGGCCCTGGCGTCGGTGCCGCTCATGGACGAGGAGTTCGTGCTGGTCGCGTCGCCCGGCTGGGCCGAGCGGGTGGGCGGCCCGGCCCGGCTCGCGGCGGACGGCCCGGCCGCCCTGAACGGGGTGCCACTGGTCGCCTACGCCGAGGACGTGCCGATCGTCCGCCGCTACTGGCGTCATGTCTTCGGCCGCCGGCTCGCCCGGCAGCCGGCCGTGACGATGCCGGATCTGAACGCGGTCACGGCGGCGGTCGCGGGCGGTACGGGGTTCAGCGTGCTCCCCCGTTATCTGTGCGCCGCCGAGCTGGCCTCCGGCGCGCTGACGCTGCTGCACGACCCGGACGACCCGCCGATCAACACCGGCTTCCTCGTCCAGCGCCCGGGGTCCTCCGGGAATCCGCATGTCGCCCTGGTCCGCGACCATCTGCTGGAGATCGCCGGCGCGTGGTGAGGCCCGCGGCCGCGCGGGGCGCCCCCGCACGGCCGCGGACCGGGGCTCAGCCCGTCGTGCCCGCCGCGCACGCTCCGGCTGCGCACTCCGTCAGCCAGGCGTCGAAGTCGGCGTCGTAGCGGGTGCCGATCCCGGTGGCGTACACGGCGTGCCCGCCCGCGTAGTCACCGGCGCGGAACCGCTCCAGCATGCGGTGCACGTCGGCCGGGTGCCGTTCGAGCATGTAGCGCACGGCCAGGTAGCCCCAGGCGTAGGTGCGGGTGACGTCGCTGTTGGCGTACGTGTTCTGGAACAGGGTGCTCAGCCGATAGGTGTGCCGGCCGGCCGCGGCGATCGCGTCCGTGTACGCGCGGCCCCGGTAGCCGTAGGAGGCGTACTCGGCGAAGCCCTCGATCCACCAGACGTCCGGCACCGAGGTCTGCTGGGCGAAATCGCCCTTCAGGTTGTCCCGGGCGTCGAGGTAGTGCGTGTACTCGTGGTTGAGGTTCCAGATGCGGGCCGCGTGCCCGGTGTCCTCGCTCTTGCGGTACATGACGGCGAAGGGAGCGTTGGCCGGGTCGTCGGGGTCGCCGATGAGCGTCATGCCGCCGTTGTCGGTGCTGATGCCGAAGATCGCGCCGGCGTAGGTGCGGTAGTCGTCGCGCCCGGCGAAGACGTAGAGGTCGAGGGTGGACAGGTGCTGGCCCGGGATGGGGCCCGGGTCCCGGACGAGGTCGTGGACGTAGGCGTCCTGGCCGAGCAGGCTGGCGCACGCCGCGTCGAGGTCGGCCGGAGTGAGGGACCGGGCGCGGATCGTGCGGCCGGCGTCGCAGCGGTGGGTGAGCGGCAGGGCCGCGCGCTTCAGCCGGCCTTCGAGGTCGCAGATGCCGTAGTAGGCGCAGGTTTCGGGGTCGTAGGCGTCGGCCTGGGTGGCGACGCTCACCCAGAGCGCGGCCGTGGGGCCGGTGATCCGGGCGGTGTCCAGCAGGTGCCGGACGCGGGGCCGGACGGTGGTCCGCAGCTCGGGGTGCTCGACATACCGGGCCAGGTTCATCCCGGCGTTGGAGGTGAGGTGGCCACGGTCGGTGCCGAGCAGGTCGAGATGGGCGAGGGCGAACGTGTGCAGGGTGCGGACGACGGAGCGGTCGGCGATGACCGCCCGGACGTAGGCGGGGTTCCAATTCCCGCGCCAGAGGGGTGTGTGGACGGCGTTCACGGCCGCGAGCATGGTGGGCACGCCGTCGTAGGAGTGGTCGTAGTCGTCGAGGATCCGCTGGTAGACGTCGAGGTAGCGGGCCTGCCGCTCGGCGCTGTCGGTGAGGACGACGACCTCGCGCAGCACGTCGCCGTTGGCCGCGGTGACCGCGCGGGAGCGTGGGCGGGCGAAGAAGGCGTCCAGGCCGCGGGTGGTGGCGGTGGTGAGGGCGGTGCCGTAGGGGCCGGTGGCGTCGGGGTGGTTGTACTGCGCGTAGTAGCCGGCCCGCAGGAAGAGGACCAGCTGGCTGATGCGGGAGGCGTTGTCGCCGCCGTACGTCCGCGCGACGCGCGTGAAGGCGCCGGCGACCGTGACCATCTGGGCCTCACGGAAGACGGCGCGGGCGTCCGTGGCGCCGACGGAGAAGAGGCTGTTCACGCAGTCCGTGGTCGACGCCCGGACGAAGGCGACGAGTTCCGCCCCGGTACGGCTGCCGAAGTCGGCCGGGGCGCAGGCGGCGGTCGCGGCGGTCCTGGGGGCGGGGAGGCGGGCCGGCGCCAAGGGGGGCACCTCGGCCGGGCTGACCGGCCGTTCCGGGACGGCGGGGGCGGAGGAGCTGTCGGGGGACGGTCCGGACGGGGGCGGTGCCGGAGTCCCGGGGGACGCTGCGGTGGGGGCGGGCTGCGCGGCCGGTGCGGGGGAGGTGATCACCGCCGTGAGGGCGGCACCGGCGACCAGTGCGGACGCCATGCGTCTGGGCAGCACGAAGCGGTAGCGCATCGGGGATCCTCCAGGGACGGATGCGCCTCGGGGTGGGGTGCTGAGGCGTGTCAGGACTGTCTCAACGCCGGCGCGCGCCAACAACGCCGTACGGCATAGCACTTGGGGCCACGCGGGCATAACGCCCGGCGGCGCGCGCTGTCGTCGGGGCTACGCGCCCGGCACTCCCCAGGTGCGTGCGGCCCAGGCCCTCAAGTGCGGTGACTGGGCTACGAGTTGGCGGTGCGCCTCGGCGGCGGACTGGAACAGCGCGTCGACGAGTTCGGCCGGGACGGCCGCGGGCCGCCAGGCCAGCACGTAGCGGCACCACAGCGGTGTGCCCTGAAGCGGCTTCACGACCACCTGCGGGAGGGGCCGCATGGTCGGCTGGACGACGGCCACGCCCAGGCCGTCGGCGATCATGTCCTGCAACTGCCGGTGGTCGCCGAGGAACTCATGGGCGACGGCGGGCGTGAACCCGGCGGCCGCGCAGGCCGCGTGGAACACCTCGGGCCAGCCGGCCCCGTCGTCCGGCGTCAGGAACCACTCCTCCCCCGCCAGGTCGGCGAGGGCGACCTGGGAGCGCTGGGCGAGCGGGTGCCGGGACGGCAGCGCGACGAAGGTCGGCTCGGTGACGATCCCCCTGTGGGCGACCGCGCCGGAGTGCCCCAGCTCACGTCCCGGATAGTCGGCGGCGAGGCCGGCGTCGGCCGCGCCCTCCTCCAGCAGGTCGACGATCCGCGAGGACGCGTACACGCTGGTCACCGCGAGGGAGACGTCCGGCATCCGGGCGCGCAGCCCGGACACCATGCCCGCCAGCATCGGCGAGTTGGTGGCGGCGACGCGCAGCGTCCGGCGGGCCGCGGCGGCCCCGGCGGCGGGGCGCCGGCCGATGGCGTCGGCGCGCGCCAGCACGTCCCGGGCGGACGCGACCACCTCGAAGCCGTACGGGGTCAGCTGCACCCCGGCCGGGCCGCGCTCGAAGACGGGCTCGCCGAAGTACTTCTCGATCCGGCGGAGCTGGGTGCTGACCGCGGGCTGCGAGTAGCCCAGCTCCGCGGCGGCCCGGCCGACGCTCCCCGCGTCGGCGATGGCGCACAGCACACGCAGATGCCGTAGCTCGAGCTCCACCCGTCACACCCTCCTCGTCCGGGCCGCCGCTCCGCCGTACCCCGGCGAAACAGTGCGATAGGGGGCCATCTCATCACGCGCGGACCCCCCTTCGAACACGCATCGGACCCTGCGGTTAGCATATGAGCGCCACCTAGCTCGAAAGATAGGCCCGCTCCCGTGACTGTCAACGACGACTCGTTCACCAGCTGGAAGAACCGCGAGGAGATCGCGGAATCGATGATCCCGATCATCGGGAAGCTGCACCGAGAGAGGGACGTCACCGTCCTCCTCCACAGCCGCTCCTTGGTGAACAAGTCGGTGGTCAGCATCCTGAAGACGCACCGCTTCGCCCGGCAGATCGCGGGCGAGGAGCTCTCGGTCACCGAGACGCTGCCGTTCCTCCAGGCCCTCGCCGCTCTCGACCTCGGCCCCTCCCAGATCGACCTGGGCATCCTGGCGTCCGCCTACAAGGCCGACGACCGGGGTCTGACGGTGGAGGCGTTCACCGCCGAGGCCGTCGCGGGTGCCACCGGCGCCAACAAGATCGAGCGGGGCGAGGGACGCGACGTCGTCCTGTACGGCTTCGGCCGGATCGGCCGGCTCGTCGCCCGTCTGCTCATCGAGAAGTCCGGCTCGGGCAACGGCCTGCGGCTGCGGGCCATCGTCGTGCGCGGCGGCGGCGAGCGGGACATCGTCAAGCGCGCCTCGCTGCTGCGCCGCGACTCGATCCACGGGCAGTTCCAGGGCACGATCACCGTGGACGAGGCGAGCAGTACGATCTTCGCCAACGGCAACGCGATCAAGGTGATCTACGCGAACGACCCCTCCGAGGTCGACTACACGGCGTACGGCATCAAGAACGCCATCCTGATCGACAACACGGGCAAGTGGCGTGACCGCGAGGGCCTGTCGAAGCACCTGCGCCCCGGTGTCGACAAGGTCGTGCTGACCGCGCCCGGCAAGGGCGACGTGCCCAACATCGTGCACGGCGTCAACCACGACACGATCAAGCCCGACGAGCAGATCCTGTCCTGCGCCTCCTGCACCACCAACGCCATCGTCCCGCCGTTGAAGGCGATGGACGACGAGTACGGCGTGCGGCGCGGGCACGTGGAGACCGTCCACTCGTTCACCAACGACCAGAACCTGCTGGACAACTACCACAAGTCCGAGCGCCGGGGCCGTTCCGCGCCGCTCAACATGGTCATCACGGAGACGGGCGCGGCCTCCGCCGTCGCCAAGGCGCTGCCCGACCTCAAGGCCCGCATCACCGGCAGCTCCATCCGGGTGCCGGTGCCGGACGTCTCCATCGCGATCCTCAACCTGCAGCTGAAGCGGGAGACGACCCGCGAGGAGGTGCACGACTACCTGCGGGAGGTGTCGCTGACCTCGCCGCTGCGCCGCCAGATCGACTTCATCACGGCGCCCGACGCGGTCTCCAGCGACTTCATCGGCTCCCGGCACGCGTCGATCGTGGACGCGGGCGCGCTGAAGGTGGAGGGCGACAACGCGATCCTCTACCTCTGGTACGACAACGAGTTCGGCTACTCCTGCCAGGTCATCCGGGTCGTCCAGCACGTCTCCGGGGTCGAGTACCCGACCTACCCGGCGCCGGCCGTCTGATCCGGTCCCCCGTGCCCCGCGGCCGGGGCGGACGCTCCCCGGTGGGCGTCCGCCCCGGCCGACTCGTCCACCTGCGCGGCGACCCAGGACAGGAAGTCCCGCACCTCTTCGGCGGGCAGCGCGGTCGCGTCCGTGCGTGAGGGCCGCTCGTAGCTGCGCAGGGCGGCCTCGACGAGTGGGCGGAAGCGTTCCTCGGCGGCGACCTCATGGGCCGCCCGGCGCTTGGGCTGCCAGCGCCCGGTGCGGCAGTAACGCACCGAGCGGCAGCCGTTGAGGACGCGGTTGTCCGCGAGATGCCCGTCGTCGGCGCTGTGTTCGCGGACGGATGCGCGGATCGCGGCGAGCAGGTCGGCGTGGGCGGGCTCGGCGATCACCTCGCGCGCCGGGGTCCTCCCGTACAGCGTCCGCCCGGCCTGGTGGGCGACGGAGCGGTCGATGACGTACCAGAACGCCGGGGACCCGGCCGGGTCGAGGCTGAGCCGGTCGGGCAACAGCGGTCCGGTGTTGAGGTCGAGCAGGTATCCGGCGTCGCCGGACGGCCGGGCCGTGAAGCCGGCGTCGTACACGACCAGTTCCAGTCCTGCCGCCGGGCAGGGCAGCGCGGGGTGGGCGAGGGCGGCGGCGAGTTCGGTGAGCAGCGGGGCGGGCGGTGTCCCGTCCAGCACCACCGTGACGTCGGTGTCGCTGCGGCCGTGCCGGTAGTCGCCGAGCGCGACGGAGCCGACCGCCACGACGCTCACCAGGCGCGTACCGCACACGTCGTGGGTGCGGCGGACCAGTTCCGTGAGGTAGGGCCGCAGTTCGGCGGGGACGGCGTGCGGGTCCACGAGTGTCCGGGTCATAGGCCCAGTGTTCCGCACGGCCGGAGACCGGCGAGTGCCCGATGACGACCGGTCCGGGCGTTCGGGTCGCGCGGGTCTCCCGGTTCCGGCCAATATCGGCGTACGGCGCGACGGGGCGCGCACCGGAGCCCTGCGCCCGGCCCCTGGTCAGGGTCCTCGATCTGTCCTGCGCGGACGCCGTCAGGCCCGGTCCTTCATACAGTCGCCACGCTCCCTCCACATGACGGACACATCCAGCCGGGGTGCTCCGCGCGGGGCAGACGGTGCGGGCGCCGCCTGCCTAGCCTCCCGGGCCATGCGATCACCACGTATGAGACGCCTGGGTCTCACCACCGTCCTCGCCCTTCTGCTGGCCGTGTTCGGGCTCGCCCCCAGCGCGAGCGCCGCGGACCCCGCGCCGGCGGAGCTGACCTTCGCCACCGACGCCGCGACGACCACGCCCGGCGGCACGGTGCAGCTCTCGATGACGCTCACCAACAACAAGTCGTACGACGTCCTGTTCGTCTACCAGACGATCCAGCCCACCTGGCTGACCACGCAGCGCCCCGACCTGAAGTACGGCTTCACCGGATGCGCGCTCACCACCGCCGCGGGCAGCGCCCCGTGCGCCGGCACCGGGCCCGCCGACCTCGGCGCCAACTACGGGGCGACCGTCCCGCCCGGGCAGAGCCGCACCGTCACGCTGACGCTCCAGATCGCCGCCGACTCCGGCTGCAACGGCAACATCGGCTTCTACTCGTACTACTACGCCGAGTTCAGCGACGCGACCAACGTCAGCGGCGGCCCCGTCTTCACCCCCGAGACCCGGGTGCTCTGCGCCTGATCTCCGGCCGCACGGTTGCGTGAGCGCCGTGCCCCGCGCGGGCCCCTCCCCCGCGTGGGGCACGGTGACGAAAGCGAGCCGTATGGAGCAAGCGACCGGTCGGCGGGCGGCGAAACGCCGTCGTGGTCCTTCTCGCCCCTCGCCAAAGGGACGAACATGCCCGGTCATGGAGATCTTGCTCGTCGCCAGCGCGTTCAACAGCCTGTCCCAGCGCGTGTACGCGGAACTGTCCGACCAAGGGCACCGGGTGGACGTCGTCCTCGCCTCGCAGGGCGACGAGGCGGTCCGGACCGCGGTTCGCGCGGCCCGCCCGGAACTGATCGTCGCCCCCATGCTGAAGACGGCCCTGCCGGAGGATGTGTGGCGGGAGCACACCTGTCTCGTCGTGCACCCCGGCCCGCCGGGGGACCGCGGACCGTCCGCCCTGGACTGGGCGATCGCCGACGGGGTGACCCACTGGGGCGTGACCGTGCTCCAGGCCGAGGCGGGCATGGACGCGGGAGCCATGTGGGCCGCCGAGGCCTTCCCGGTGCCCGACGTCGGCAAGAGCGACCTGTACCGGGGCGAGGTCTCCGACGCCGCCTCGGCCGCCGTGCTGCAGGCCGTGCGCCGCTACGCCGAAGGATCGTTCAAGCCGAAGCCCCAGACCGACCCCGCGATCCGGGTGCTGTGGCGCGACGCCTTCCGCCAGGACCAGCGCCGCATCGACTGGGAGCGGGACGACACCCGGACGGTGGTCCGCAAACTGCGCGGCGCCGACTCCCAGCCCGGAGTCCTGGACGAAATCCTCGGCCATGAGCTGTTCCTGCACGGCGGGCACCCCGAGGACCGGCTGCGCGGACACCCCGGCGAGCTGCTGGCGACCCGCGCCGGGGCGATCTGCCGGGCCACCGTGGACGGGGCGGTCTGGATCCCCGAGCTGCGCCCCCGCAAGGCGTCCGGCGACCCGGCGCCGTTCCGCCGCCCGGCGGCCTCCGTGCTGGACTCCTACCAGCGGCCCGCCGAGCCGCGGCTCCCGGAGATCGCCGCGCCGCTCGAACTGCCCGCCGACCGCACCACCTGGACCGACATCCGCTACCGGCAGCGCGGCGACGTGGGCTTCCTGCGTTTCTCCTTCCCGGGCGGCGCGATGAGCACCGAGCACTGCCGCCGGCTGCACGCCGCCTACCGGTACGCCCTCACCCGCCCGACCCGGCTGCTGGTGCTCGGCGGCGCCCGGGACTTCTTCTCCAACGGCATCCACCTGAACGTCATCGAGGCGGCGCCGGACAGCGCGGGCGAGTCCTGGTCGAACCTCAACGCCATGGACGACCTGGTCGAGGCGGTGCTGCGGACCACCGACCGGCTGGTGGTGGCGGCCCTCGGCGGCAACGCGGCGGCCGGCGGGGTCATGCTCGCCCTGGCCGCCGACGAGGTGTGGTGCCGCTCCGGCGCCGTCCTCAACCCGCACTACCGCCGCATGGGCCTGTACGGCTCCGAGTTCTGGACGTACTCGCTGCCGCGCCGGGTCGGCGTCGAGACGGCGCACCGGCTGACCACGGAGGCGTTCCCGGTGAGCGCCGCGAGCGCCGAGCGGATCGGTCTGGTGGACCGTCTGGTGCCGGTGCCGCCGCAGGAGTTCGGCGCCGAGGTGGACCGGCTGGCCGGCGCGCTCGCCGCCGCCCCGGACCTGGAGCGGCGGATCGAGGCCAAGGCCGCGGCCCGCCAGGCCGACGAGAAGCGGCAGCCGCTCGCCGAGTACCGGCGGGACGAACTCGCCCGGATGCGGGCCGTCTTCTTCGACCCGCGCGCCCCCTACCACGCCCTGCGGTCGGCCTTCGTGCGGAAGCTGCCGGCGGGCGCGCGGTGAGCGCACGGCTGCTGGTGGCGGGCGTCGGCAACATCTTCCTCGCGGACGACGCCTTCGGCCCGGAGGTGATCCGCGCCCTGGACGAGCGGCCCCTGCCGTCCGGGGCGGCCGTGCGGGACTTCGGCATCCGCGGGCTCGACCTCGCCTACACCCTGCTCGACGGCTACGACACGGCCGTCCTCGTCGACGCGGCGGTCCGCGGCCACGCACCGGGCACCCTGTCGCTGGTCGAGCCGGAACTCCCCGGCGCCCCGGCCGCCGGGCCGCCGCCCGAGGCGCACGGCATGGATCCGGCGAAGGTCCTGGCCCTCGCCGCCCACCTGGGCGACGAACCGCTCCCCCGGGTCCTCGTCCTGGCCTGTGAGCCCGAACGGGTACCACGCGGCGACGAGGACATCACCCCCGGCATGAGCGTGACCGTGCGGGCGGCGGTACCGGAGGCGGTGAGGGCCCTGCACACGCTCGTCCCGGCGCTGCTCGCCGACCCCACGGCGACGCCCGCGTTGCGCCGCCCGGACGAATCCGCCGCCCCCTCCCCGGCCGGGGTCCGGCCCGCGGGGGCGGGCGGCGCGGAGGATCGGCAGCGGACCGGCACCCCGGTCCCTCCCCCACCGACCGCGAGGAGCAGCGCCGATGTGTGAGTCCGTGGACGAGGTCGGCCAGGCCGTCCTGGCGAGGAACGACGGTCTGGCCGCGCACCTGCGCGAGGAGCTGGCCGGGCGCGGGGTGAGCGTGGTCAATCTGCTGTCCAGCCCGGGCAGCGGCAAGACGGAGCTGCTGGGCCGTGTCCTCGCCCGGGCGCTCGAGCGGGGCGTCCCGGTGGCCGCGCTCACCGCCGACCTGGCCACCGAGAACGACGCCCGGCGCCTCGCGCGGTCCGGCGCCCCGGTGAAACAGCTCCTCACCGACGGGCTGTGCCATCTGGAGGCCCGCCAGCTGCGCGGGCACGTCGAGTCCTGGCTGCCCGAGGGCACCTCGCTGCTGTTCGTGGAGAACGTCGGCAACCTGGTCTGCCCGGCCTCCTACGACCTCGGGGAGAGCCTGCGGATCGTCCTCATGGCGGTCACGGAGGGCGAGGACAAGCCGCTGAAGTACCCCACCGCGTTCGGTTCGGCCCACCTGGTGGTGCTGACCAAGTCCGACCTGGCGGAGCCGGCCGGGTTCGACGCGGCCGCCTTCGAGGAGCATGTGCGGCGGGTCAACCCGGGCGTCGAGGTGCTCCGGTCCTGCGCCCGCACCGGGGACGGCGTCGACACCCTGCTGGAGCGGGTGCTGGCCGTCCGGGACGGCACCCCGGCGCACACGCCTCCCCTGGCACCGCGGCCCCACACCCACGCGCACGCGGCCGGCCCCGTCTCGTGACCGCGCCCGTCGACAAGGGGGCGGTGCGCCGCCGGGTCGTCGTGCGCGGCACCGTGCAGGGGGTGGGGTTCCGGCCGTTCGTGCACCGCCTCGCCACCGATCTCGCGCTGGCCGGGTTCGTCAGCAACACGGCGAACGGGGTCCTCATCGAGGTGGAGGGCCGGCCGGACGGCGTGGACCGGCTGTGCGACCGGCTGGCCGCCGAGCCTCCCCCGCTGGCGGCGGTCACCGGCGTCGAGGTCGAGGACCTGCCGGTCACCGGCGCCGACGACACGTTCACCATCCGCTCCACCGACCGCTCCCCGGGCCGTACCCACCTGCCGCCCGACACGGCGACCTGCGACGCCTGTCTGCGGGAGCTGGCCGACCCGGAGGACCGCCGCCACCGGCACCCGTTCCTCACCTGCACCCACTGCGGCCCCCGCTTCACCATCGCCACGGGCCTGCCCTACGACCGGGCCGTCACCACCATGGACGGCTTCCCCATGTGTGCCGCCTGCGCCCGGGAGTACGGCGATCCCACCGACCGCCGCTTCCACGCCCAGCCGGTGGCCTGCCCGGACTGCGGGCCCCGGCTGCGCCTGGAACCGGCCCCTGGCAGCGGGGTGCGGGCCGCGCGGGACGGGGAGGCGCTGACGCTGGCCCGGGCGCTGCTGGCGGGCGGCCGGGTCGTCGCCGTGAAGGGCCTCGGCGGCTACCACCTGGCGTGCGACGCGACCGACGCACGGGCCGTGGACACGCTGCGCGCCCGCAAGGAGCGCGGCGGCAAGCCGTTCGCGGTGATGTGCGCCGACACCGACGCCGTACGGCGGGTCGCGCTGCCCTCGGCGGCCGAGCTGGCGGCCCTGACCGGCCCGCGCCGGCCCATCGTGCTGACGCGCCGGCGCGGCGCGGACGAACCGCTCGCGCCCGGCGTCTGCCCCGGCAGCCCGCACCTCGGGGTGATGCTGCCGTACACCCCGCTGCACACCCTGCTGTTCGGGCTGCCGGGCGACCCGCCGGGACCGCGGGTGCTGGTGATGACCAGCGGCAACCGGTCCGGGGAGCCGATCGTCACGGACGACGAGGAGGCCCTGACCCGGCTGGCGGGCCTCGCGGACGCGTGGCTCGCGCACGACCGGCCCATCGCCTCACCGTGCGACGACTCCCTGCTGCGGGTGCGCAGCGACGGCACCGAGCAGGTGCTGCGCCGCTCCCGTGGGTACGTCCCGCGCCCGCTGCGGCTGCCCGTGACGCTGCGTCCCGCGCTCGCGGTGGGCGGCGACCTGAAGAACGCGCTGTGTGTGGGCGAGGGCGACCTGGCGTGGTTCGGCCCGCACATCGGGGACATGGGCGAGCTCGCCACCCTGGAGGCGGCGGGCCGGGCCGAGGCGCACATGCGGCATCTGACCGGCGTGGCCCCCGAGGTGGTCGCGGCCGACCGGCACCCGGGGTACCACTCGGCGCGGTGGGCCCGGCTGCAGGCCGCCCAGCTGGGCCTGCGGTCGCCGGTGTTCGTCCAGCACCACCACGCGCACATCGCCTCCGCCATGGCCGAGCACGGGCTCGACGGCACCGATCCGGTGATCGGGGTCGCGTTCGACGGCACGGGGTACGGCGACGACGGGACCGTCTGGGGCGGTGAGTTCCTGCTCGCCGGGTACGGCGGCTACCGGCGTCTCGCCCATCTGACGCCGGCCCCGCTGCCCGGCGGGGACGCCGGGGTGGCCAACCCCTGCCGGCTCGCGCTGGCCCGGCTGTGGGCGGCGGGGGTGCGGTGGGAGCCGGACCTGCCGTGTGTCGCCGCCTGCGAATCCGACGAACTCGGGCTGCTGGAGCGTCAGTTGTCGCGGGACGTGGCGTGTGCGGCGACCTCCAGCATGGGCCGGCTCTTCGACGCGGTGTCGTCCCTGGTGGGGGTCTGTCATCGCGCCGAGTACGAGGCGCAGGCCGCCCTGGAGCTGGAGGCGGCGGCCACCACGGCCTGGGACGCCGACGACGGGGCGTACGCCTTCGGGACGGCGGGCGGCCGGTGCGATCCCGCGCCCGTGCTGCGCGCTCTCGTCGCGGATCTGCGGGCGGGCGTGCCCGTCCCCGTGCTGGCCGCGCGCTTCCACCGGGGTGTCGCGCGGGCCGTGGCGGAGCTGTGCCGGGGTGCCCGCGAGGACACGGGGGCGCGCACGGTCGCGCTGAGCGGCGGGGTGTTCGCCAACGCGCTGCTGGAGGAGGAGTGTGCGCGGCTGCTGGCCGCGGACGGCTCCACGGTGCTGCGGCACGGCGAAGTCCCGCCGAACGACGGCGGGTTGGCCCTCGGCCAGCTGGTGGTCGCGGCGCACCGACGAACGAAGGAGTGACGCATGTGTCTGGCAGTGCCCGGCAAGGTGGTGGCCATCGAGGACGGCGCCGACCCGCTCACCGGGCTGATCGACTTCGGCGGGGTGCGCAAGCAGGCGTGCCTGGAGTACGTGCCCGACGTGCGGGTGGGTGAGTACGTCATCGTGCACGTCGGCTTCGCGCTGCAACGCCTCGACGAGGAGTCCGCCCTGGCCTCGCTGAAGCTGTTCGAGGAACTGGGGCTGCTGGAGGAGGAGTTCGGGGACGCCTGGCAGCAGGCGGCCCGCGAGGCGGGCGAACCGGCGCCCGCGGGGCACCAGGACGGCGGGAGTGAGGCCCGGTGAGGTACATCGACGAGTTCAACAACCCGGAGCTGGCCCGCCGGCTGCTGGACGAGATCCGCGCGACCGCCACCCGCCCCTGGGCGCTGATGGAGGTGTGCGGCGGCCAGACGCACTCGATCATCCGGCACGGCATCGACCAGCTGCTGCCCGAGCAGGTCGAGTTGATCCACGGCCCCGGCTGCCCGGTGTGCGTGACGCCGCTGGACGTCATCGACAAGGCCCTTGAGATCGCCGCCCGCCCTGAGGTGATCTTCTGTTCGTTCGGGGACATGCTGCGGGTGCCGGGCTCCGACCGGGACCTGTTCCGGGTGAAGGGCGAGGGCGGCGACGTACGGGTGGTGTACTCGCCGCTCGACGCGCTGGAACTGGCCCGCCGCAACCCGGACCGGCAGGTGGTGTTCTTCGCGATCGGCTTCGAGACGACCGCCCCCGCGAACGCCATGGCCGTGCACCGGGCCCGCCGCGAGGGGCTGGGCAACTTCAGCCTGCTCGTCTCGCACGTACGGGTGCCCCCGGCGATCGAGGCCATCATGACCGCGCCGTCCTGCCGCGTCCAGGGCTTCCTCGCCGCCGGGCACGTGTGCAGCGTGATGGGGACGGCCGAGTACCCGGGGCTCGCCGACCGGTTCGGCGTTCCGATCGTGGTCACCGGGTTCGAGCCGCTGGACATCCTGGAGGGCATCCGGCGCACGGTGCGGCAGCTGGAGCTGGGCGAGCACCGGGTGGAGAACGCCTACCCGCGCGCGGTCCGCGACGACGGCAACCCGGCGGCCGTCCGGATGATCGAGGAGGTCTTCGAGGTCACCGACCGCAACTGGCGGGGCATCGGACCCATCCCGTCCAGCGGCTGGCGGCTGAGCGAGGCCTTCCGGGCGTACGACGCCGAGCACCGCTTCGACGTGGCCGGCATCCGGACCGAGGAGCCGGCGGAGTGCCGCAGCGGCGAGGTGCTGCAGGGCCTGATCAAGCCGACCGAGTGCGCCGCGTTCGGCACGACGTGCACGCCGCGCACACCGCTCGGCGCCACGATGGTCTCCAGCGAGGGCGCCTGCGCCGCCTACTACCTGTACCGCCGGATGAACACACCCGCCCCGCGGGGCGTCCGGCCCGCGGCCGAGGAGATGAACCCCGTTGCCTGAGCCTGTGACGGACGTGGTCGACCCGGCCGCCTGGACCTGTCCCGCTCCCCTGCGCGACCAGCCGGTCGTCGTGATGGGGCACGGGGGCGGCGGCGCGCTGTCGGCCGAGCTGATGGAGCAGGTCTTCGCCCCGGCGTACGGCAACAGCACGCTGGCCGCGCTCACCGACTCCGCCGTCCTCGAACTGGGCGGCGCGCGCCTCGCGTTCTCCACCGACTCGTACGTGGTGCGGCCGCTGTTCTTCCCGGGCGGCTGCCTCGGTGACCTCGCGGTGAACGGGACGGTCAACGATCTGGCGATGAGCGGGGCCCGGCCGGCCTGTCTGTCCGCCGCGTTCGTCCTGGAGGAGGGCGTGGAGCTGGCGGTCGTGGAGCGGATCGCGCGGGCCATGGGCGCCGCGTCCGAGGCGGCCGGGGTCACCATCGCCACCGGGGACACCAAGGTGGTGGAGTCCGGCCACGGCGACGGGGTGTACGTCACCACCGCCGGGGTCGGACTGGTGCCCGATGGGGTGGACATCCGCCCGCAGCGGGCGCGGCCCGGTGACGTCGTCATCGTCAGCGGCCCGATCGGGCTGCACGGCGTGGCGATCATGAGTGTCCGGGAGGGCCTGGAGTTCGGGGTCGAGGTCGCCAGCGACAGCGCGCCGCTCGCCGGCCTGGTGGCGGCCATGCTGGCCGTCACCCCGGACGTCCATGTGCTGCGCGATCCGACGCGGGGTGGTCTCGCCGCGTCGCTCAACGAGATCGCCCGTGCCTCCGGGACGGGGGTGCGGCTCAGTGAGCGGGCCGTCCCGGTGCCGGACGCGGTGGCCAACGCCTGCGGGTTCCTCGGGCTGGACCCGTTGTACGTGGCCAACGAGGGGCGGCTGGTCGCTTTCGTGCCCCCGTCGGCGGCGGAGGAGGTCCTCGCGGCGATGCGGGCCCATCCGCACGGGGCCGAGGCCGTGGTGATCGGTGAGTGCGTCGCCGAGCACCCCGGCATGGTCGTGGTCGCGACGGGCCTCGGCGGCACCCGGGTGGTGGACCTGCCGCTGGGCGAGCAGCTGCCGCGCATCTGCTGACGGGCGTGCGAGGGCCCCGGTGGTGCGTGACGGCACCGCCGGGGCCCTCGTGTGTCAGGGGACGGCCGGTTCGATCCCGGTGATCTCCAGTTCCCGGCCGCTGCGCAGGTCCGAGGAGGGACGGTCGCAGCGCGGGCACCAGAAGAACGGCGGCATGCCGACGGCGAACTCCTCCGCGCACGTCCCGCACCAGGCCTGGGCGGGGACCTGCTCGACCACCAGCCGCGCCGAGGCGAGGGCGGTGCCGTCGCGGGCCACCTCGAAGGCGAAGTCCAGGGCGTCGGGGACGACACCGGCCAGTTCGCCGACGCGGACGGTCACCGCCGACACGGTGTCCGTCCCGTCGGCCCGGGCCAGTTCACCGGCCCGCTCGATGATCGCGGTCGCGATCGACAGTTCGTGCACGGCCGGCTCAGGGGTAGCGGCGGCCCGCGCGCAGACCGCCCGCCATCCGCCAGATCCGTGCCTCGCGCCGCAGGCTGGGCAGCTCCCACACCAGCAGAGCCACCGCGAGGGCGCCCAGCAGGACGGCCTCGGCCTTCAGCACCCGCACTCCGCTCATCCCGGCTCCTTCGCTCCCGGCGCCGCACCCGCGCGCCCGTCGGTCGTTCATCGCGGTCACTCCCCGCCGTCCGTCATCCCGGTGAGATGTTCGGCATGGCGTCCACGAGGGCGTCGTGCCGCTTCCAGTGGATCCCGGTGGAGCGGCGCGCGTCGGAGGTGCCGTCCTGGTGGTGACCCGTCTGGTCCTGGTAGCGGCCGTGGTTGCCCTGGTGCATGCCGGACACGTGGCCGGGGGTGTCGGGCTTGGCCTGGGCCCTGCCGACCCGGATGCTGCCCATGGTGTTCTCCTTCCTCGTCGGCGCGCCGCGGGGCGCGCTCAGGACCTCTCGGTGAGGCCGGCGAAGAACTGTTCGACGGCCGGCCAGACCGCGCCGCCGCCGGACAGCCCGTGCCAGTGCCGGCGGACGACGGCGACCATGCGGTAGCAGTCGTCGACCGGCACGATCCAGTGGTGGCCGGCGCCGTGCACGGTGTTCACCAGCAGTGCCTCCACCTCGGGTTCCACGCTGGCGAGCGGCGGACACGTCTGTGTGAGGCGCCGCCAGGCCGCCGCGTCCACCTCCCACCGCATGGCCCCGGCCGGGCTCGGTCCCTCGGCGGTGACCGTGCCGTCGGCGCGGGGCACGAAGAAGACCAGCCCGACGGGGACGCCGAGGACGTCCGTGGCGACCTCGGGCAGCCGGACCCGGCGGCGCGGGACCAGCCGGTACCGGCCCTCGCCGGCGCCGCCCCGGTCGAACAGCACCGAGCAGGGGCCGCAGACGCAGCGCACCCGCTCCTCCTCGGCGTCGTGCAGATGGGGGTGGTCCTCGGGGACCGGCGCCGCGCACAGCTCGCACACCTCCGCGTCCGCCGTCGCCGCGCGGGCGGCCGTGGAGCGGATGAGCCGGGCCAGGGCGCCGCCGGTGGTCACGGCGCGCTCCGGTGGGTCAGGGTGGCCAGCGGTACGAAGGCCGGCGCGGACCGGCGTGCGGCGGGGTCCGGCACCGGTTCGACGTCCGTCAGCTCGGGGGCCGCGGCGAGCACGGCGGCCCGTACGGCGCCGGTGACGTCGGCCCCGCCACTGCCGCAGCCCGCGCCGCAGCCGCCGCCCGCCGTCAGCCGCACCCGCGCGACACCGCCCTCCACGCCGGCCCACTCGACGTCGCCGCCGCGTTCGCGGACGGCGGGGCGCAGCCGCTCGACGGCGCGGGCCGCCCGGCGCTCGGCGGGTTCGGGATGGATGTCGTGCAGCACCAGCAGATGGCCGAGCAGTTCGTCGTCGGCGAGGCGTGCGGCGAGGGCGGTGCCGGCGAGGTCGAGGACGCGGGCCAGCGCCTCGCCGTAGACCTCGGTGAGCAGGCCCACCGCCTCGGTGGCGGGGCGGGTGACGGGGCCGGGTGTGGACTCCAGGCCCTCCAGGAGTTCGTCGAGCCGGGCGAGCCGGGCCTCGACGTCCGGGTCGGCCAGCCGGGCCGCGCCGGGCTCATCCATGGCTCGCCCCGTAGGTCGGGGAGTGCAGGGTGGTCAGCGTCTTGCCCTTGCCGACGTACATGTGGACGCCGCACGGCAGACAGGGGTCGAAGCTGCGGACGGTGCGCATGATGTCGACGCCCTTGAAGTCGTCGGGGCCGTTCTCCTCGAAGATCGGCTGCCCCTGGACGGCGTCCTCGTACGGGCCGGGTGTGCCGTACATGTCGCGGGGGCTGGCGTTCCACGGGGTGGGCGGGTACGGGTGGTAGTTGGCGATCTTCTTGTCCTTGATCACCAGGTGGTGGGAGAGGACGCCGCGCACCGCCTCGTGGAAGCCGCAGCCGATCGCCTCGTCGGGCACCTCGTAGTTCTCGAACACCTTGGTGTCGCCGGAGCGGACGAGGCCCATGGCCTCCTCGAGGAACTGCAGCGACATGGCGGCCGCGTAGGCGACGAAGTAGGGCCGGGCGCGGTCCCGTTCGATGGTGTTGCTCCACTTGGGGATGCGCCACTCCAGCGTGGTCTCCGGCAGGCTCTCGCCCTTGGGCAGGGAGATGCGGACGCTGTCGCCGGTGGCCTTGACGTAGGGGGTGTCGACGATGCCGCTGAGCGCGGTGGACCACAGGCGGGCCAGCGGGCCGCCGCCGGTGTCCAGGGCGAGGTGGTCGCCGGTGCGCGGGTCGAGCCAGCGGGGGCTCATCACCCAGCTGTAGTTGCCGTCGAAGTCGCGCTTCTGCGGGACCGGGACGGTCGTCTGGTTCCAGGGGTGGCGCATGTCGACGGGGTTGCCGAGCGGGTCGCGGGTGACGAAGGGGTCCTCGTTGACCCAGTCCTCGTAGAAGGAGCTGCCGAGCATGATGCGCAGGCCGAGGTTGATGTCGACGAGGTTGTTGGTGACGAGTTCGCCGTCGACGACGATGCCGGGGGTGACGTACATGGCCTTGCCCCAGGTGTTCATCGTCTCGTAGCGGTAGTCGACGACCTTGGGGTCCTGGAAGGCGCCCCAGCAGCCGAGCAGGACACGGCGGCGGCCGACCTCCTCGTAGCCGGGCAGCGCCTCGTAGAAGAAGTCGAAGACGTCGTCGTTGAGGGCGACGGCCTTCTTGACGAAGTCGATGATCCGCATGAGCCGGCTGAGGTAGTCGGTGAACGCGGTGGGCTGGGGCATCGTGCCGACGCCGCCCGGGTACAGCGTGGAGGGGTGGACGTGCCGGCCCTCCATCAGGCAGAACATCTCGCGGGTGACGCGGCTGACCTTCAGGGCCTCCTTGTAGATCTCGCCCTCGAAGGGGTTGAAGGCCCGCATGATGTCGGCGATCGTTCGGTACCCGTGGATGTCGCCGCGGGGCGCCGCGGTGCGTTCGGCGCGGGCCAGGACCCCGGGGTTGGTGGCCTTGACCATCGCCTCGCAGAAGTCCACGAAGACCAGGTTGTCCTGGAAGATCGTGTGGTCGAACATGTACTCGGCCGCTTCGCCGAGGTTGACGATGTGCTCGGCGAGCATCGGCGGCTTGACGCCGTAGGCCATCTGCTGGGCGTAGTCGGAGCACGTCGTGTGGTTGTCGCCGCAGATGCCGCAGATGCGGGACGTGATGAAGCCGGCGTCCCGGGGGTCCTTGCCCTTCATGAACACCGAGTAGCCGCGGAACAGCGACGAGGTGCTGTGGCATTCGACGACTTCCCGGTTGGCGAAGTCGATCTTCGTGTAGATGCCCAGGTTCCCGATGATGCGGGTGATCGGGTCCCAGGACATGTCCACGATCTGTGGCGGCTTGCGCTCCGTCGCGCGGGCCTCGGTGGTCGTCATCTGCGGTACTGCCCCTCGCTGTCGGTGTCGTGGTGGGTCGGTGGGTGGGGTGACGTGGTGTCAGGGCCGGTAGTGCGGGTCGTAGCCGCTGGTCAGCTTGCGCTTGTTGTGCCGCCACTTCGGCTCGTGGTTGACGAGTTCGTTGGTCACCCCGCGCAGGCGGCGGATGACGGCGCCGTACGGCTTGATGGCGAGCGACGACAGGGTGCCGCCGGGCGGCTCGTCCATGAACGGCATGAAGGCGTCGGGGAAGCCGGGCATCGTGCAGCCGATGCAGATGCCGCCGACGTTGGGGCAGCCGCCGATGCCGGCCATCCAGCCCCGCTTGGGCACGTTGCAGTTGACGACCGGGCCCCAGCAGCCCGTCTTCACCAGGCACTTGGGCGAGTTGTAGTCCTTCGCGAAGCTCGCCTGCTCGTAGTACGAGCCGCGGTCGCAGCCCTCGTGGACGGTCTTCCCGAACAGCCACTGCGGGCGCAGCATGTGGTCCAGCGGCGGCGGGGGCGCCGAACCGGCCGCGTGGTACAGGACCCAGACCAGGGTCTCCATGAAGTTCTCCGGCTGGATGGGGCAGCCGGGGACGTTCACCACGGGCAGGCCGCCCTGCGAGCGGTAGTCCCAGCCCAGGTAGTCGGCGAGGCCCATGGAGCCGGTCGGGTTGCCGGCCATGGCGTGGATGCCGCCGAAGGTGGCGCAGGTGCCGGCGGCGACCACCGCCCACGCCTTGGGCGCGAGCTGGTCGATCCACGAGTTCAGGGTCTGCGGCTCGCCGGTCTCCGGGTCGTTGCCGAACGACGTCCAGTAGCCGTCGCCCTCGATGATGTTCTGGTTGGGGATCGACCCCTCGATGACGAGGATGAACGGGGCCAGGTCGCCGCGCGCCGCCGCCCGGTAGGGGGCGAGGAAGTCCTCGCCGCCCAGGCTCGGCGAGAGCACCTTGTTGACCAGGTTGACCTTCGGCAGCCCGGGGATCAGGCCGAGCACCAGGTCCTCGATGGACGGCTGGTCGGCGGCGGTCAGGGAGACCGTGTCGCCGTCGCAGCTCATGCCCTCGGAGATCCACAGGATGGTGATCTCGTCGAAGCCCTGCCGGTCCTCGCCGCGCGCGGGTTCGCCCGCGACCTCGGTGGTGCTGCTGTGCGTCGTCATGTCATGCCTCCGCCGCGGGGGTGTCGGACGGTGCGGGCTCCAGCGGCTCGAGTTCGTCGGGCCGGAAGTAGTGGAAGCGGCCGTACCAGGTGTGCAGTTCGGATGCGGGATCGTCGTCGAGGGTGACGGCGAGGTGCACGCTGCCGTCCACGTCGTGGAAGACGGCGGCCACCTCGGCGGTCCGCCCGGCCAGGAACATGTCCTGCGCGTCCGCGCCGCGTCCCCGGGGGCGCAAGCGCACCCGGCTGCCACCGCCGAGGGGCACACCGTCGACGGACACGGTGTCGGTGGCCGGGGACACGCCGTCGTCGCCGCCCTCCTGCCACCACGCCGGACGTTCGCCGGGCGGGGCGGCCGGGCGGGCCGGGGTGAGGGAGCGGACGGCCCCGTGCAGCCGGGCGAAGACCTCCGGCGGCATGGTGTCGACCCGGTCGAGGATGGCGGCGGCCCGGGGGTCGGTGGCGCGGGCCTCGCGCTTCTCCTCGTCCGTCAGCAGCATGGTGCGCAGGGTGAGGATCTCGTCGATCTCGGCCGCGTCGTGCAGGTCACCCGGGCTCTCCGGCGCCACCTGCGGGTGGTCGGGGAGGATGATCGGCGCGGACAGCACGACGCGGGCGGTGCCGGGGTCGCCGCCCAGGACCGGGAAAGTGAAGTCGTTGCGGCAGGCGCGGGCCTGGTCCCGAAGGGCGGTGGGCGGGTCGATCAGGGAGACGAACTCGACGCCGTCGCCGCCGATCAGCGTGTGGGTCGCGATGAACGCGCCGCGCAGGGCCTCGTCGCGCGCGATCCGCGGGCCGGGGGCGAGTCCGGTGTGGGTGGTGCGCACCTGGAGTCGGACCAGGTCGGGGGCGATCCGCTCGGCGGTGACGGTGAGGCTGCCGCGCAGCTCCTCACGGACGCGCAGCACGCGCCCGGCGTCCCCGGGCAGCGGTTCGGTGTCCGTGCCGCCGGGGGCGCCCACGGGGATCGTGGTGCCCTGGACGGCCCGCTCGTCGAGGTTCAGGGTGAGCGCGGCCTCACGGGGCACTGCCTCGTCGAACGTCAGATGCACGGTGCCGTCGCCGGTGCGCAGGGAGGGCACGTCCCGGTGTCCGCCGTCCGGGCCGGTCTCCTGGACCTGTTTGCGCTGCAGCTGAAGGAAGCGCAGCCGGACGTGCACCGAGGCGTCGGGGCGCGGGGTGCGCAGCAGGCACTCGGTGCGCTGGTACCAGGAGTCGGCGGAGCCGGACACGGTCGGGGTGACGGGGCCGTCGGCCTCCACCCGGTCGCGGGGGAAGAGCACGCCGAACTGCCAGCGGACCCGGTTCTTCGCGGAGGAGCGGCGGTACGGGTAGAGCAGATAGCCCTCGTAGAGGACGGCGTCGGCGACGGCGCCGATCCGCTCGAAGTCCTCGTGCGGCGCTGTCGCCGTGCCGGCGCTCGCGGCCGGTCCGTCCGCCATCCTGCCTCCTCGGGTGCGGGTGCACGCGGATGCCTTCCACCACGGAAGCACCGGGCACCCGGCCTCGCCCCTCCGGCCCACTCCGGGAGCGGCATTCGGGTGACGGAGGGGGCCGGGCGTCGCCGTCCGCGGCCCGCGGACGGGGGGAGCAACCGGCGGGCGGGGGAACACGTCTTCGTACGGGCGAGGGACCGTCCGGCTCCCCGCGACAGGAGGACGCGCATCATGAGCGACAAGGCACGACGGCTGTTCGAAGCCCTCGACCTCGACGACAGCGGGACGCTGACCCGCGCGGAGGTCATCGTCGCGCTGCGGTCCAAGGGACCTTCGCTGGCCGCCTCGGGGGATCTGCCGCCCTGGGGTCTGGGGGACGAGAACGACTCGTCCGCGCTGTTCGACGCCGCCGACCTGAACGGCGACGAGGTGGTGACGCTGGAGGAGTTCGCGACGGTGGTCGACCGCCGGTTCGGCTGGCGGGACCAGTGACGGCGGCGCCCCGCGCGGGATGACTCCCGGCGCGGGGCGCTCGGCCGTACGGCGGTACGGCGGTACCGCCGGTCGGCGGGTCGGCTCAGGCGATTTCCACGAGCAGGTCGCCGCCCTCCACCTGCTGGATCCGCCCGATGGCGAGCCGGGACACCCGGCCGGACTTCCCGGCGGTGATGGACGCCTCCATCTTCATGGCCTCGATGGTGGCGACCGTGGCGCCGGCCTCCACCGCGTCGCCCTCGCCGACCGTGAGGGTGACGACACCCGCGAACGGTGCCGCGACATGGCCGGGGTTCGACCGGTCGGCCTTCTCCGTCACCGGGACGTCCGTGGCCGCGGCACGGTCCCGGACCTGGATGGGCCGCAGCTGGCCGTTCAGGGTGGACATCACGGTGCGCATACCGCGCTCGTCGGCGTCGCCGACGGCCTGCAGCTCGATGAGCAGCCGCACCCCGCGCTCCAGGTCGACGGCGTACTCCTTGCCCGGGCGCAGCCCGTAGAAGAAGTCCTTGCTGTCCAGGACGCTGGTGTCGCCGTAGGAGTCGCGATGCGTCTCGAACTCGCGCGTCGGGCCGGGGAACAGCAGCCGGTTCAACGTGGCGCGCCGGTCCTTGGCCAGGCCCTCGCGGTCGTCGGCGCCGAGCTCCGGGACCGGCTTGGCCTCGGCGCGGCCCTGGAGCGCCTTGGTGCGGAACGGCTCGGGCCAGCCGCCGGGCGGGGTGCCCAGCTCCCCGCGCAGGAAGCCGATGACGGAGTCGGGGATGTCGAAGCGGTCCGGCGACGCCTCGAAGTCGGCCGGGGAGACGCCGGCGCCCACCAGGTGCAGCGCGAGGTCACCGACGACCTTCGAGGAGGGGGTGACCTTGACGAGCCGGCCGAGCATCCGGTCCGCGGCGGCGTACATCGCCTCGATCTCCTCGAAGCGGTCGCCGAGGCCGAGGGCGACGGCCTGGGTGCGCAGGTTGGAGAGCTGCCCGCCGGGGATCTCGTGGTGGTAGACCCGGCCGGTCGGCGAGGCGAGGCCCGCCTCGAAGGGGGCGTAGACCTTGCGGACGCTCTCCCAGTACGGCTCCAGGTCGCCGACCGCCTGGAGGTCGAGGCCGGTGGGCCGCTCGGAGTGGTCGGTGGCGGCGACGATCGCCGACAGCGACGGCTGGGAGGTGGTGCCGGCCATGGACGCCACGGCTCCGTCGACCGCGTCGGCGCCCGCCTGGATCGCGGCGAGGTAGGTGGCGAGCTGGCCGCCCGCGGTGTCGTGGGTGTGCAGGTGCACCGGCAGCTCGAACTCCCGGCGCAGCGCCGACACCAGCCTCGCCGCGGCCGGCGCCCGCAGCAGCCCCGCCATGTCCTTGACGGCGAGGACGTGCGCGCCCGCCTCGACGATCTGCTCGGCGAGGCGCAGGTAGTAGTCCAGGGTGTACAGGCGCTCCGACGGGTCGGACAGGTCGGAGGTGTAGCACAGCGCCACCTCGGCGACGGCCGTCCCGGTCTCGCGTACGGCCTCGATGGCGGGGCGCATCTGGGAGACGTCGTTGAGGGCGTCGAAGATGCGGAAGATGTCGATGCCGGTGGCCGCCGCCTCCTGCACGAACGCGTCGGTCACCTCGGTGGGGTACGGCGTGTAGCCGACGGTGTTGCGGCCGCGCAGCAGCATCTGCAGGCAGATGTTCGGCACTGCCTCCCGCAGGGCCGCCAGCCGCTCCCACGGGTCCTCGGCGAGGAAGCGCAGGGCCACGTCGTACGTCGCGCCGCCCCAGCACTCCAGGGACAGCAGCTGGGGGAGGGTGCGGGCCACCACCGGGGCCACGGCGAGCATGTCCTTGGTGCGCACCCGGGTGGCGAGCAGCGACTGGTGGGCGTCGCGGAACGTGGTGTCGGTGATGCCGATGGTCGGCGAGGACCGCAGCCAGTGCGCGAAGCCCTCGGGGCCGAGTTCGGCGAGCTTCTGCCGTGAGCCCGGGGCCGGGTCGCCGGCCGGGAGCGGGGGCACCTTGGTCAGCGGGTCGAGGAGGTCGGGGCGTTCGCCGTGCGGCTTGTTGACGGTGACGTCGGCGAGGTAGGTGAGCAGCTTCGTGCCGCGGTCGGCGGAGTGGCGGGCGGTGAGCAGGTGCGGGCGCTGCTCGATGAACGACGTGGTGACCCGGCCGGCCTGGAAGTCGGGGTCGTCGAGGACCGCCTGCAGGAAGGGGATGTTGGTGGCGACGCCGCGGATGCGGAACTCGGCCACGGCACGCCGGGCGCGGCCCACGGCGGTGGGGAAGTCCCGGCCCCGGCAGGTCAGTTTGACCAGCATGGAGTCGAAGTGGGCGCTGATCTCCGTACCGGCGTGGGTGGTTCCGCCGTCGAGCCGGATGCCGGAGCCGCCCGGTGAGCGGTAGGCGCTGATGCGGCCGGTGTCCGGGCGGAAGCCGTTGGCGGGGTCCTCGGTGGTGATGCGGCACTGGAGGGCGGCGCCGCGCAGGGTGACCGTCTCCTGGGCGAGGCCGAGGTCGGCCAGGGTCTCGCCGGCGGCGATCCGCAGCTGCGCCTGCACCAGGTCGACGTCGGTGACCTCCTCGGTCACGGTGTGCTCGACCTGGATGCGCGGGTTCATCTCGATGAAGACGTGGTTGCCGTCCCGGTCGAGCAGGAACTCCACGGTGCCCGCGTTGCGGTAGCCGATCTGCCGGGCGAAGCGGACGGCGTCGGCGCAGATGCGGTCGCGCAGCTCCGGGTCGAGGTTGGGCGCGGGGGCCAGCTCGATGACCTTCTGGTGGCGGCGCTGCACGGAGCAGTCCCGCTCGTACAGGTGGATCACGTCGCCCTGGCCGTCGGCGAGGATCTGCACCTCGATGTGGCGGGGCTCGACGACGGCCTTCTCCAGGAAGACGGTGGAGTCGCCGAACGCCGACGCCGCCTCGCGGGACGCCGCCTCGATGGCCTCGCGCAGTTGGGCGGGCTCCTCGACGCGGCGCATGCCGCGCCCGCCGCCGCCGGCGACGGCCTTGACGAAGATCGGGAAGCCGATGCCGTCGGCGGCGCGGACGAGTTCGTCGACGTCGGTGGAGGGCGCCGACGAGCCGAGCACGGGGACGCCGGCCTCCCGGGCGGCGGCGACCGCGCGGGCCTTGTTGCCGGTCAGCTCCAGGATGTCCGCGCTGGGGCCGACGAAGGTGATGCCGGCCTCCTCGCAGGCCCGCGCCAGGTCGGGGTTCTCGGACAGGAAGCCGTAGCCGGGGTAGACGGCGTCCGCTCCGGCGCGGCGGGCGGCGCGGACGATCTCCTCGACGGAGAGGTAGGCGCGCACCGGGTGCCCGGGCTGCCCTATCTCGTACGCCTCGTCTGCCTTCAGCCGGTGCAGGGAGTTGCGGTCCTCGTGCGGGAAGACGGCGACGGTGCGCGCGCCCAGCTCGTAGCCCGCGCGGAACGCGCGAATCGCGATCTCCCCGCGGTTGGCGACCAGCACCTTGCGGAACATTCTTGATCCCTTCGGCCGGAGACTGAGCACCCATGGTGTCGGGGCGATCGTTTCCACGCTATGTGAGCCGGGCCACTGACGGGCCGGCCCGGCGCCCGGCCCGGCGCCCGGCCGGTGCGCACGCCCGTACGCGAGCGACCGCCCGTACGCGAGCGACCCGACGGGCCTACGCTGTTCCTGAGCCTTCCGTCGTCGCGGGAGGTGTGAGCGAGGTGCCTCATGGCCGGCGCGATTGACCACGGTGTGCCGACGCACGACGCGATCGGCGACCCGACGGGCCCGCCCACGTCCGCGGCGGGCCACGCGGGTGTCTTCGGGGATCTGCTGCCGCTGGCCCTGTGGGTGGCCGACGGCGACGGGATTCTGGTGCAGTGGTCGCCGACCGCGCAGGACCTGCTGGGGCACACCCCGGAGCAGATGCTGGGGCGGGACGCCAAGCTGGCGCTCGTCCCCGAGGAGAAGCACCGGCTCGCGGACCGGCTGGCCGGCTCGGCGCGGACCGGCGCGGCGGTGGTGGCGCGGCTGCCCGTCCGCCATCGCGACGGCGGCCTCGTCGACATGGAGTTGTGGCACTGCCCGATCCCGGACGCCCGGGGCCGCACCGGCGTGCTGGCCATCGCGGCGGACACCTCCGCCGTGGAGGGGATGCGCGACGCGCTGGCGGCGCTGGAGGGTCTGTTCGAGCAGTCCCCCGTCGGGCTCGCCATGCTCGGCCCCGATCTGCGGTTCCTGCGGGTCAACGAGGCGATGGCCCGGATGGACGGCGTCCCGGCCGCCGACCACGTCGGCCGCGGCGTCACGGACGTCGCGCCCGGCGCGGCCGCCCTGGAGACGGTGATGCGGGGGGTCCTGGAGCGGGGCGAGGCCGTGGTGGACCACCGGCACACCTCGTCCGGCGCGGACCCGGCACGGCGGCGCACCTGGTCGTGCTCCTACGCGCCGCTGCTCGGCCCGGCCGGCCGGCGCGTCGGGGTGATCGCCTCGCTGATCGACGTGACCCGCGAACAGCGCGCCCATCTGGAGGCCGAGCGGGCCCGGCGCCGCCTGGCGCTGCTCGCGGAGGCGGGCGCGCAGATGGGCTCGACCCTGGATCTGCGGCAGACGGCCGAGGAGGTCGTCCGGGTGCTGGTGCCCCGGCTGGCCGACTCCGCGGACGTCCAGCTGCTGGAGGAGGCGGTGGCGCCGGACGAGACCGCCGCGTCCGCGCACGGCGTGGTCCGCCGGGTGGCCGCTTCCTTCACCGACCCGCGGGCACCGGCGGACCAGCTCGCGGTCGGCATGACCCAGCAGGTCCCGCGCGGATCGGTGTACGAGCGGGTCATCGAGGACGGCCGGGCGATGAACCTGTACCTCGCCGACATCCGGCAGCTGATCCCCGCCCCCGAGGCGGAACCGCTGCGCGCCTACCTGTACGCGCGGGTCGGCTCGGCGCGGCTGGTGCCCCTGGTGGCGCGGGGGACGGTGCTCGGCGCGGTGGTGGTGTCACGGACGAGGGACCGCGAGCCGTTCGACGACCAGGACACGCTGCTGATCGACGAGCTGGTCGCGCGGGCGGCGCTGAACATCGACAACGCCCGTATGTACAGCCGGGAGCGGGACGCCGCGCTCACCCTGCAGCGCAGCCTCATGGACCCCTGCCTGCCGGACGTGCGCGGCCTGGAGCTCACGGGGCGCTATCTGCCGGCCGGCGAGCACGAGGTCGGCGGGGACTGGTTCGACGCGATCGCCCTGCCGGGCGGGCGGACCGCCCTGGTGATCGGGGACGTGATGGGGCACGGCATCCACGCGGCGGCCGTCATGGGCCAGCTGCGCACCGCCGTACGGACCCTGGCGCGCCGCGACACCACCCCCGACCAGGTGCTGCGGTACCTGGACGCCGTCGTGGCCGACCTCGGGGAGAACGAGATGGCCACCTGTCTGTACGCCGTGCACGATCCGGTCTCCGGGCACTGCCTGGTCGCCAGCGCGGGCCATCCGCCCCCTCTGGTCGCCGACCGGGGCACGGTCGCCTTCCTGGACGGCCCGGCGGGCCCGCCGCTGGGTGTGGGCCGGCAGGACTGGCGGGTGCAGCATCTGCGTCTGGAGCCGCGCGGCCTCCTGCTGGCGTACACCGACGGGCTGATCGAGACCCGGGGCACCGACCTGGAACAGGGCATGCGCCGGCTGGCGCGCGCGGTCCGCGACCCCGGCCAGCCGCTGGAGCGGATCTGCGACGACCTCCTGGCGGACCTCGTGCCCGGCACGGCCGACGACGACGTGGCCGTGCTCCTCGCACGGGCCCTGCCCAGGTGAGACGGCACGGACGGGCCGTCACCCGACCGAGGCACCCCGGCGGTCGTGATCAAGCACGGGGTGGACACTCGGCTGATACTGAGAGGGAACGCTGCAAGGCCAGGCATACGGAACGGCAGCAGCGCCCGTGCGCCGGGCCCCCGGGGTCCCGCGTACGGCGCGAGATGGGTGGGCGATGCACGACACATCCCCTACGTCGCTCAATGAGAGTCCGGAGGACCCGTTCTCGGTGCTCCGGTCCGCGGCGGCCGTGCTGGACCGGCGTGGGCGGGTGGTCGCCTGGAGCGAGAAGGCGACCGAGCTGCTCGGGTACCGGGCGGACGAGGCGCTGGGCCGGCCCGTGCACGAGTTCCTGGTCGACGCCGGTGACGAGGGTGTCGTCGCTCAGGCCGCCCGCTCCTGTCTGCGGGAGCACGGCTGGTTCGGGCTGCTGCCGGTGCTGCACCGCTCCGGGCGCCGGCTGCACGTGGGGTTCCGGGCGCGGCGGGTGCAGCGGCTGGGCGGCGGGGACGAGTGGCTGCTGGTCGGCTCGCTCGCCCAGGAGATCACGCAGTGGGAGATCGACCGCGCCGTGCTGGACGGCTTCTTCCTGCGCTCCCCGATCGGGGTGGTGGTGCTCGGACCGGACCTGCGGGTGCTGCGGGTGAACCAGGCGATCGCCCGGTTCGGCGGACTGCCGGCCGACGCCTACCGGGGGCGGCGCGCCGGCGAGTTCCTGCTCGGCCCGGTCGCGGACTGGGTGGAGGGCAAGCTCCAGACCGTCCTGGACACCGGCCGGCCGCTGATCTTCGCGGAGCACCGGTGCCGGCTGCTCGCCGACCCGCACAAGGAGATCGTGATCTCCGTCTCCGCCTTCCGGATGGAGGACCCGAGCGGCCGGGTGCTGGGCGTGACCGAGATCGTCGAGGACGTCACCGACCGGCACCGGGCCCGCCGGAGGCTCGCTCTGCTGAACCAGGCCGGCACCCGCATCGGCAGCACCCTGGACGTGGCCCGGACCGCCCGCGAGCTCGCGGAGGCGGCCGTGCCGGAGCTCGCCGACGCCCTCTCGGTGGATCTGCTGGAACCGGTGACGCGCGGCGAGGAGCCGGAGGCGGACAGCATGGGCCCGCTGCGCCGGATGGCGGCCCGCGCGATCCGGCGCGAGGGGCTGCGGCTGATGTACCCCGAGGGCCACCAGTTCTTCTTCCCCGCGGACACCGCTCCGCACCGCTGCCTGGCCGAGCGGCGGCCCGTGCTGCTGCCCGCCCTGGAGTCGGGCTCGGGCTGGATCACCGCCGAACCGGATCGGGCCCGGCAGGCACTGGAGGCCGGTGTCCACTCGCTGATCGTGGTCCCGCTCGCCGCCCGCGGTGTGGTGCTCGGCGTGGTCTCCCTGTGGCGCTCGCAGCGGCCGGAGCCCTTCGAGGCGGACGACCTGACCCTCGCCGAGGAGTTCGCCGCCCGGGCCGCCGTCTGCATCGACAACGCCCGCCGCTACACCCAGCAGCACCAGGCCGCCGAGGCCCTGCAGCGCAGTCTGCTGCCCGGTGAGATGCCGGAGCAGCCGGCCGTCGAGACCGCGCACCGCTATCTGCCGGCGCGGGCCTCCACCGGGGTGGGCGGCGACTGGTTCGACGTCATCCCGCTGTCGGGGCTGCGCGTCGCCCTGGTGGTCGGCGACGTGGTCGGGCACGGCATGCACGCCTCCGCCACGATGGGGCGGCTGCGGGCCGCCGTGCACACCCTGGCCCATCTCGATCTGGCGCCCGACGAGGTGCTGTCCCGGCTGGACGACCTGGTGGACCATCTCGCCACCGAGCAGCGGCAGGCCGACGCCCACGCCCCCCAGCTCGTGGGCGCCACCTGCCTGTACGCCATCTACGACCCCGTCTCCCGGCACTGCGCGATGGCCCGCGCCGGGCATCCGCCGCCGATTCTGCTGGACCCGGACGGGGGGGTACTGGATGTCGACGTGCCCGCCGGACCTCCGCTGGGCCTGGGCGGGCTGCCGTTCGAGAGCGCCGAGTGCGAGCTGGCGGAGGGCAGTCTGATCGCCCTGTGCAGCGACGGCCTGCTGACGGCCGGCGACCGCGACATCGACGAGGGACTGGCCCTGCTGCGGAGCACGCTGGCCGGCGCGTCCCCGTCGCTGGAGCACACCTGCAAGGCGGTGGAGGACGCCATGCTGCCCGGCCGGCCCGAGGACGACGTCACCCTGCTGCTGGGCCGCACCCGCGTCCTGCCCGCGGGAAACGTGGCCACCTGGGAGCTGCCGGCCGAGCCGACGGCCGCCGGGGACGCCCGGGCCCTGGTGCGGGATCAGCTGTCCGAGTGGGGTCTCGACGAGGAGCTGGCCTTCACCACCGAACTCATCGTGAGCGAACTGGTCACCAACGCCTACCGGTACGCCGGCGGGCCCGTGCAACTGCGGCTGATCCGGGACGGGCATCTGATCTGCGAGGTCTCCGACTCCAGCAGCACCTCGCCGCATCTGCGCCAGGCCAGCAGCACCGACGAGGGCGGACGCGGTCTGTTCCTGGTGGCCCAGCTGGCGGAGCGGTGGGGCACCCGGTACGGCCCCAACCGCAAGACGATCTGGACCGAGCAGCCCCTCACCACGAACGGCGACGCGCTGGGCCTGTGACCCGCGCCGGCGGCCTTCCTGCGGCGGCCGGGCGCGCCGTCAGAGCTTGGCGCCGAAGTTCTGGGTCCACCACGGGCCGCCGGGGCCCTCGTGGACACCGACGCCGATGTCCTTGAACGAGCAGTTGAGGATGTTGGCGCGGTGGCCGGGGCTGTTCATCCAGGACTCCATCACGGCCTCGGGGGTCTGCTGCCCCATCGCGATGTTCTCGCCGTACGTGGACCAGCGGTAGCCGGCGGCCGTGATGCGCTGCCCGGGGTCGGCGCCGTCGGGGTTGGTGTGGTCGAAGAAGTCACGGGCGGCCATGTCCTCGGAGTGCTTCCGCGCCGACGTGTCGAGCAGGGAGTCCTCGGCGAGGGGGCCGCATCCGGCGGTGGCGCGCTCCTTGTTCACCAGGGCGACGACCTGGGCGACGGTGCCGGAGGGGGTCTGCTGCGCCTGGGGGGCCGCGGCCGCCTTGCGGGACGCGCGGGTGGGGGCCTGGGTGGTCGGCGTGGCCTTCTCCGTCTTCTTCGCGGACGGGGAGGGGGTGGCCTTCTTCGAGGGCTCGGCGGACGCCGACGGGGACGTCGCGGCCGACGCCGGCGGCGACGCCGAGGTGCTGACCGGGCTGGGCTCGACGAGTTCGTCCGGCACGGCGGCGCCGGCTCCGCGCGCGGCGGACGGTTCCTCGCGTCCGGTGCCGGGGACGGAGTCGAAGTACCAGAGGCCGCCGCCCGCCACGCAGGCCGCCAC